>JBBSPY010000034.1:0-19880 GCA_038258415.1 Burkholderiales bacterium
AAAGACGTACTCGTGGAACTGGCCGCCGACGAAAGGCCGCACCTCGGCCTTGCGGTACATGGCGAGCTTCGCGACAAGCTCGTGCCGAGGGTACAGGCGGGCGGTGCCGGTCTTGATCTTCATCAGGTCGATGTAGGCCGCAGCCATCTGCAGCACGCTGCCGGCGTAGGCGAGCGGCAGCCCGTCGTCGATCACCATGCTCAGGCCACTCGTTCGCGGCTTGGCACGGCTTCGCCGCTCGTCGATCGGAACGAAGGCAAACGGTGCGTCGTCGGCCATGCTCACTCCGGGGTGAGTCCGCTCAGGCGGTACATCTTCGCGAAACGTTCCCGATCGGCTTCGAGAAACGTCTTGAACTCGGCTGGCGTGTCGGCGACCGGGACGATGCCCATCGACAGCAGCCGGTCGCGCACTTCGGGGGTCTTCAGCACCGCCGCGAGTTCCTGCTGCAGCTTGTCGACGATCGCCTGCGGCGTCTTCGCCGGGAGAAAGATGCCCATCCAGTGCGACGCGGTGAAGCCGGTGAGCCCCGGCGTTTCGGCGACCGTCGGCACGTCCTTGGCGAACGGCACGCGCTCGGGCGTCATCACGGCGAGCGGGATCAGCCTGCCGGCCTTGATGTGCGGCATCACCGGCGCCATGCCGACGATCGCCAGCGGGATCGTCCCGCCGAGCACGTCGGTGGTCGCGGGGCCCGCGCCCTTGTACGGAATGTGCTGCAGGTCGATGCCGGCGAGCGAGTCGAGCCAGGCGCCTGCGAGGTGTTGCGACGTGGCGTTGCCCGACGTGCCGAAGCTGAGCGTCCCCGGCTTCGCCTTCGCCAGGGCGATCAGTTCCGGCAGCGTCTTGACGCCGAGCGACGGGTTGGCGACGATCACCAGCGGCGTCGTCGCCGCCAGCGTCACCGGCACGAGATCCTTGGCCGGGTCGTAGCGCATGCTCTTGAACGCGCTCGGCGCGATCACGATCTCGGCCGGCGACGAGAACAGGATGGTGTAGCCATCGGGCGCCGAGCGGGCCACGTAGTCGGCGCCGAGCATGCCGTTGGCGCCGGGCTTGTTCTCGACGATGACCGTCTGGCCGAGCCGCGACGAAAGGCGCTCGGCGCAGATGCGCGCCATCGCGTCGTGGCCGCCGCCGGCCGAGTACGGCACGACGATCGAGATCTTCTGGCTCGGCCAGGCCTGCGCGTGGGCGGCAGGCGCAGGGGCGAGCAGCCCTGCGCAAAGGGCGAGCAGCGCGGTCAGCGAAGACATTCGACGCATCGTCTTTCCTTTCGGGTCAGAGGGATCAGGACTGGTGAAACAGGTAGATCGGACTTGACCACGCCTGGTGGCCGTTCTCGAGCGTGACGCGCACGTAGAGCGGCGTGTCGCCGCTGGCCGCGACGTCGACGGTGCGTTCGATCTCGAGCGAACGGTGCGGATTGACGTCCGGCAGGCGGAAGACGCGCACGGCGCGGCCGAGGCCGCCGCAGTCGAAGACCTGGTCGTCGAAGCCGATCGAGTCGATCGCAAGCGAGGTCTTCAGGTGCGGCGTGTCGATGTCGAGGCGGCCGCTGTGCGCGTCGCCCAGGAGGATGTCGGCGCCGGCGAAGTTGCCGGTCGTCACCGACTCCCAGGCGAGCGTGTCGGGCGCCGGGTGGTCGAGACGCTTGTCGAGGTGCCAGAAGTTGATCGGCTCGAACGACTCGATGGTGTTGCCGCTGACGCGCAGCGACCCGTCCCATGGCGTCATGCGGCCGCGGCCTCGGTACTCGGCGCCTTCCCAGACGACGCGGATGCGGCGGCCGCAGTCGGCGGCGGCGTAGGCCCGGATCGTCTCCAGGGTGCGCGGCCCGGCGCGCAGGTCGACACGCTCGATGGGCGAGGCGGCGTCGATGCGGACGCGAACCGTCGCGCTGCGCGAGGCGACGGCGACGATGTCGCCCATCACCGCCTCGCGCACCGTGTCGTGGCCGGCCTCGGGGTCGAGCTTCGGGTCGACCGGATAGCGCCGCGCAGGTTCGGCGAACACGGCGCGCACGTCGAGATGCAGGCGGTCGCCCGTGGTGCCGTAGTGGCGGCGCGACTGCATGCAGTCCCAGATGCCGGCGCGGGTCAGCTCGTCGAGGTAGAGGCAGGTGAGGCCGCCGTAGGCACCGAAGATCGAGGCGCCGGGGTGGCTCGCGCCCGGTCGGCCCTTGTGGTCGTCGGAGTTGCAGACGACGCCGACGCGATGGCCGAGCTCGAACGCGTCGAACAGGATCCACTCGAAGGTGCCCCACGACGAGTGCACCTCGACGGAGCGCTCGATGGCCACGTCGTGACCCGCGTGGAGGTCGGCGTAGCGGCCGCCGACGTGGGCGAAGGCGAGTGCCTTCTCGCCGTCCTTCTTCAGCGCCGCGAACAGGTCGAGCACGTGGTTGCAGTCGCTGTCGATGTCCGACAGGTCCTCGACGAGCGCGTGCGACGAGCGGCGGATCGGCCGGCCCTCGTCGAAGAAGTAGATGTTGCGATCGCCGCCGAGGTGGGTGACGGGCGAGTACTCGTAGCCGGGAATGGTGACGAAGCGACCCGGCGCGTCGAACTCGCGGTAGAGGTCGTTGAGCTTCGACCAGAACTCGCCGGTGATCTGGAAGTCGTTGCCCTGGTGGCCGACGAAGTCGCAGAACGCGAGGTCGCGGGCGAACTCGAAGTAGCTGCGGGCGCTGTTGGTGCCGATCGTTTCCTCGCTCTGCGCATGGAAGTCGCCCCACCAGGTCGACGGGCCGGGTTCCGCGGTCACGACGAGCGGGTTCGACTCGGCAAGCCGGTCGCCCGATGCATCGCACACCTCGACGCGAACGGTGCCGGGCGCGGTGGCGCTCAGACCGGCCACGACGACGGTCGCGCCTTCGGTCTCGACCGTCGCCGGCAGGCCGGCGAGCGGCCCGACGGCGCGCAAGGCGAGCGTACCCGGCAGCTTCTGCACCGGGTTGCCGCACGCGTCGTCGGCGCGCAGGCGCAATTCGAACGGCTCGCCCGGCCGCCGCAGCGTCGGCAGCACGGCCTTCCAGACGTGCGCGTCGCCGGGCACGAGGTCGAGCGTCGCGCTGCCGGCGACGTCGCCGTAGACGACGGTGCCGAACGGGTCGACCTGCACGCGCACCTCGAAGCGCTCTTCGCGCATCGTCGACGTGCGCCAGCCAGCGCCGCCCTGCGACCGGTCGCCGAGCACGATCGTGATGGTGTCGCCCTCGCGCAGCGACTCCCGCATCACGTTGACGCGGATCGCCTTGAACCACGGCCGGAAGGCGCCGCGCGGGTGGTACTCGACGAGCAGCTTCGTTCCGTTCGACGCCGACGCCGTGCAGTAGTTGGGCGCCCCTGGCCGGTCGAACTGCGGCCGGCCGGCGTCGCTCGCGAAGCGCAGCAGGAAGCGCAGGCTGCCCTGGTCGTCGATGCCGAACTTGCCGGCGGTGTAGGTGATGCGCACCGTTGCCATCGAGCCGGCGACGGTCTCCGGGTCCGACTCGATGCGCACGGAGCCGAGGGTCTCGGGTGGATAGGGCAGTCGGGCGACGTGGGCGTTGCGGGTCATGGCGAGGAAGGCGGCGGGTTGAAGTCGAGCTTGAGGCCGCATTCGGTTGCCGGCACGAACATGCGCTGCCAGGCGATCGGCGCGCGCCCGAACGAGTAGGTGCAGATCTGCACCTGCAGCCCGGGCGAGCCGGCGGCGACATTGAGCAGACGCGCGTCGGCGGCCGGGCAGCGCAACACGTGAGCGACGCCGTCGGAGTGCAGCGTCGGCGCGGCGAACTCGGACTCGAGGAGCGACTTGAGGTTGGTGTCGGCCAGACGCCGGGCGGCGATGGTCCGCAAACGAGCGAATCGCGTCGCGGGGAGGTACATGCGGCTGGTGCACTCGAAGCGGCCGCCGATCTCGAGGCGGCGCAGCAGCATCACGTAGCCCCTGTCATCGGGGCCGAGCGCGTGCGACCACGGGCCCTCATCGGTCACGATCGTGCGCTCGAGCACCGTCGTGAAAACGGGCAACTCGGTCTCGCCGTCGGTGTCGACAAAGCGGTAGTGCCACGAGCCGGCCACCGGGTGGCGGGCGGTGCCGACGAACGTCCCGTGACCTTGTCGGCGCACCAGGAAACCTTCGTCGACCAGCCGGCCGAGCGCCTTCTGCGTCGTTCCGAGACTGAGCCCGAGCGACGCGCTCAACTCGCGCTCGCCCGCCATCTTCATGCCGGCCCTGAGTTCGCCGGCGTGGACCGCGGCGACGATCGCCTCGCGCAGCCTCGCGTGCTTGGGCAGCGCGGCGAGGCCGGCGCTGAAGCGGGCGAGGACCGGCTGGGTGGCCTCCATCGGGTCGAGTCTAGGCAGGCCCGGCCACGGGGTCAAGAGCATCGAAGCTCTAGAGCTTTACTCGACGACGGGCGGCGCCTAGCGCTTGCGCGTGGTCGCGGCTGCGACCGGTCGACGCCGGGCCAGGCTGGCCGCAGCACGCTGCTCGAGCGCAATCGCGCCCTGTTGGCGCGCCAGGTCGCGAGCGGCGACGAACTTGCTTTCTGCGTGCCGGCGCGACTCTTTGCCACCCTCGGCAAGCGCGACCTCGCCTTCGAGGCGCAGGCCCTCGGCAGCGTAGAGCGCGTTGCCGTTGGCGCCGACGAGCCGGTTCGCTTCCGCGAGCGCGTCGCGCGCGCCGTCCAGGCGCCCATCGGCCAGCCGTGCTTCGGCTAGAAGGCAAAGGAGGTACGGCACGCCGACCAGGCCACCTGCGGCGCGTATGTTGTCGATGGCGCGACACATCGCGGCGATGCCGCCCTCTGCATCGCCTTCGGCCGCGAGAACGCGGCCCTGGTTGAACTCGGCCAGGGCGCGCCAGAAGCCGAACTCGTGCTCGATGCTCAGCGCGTGCAGTTGCACGGCCAGCGCCAGCTCGCGCGACCGATCACCGCAGAGGACCTGCAGCTGGCAGCTGTAGCCGATGGCGAAGGCGCTCGAGTGCGGGCTGTCGGCGCCGGCCGCCATGTCGATCGCGGCCTGGGCGCGATGCAGTGCCAGTTCAGGGTGGCCGGTGTACCAGAGCGCCCAGGCCAGATAGATCGCGACTCGCGGCGCCTCGCGCTGCCGGGAATCGTCGGCGCCGGTCGTGTCGAGTGCGCGTTCGAGATGATGCCTCGCCGCCGTGAGGTCGCCCTGGTGGATGCATGTCTGGCCGAGCTTGGCGTGCGCGTCCGATGCCAGCCGCGCGTCGCCGGCCGCCGTGGCCCGGCCCAGCAGTTGCTGCGCGAGTTCGCGGGCGCGAACCAGGTCGGCGCGGAGGAAGGCGACGTTCCACAAGCCGCGCAGGACGCGATCGAGCTCGTCGGCGCCGGCCCCCTGGTCGCAGAGCAACAGCGCGCGGCGATAGGTCGCCTCGACTTCGCCTGCGGCATAGCCCTGCGTCGCCATCAACGCCGCACCGAGCGGCAGCAGCAGATCGATCTCTCGGGTGGCGCGCTGTTCCTCGGGCAGCAGCGGCAGCAGCGCCAGTGAACGGCGAAGCAGGGAGATGCACTCGACGTAGGCGCAACGCGAGAGCGCCACGCCCGCGGCCAGCTTGAGGTAGCGAACGCTGCGCTCGACGTCGCGGGCGGCCTCGAAGCGCATCGCCAGCTCGGCGGCGATCGGGCCGCATTGCGCTCCGTGGGCCTGCTCCTGGCACAGGCCGATGCGGCGCTGCCAGTCGGCGCGGCGGCTCTGGGGAACGCGCTCGTGCGTCGCCTGCCAGTACAGCGCGTGCAGGAAGCCGAAGCCCGCCGACACCGTGCCGTCGGGCCAGGCGACCGGCGTACGCATGCGCATGAAGCGGCCGCTGCGGGCCAGCTTCGCGCAATGGTCCTCGACCTGCTCGACCCCAGTCTGCAGCGCGGCTGCCACGGCGGCTGCGGAGAAGTCGGTCCCCGCCATCGCCGCGGCCTCGACGAGGCGGCGGTCGTCGTCGGGCAGGCGATCGAGCTGCTCGTGCACGAGCTGGCGCAGGTCGTCCGGCAGATCGTCGCCGATCTCGGCGACGCTGCCGACCAGCTGCCAGCTGCCGTCCTGCTGCGCCAACGTCCGGCGGCGGACGAGGTCCTCGACCATGGCGACCGTGAACAGGGCGTTGCCGTCAGTGCGCCAGTGGATGAAGGCGCCGAGCGTCTCGAACGGCAGCGCCGCATCGCTGCCGAAGCGCGCGCGCAGGTACTCGGTCACGGCGGCCGGATCGAGCGGCTCGAGCGCGATCGCCGCGGCCTGGCCACGCTGCATCAGTTGCAGCACGAGGCCGTGCAGTGGCGACGCGCTGGCTCGCGCGTCCGCCGGCCGGAACGTGGCCACGAGCAGCAGCCGGGCCGGGTCGCGTCGGCCAGCGAGAAACGCGATCGCGGCCAGCGTCGACGGGTCGCTCCAGTGCAGATCCTCGAGCCAGAGGACGATCGGCATCTGCGCCGCCAGCACCTCGAGAGCATGGCTGATCTCGCGCAGCACACCTTGCGGCGTGGTCGCTGCTGCGGGCGCCGTTGCCGGCGGATCGCCGGGATCGGCGAGCCAGGGCAGCTGCGCGAGCCACGTTGGTGCATAGCGCGCCAGCACGTCGTGCAGTGGCCCTGCGCCGACCTGCCGCGTCAGATTCTCCAGCGCTTCGACGATCGGCAGGAAGGCCTCGCTGTCGCCGTACTGGTCGACGCAGCGACCCTGGGCGATCCAGGCCCCGCCGTCCGATGACTTGCGTGCCAGGAACGATTCGACGAGCGCGGTCTTGCCGATTCCGGCTTCACCGGTGACGAAGACGAGCTGGCGGCGGCCGGCACCCGCTGCGTCGAAGGCGTCGTCGAGCAGCGCGAGCTCGCGGTCGCGAGCGACCAGGCCGTCGGCCGGCGCATCGGCAACCGCTGCGGCTGCTGCGACGCCACCTGCGACGTCCGTGTCCCGCTCGACAGCTGCCACGAAGCGAAAACCGAGCCCGTGCGCGGTGGCGATGTAGCGCGGTGCCGCGGCGTCGTCGCCGAGACCGACGCGCAGCTCGCGGATGGCGCGCGACAGGGCTGCGTCGCTGACCACCGTGCCGGCCCAGACCGTCTCGAACAGCTCGGCCTTGGTGAAGAGTTTGCCCGGGCGCGAGAGGAGGGTGGCGAGGAGCGCAAACGACTTGCGTGTGACCGGAACGATCTCGCCGTCTCGCCTCAGCTGATGTTCCAGCGCGTCGACCTCGAAGTGTCCGAAACGCCAGCGCGACGGGTTTGGCATGGCGGCGGCGAGTCGAAAGGTGCCCGAGAAAGATATCAGAAATGACTCAGGAGTTCGTCATGACTCGAAGAGAAGCAGGAATGAGCATGCCGCCATGTCGACCCCAACCGCCCTGTCGCGCTCCCTCCTCGCCGTGCTGTTCGTGGTGGCCTGCTCGCTTCTCGATGCCTGCGGCGGCTCGCTCGAGTGCCCACGCTGCGGCATCACAGACCAGATCTTCTACGCGAAGAGCGACGTGCGTGTCGATCCCGGTTTGAGGGATCTCGCCCCGGGGGAAACGACCACGGCACAGGTCACCGTCGTGTACGCCGACCCGTACGACACGACGTTCGCCTCCTATCACTTCGCCGGACTCACCGTGGTCGGCTCGCCACCTGACATGGTCGTCGATCTGATCCCCCTGGCCGGTCAGGACGAGAACAGAGTGCAAGGCCCGGTCGCTTCGCCGCCCTGTACCGCAACTGAACTGGCGGCCACGGAGGGGCAGGTTTCGGGCCTGCTGTGCGCCCACTACACCCTGCGTGTCACGACCTCCGACCAGGCCGCGGACACGACGATCCTGCTCTCGGCGCAGTGGGCGTCGAGGTCCGGCAGCGTCATCGAGCGCCTGGGCACCTTTGCACTTGTCTTTCCAACGCGGACCACCCCGCCCGTCCCGGACTTCCAGGTGGCCGTCGGCCGGCAGACGGGTGGCGTCTACGGCACCCGCGCGACCCTGCCGGTCTCGATCACCCGCACCGGCGGCTTCGCCGAAGGCGTGACGCTCGCATTCAACGGCTTGACCAGCGGTGTCCGCGGGGCGTTTGCCGCCGAACCGATGCCGACCGATAGCCGGAGCCTGGAGCTCCAGATACCCGCGCGATACGCCGGCGGAGGCCAGGTTCCGATGCGGGTGACGGCAACGACGACCAGCGGCCTGACGAAGGTCGTCGACTTCACGCAGTTCGTCGAACCGCTCTTCAAGCTGTTCCTGGACCCGCAAAGCGCGACGCTGACGGCCGCCGTGCCGCTGCAGGTCCAGATCGGTCTCAAGGCCGGGGACCTGTTCCGCACGCCCAGCATCGGCGTGGTCGAACTCTCGATCTCGCCCGACACCCCACTGCCCGATGGAGTCACTGCCAGATTCCTGGACGATCCCCTGCCGGTGGTGCCGGCCCTGCCGGTCGAGACCGTCTCGCGGACGCTGCAGCTCGTCACCGACGGCCGCCCTAACGTGATGGGTCAACTCCATGTCCGTGGCACCGCCCGCGGGGTACCGCCCGACTACGATCTTGTGGCGCCGTTCCTCGACATCACGCTCGACCTGACCGTGGCGCAAGGCCAGTTCTGGCAGTTCGTCGGCACCAACCTCACCTACGGCATCGCCAACGCGGAAACGATCGGCGTGGCCCTGCAAAGCGACAACCAGCCTGTCGTCGCCTGGCTGGAAGGCCGTAGCAGCAGCAAGTCGGGGTACATGCGCCGGTTCGACGGCACGACCTTCGCCCCCTCGCCGCCGCGCATCGGCAGCCCATCCAGTTCCCCGCCCCGTTTGAGCGCACCCTCCGGCGGCGTCGGCATCGCCGAAGCCAGCTTCGCGCTGAGTTCGTCCGACGCGGGCCTGGTCGCTTTCTCCTACGAAGGCGGTGCCCGCCTCGCGCTCGGCCGCGCCGACCGCGCCGGCGTCGGCTGGAGCATCGGGTCGCCGATCGTCGTCGGCGACCAGGCCGACCCCACCACCAGTCGGGCACGATCGCCGCGCATCGTCAGCGGGCCTGCCGACAGGGTCGTGGTCTCCTACATCCGAGAGGCCAACGCCGCGACGACGTCGGGCGGTGTGCTGCAGGTGTTGTGGACCGGAGGCAGCAACGTCCTCCATCCCTTGGCGACCTCGCTGCCGGGCGGCGCGCTCAACGCGAGCCCGGTCGGCAGCGTCGTGCTCGACTCCACCGCACTGGCTCTGCGCGCCGACGGCAATCCCTGGGTCGCCTGGGTCGAGGAGCCCACCAACGCGGTGCTCCCCAACAGGGTGTGGCTGCGCGCCTACGACGGCAACGACTGGGGTCCGGCGATCGGAGTGCCGACGACACCCGGCATGCCGGTCGGTACGGCGGTCCAGCTCCTCGTCGAACCCTCGGGCATGGTCGTGGTCGCCTGGCTGGAGGGCAGCCCCGCACAGCTCAAGTTGCAGCGCTACGACCCGTCGAGCCAGGCCTGGGCGCCGCTCGCCAACACCGGCAACGGCCGCGGCTCGCTCAACGTGACCGACAGCACGCCTGTGCTGGACGTGCACCTGGCCCGTCACGCAGACGGTCGCCTGCTGGTGACGTGGACCGAAGGCGGCGCCGACCCGCAGGTCTGGATCAAGCGGCTCGAAGCCGACAGCGTCTGGAGGCTCGTGGGCACCACCGTCAGCCAGGTCGACCGCTACTCGAAGACGCCGCGCATCGTGAGCGATGCGAACAACCGGCTGTACGTGGCATGGGCGCAGCACGCCGCCTTGCGCGGCCCCGACGCCGTCAATCCGTACGCCGAGATCGAAGTGGCGCAGTGGATCTTTCCGTGATTCCTGAAGGCGAACCCGACATGACCTCTTCATCTTCTCTGCACCGCCTCGTGCGCTTGGCCTTTGTTGCACTCATCAGCGCCGCACTCGCTGCCTGCGGCGGCTCCGACGACGATCCGCCTTCGTCCGGCAACGCAACGATGAGCATCGGAGCGGCCGGCGGCACGCTCGACGGTCCGGGCGGGGCGCAGCTCGTCGTTCTGGCCGGAGCCTTGGCGCAGGCCACTTCGATCACCGTGGCGCAGAGCAGCAACGGCGCTCCGGCGCTTCCGGCCGGCGACGCTGACGTCGGCGCCATGTTCGCCCTGACCCCGCACGGCACCGCCTTCGCCGTGCCGGCGACGATCCGCATTCCCTTCGACCCGAGCCGGCTCGGCGCTGGCGAAGCGCCGACGCTGTGGAAGACCAACGCGGCGCAGAACGGCTGGGAGCAGGTGGCCGGTGCCACCGTCTCCGGCAACGTCATGCAGGCGCAGATCAGCAGCTTCTCCTGGATCATCATCCGAACGCCGGTCTTTCCACCCGCCATCACCGTGCAGCCGGCACCGCAGTCGGTCACCGAGCCGGCCACGGCGAGCTTCTCGGTCGGCGCCACCAGCCTGGTCAACTCCGGCCCGCTGAGCTTCCAGTGGCGGCGCAACGGCGTGGCCATCGCCGGCGCGACCGGGCCGACCTACACGACCGGGCCCACGAGCGTGGCGGCCGACAACGGCGCGCTCTACAGCGTCGACGTCAGCAACTCGATCGGCACGACGCCGAGCGGCCCTGCAGCGCTCACCGTCAGCACGGCACCGATCACGACGGCGACGCTCACCGTCACCGTCACGCCGGCCGCCAGCGGCAGCGTCACGAGCGTGCCGGCCGGCATCACCTGCGGCGCCGACTGCACCGAGACGTATCTGCTCGGCACGGCCGTGACCCTCACCGCCATCCCGGCGGCAGGATCTACCTTCTCGGCGTGGAGCCCGAACTGCCCGGGCGGCACCGTGACGATGAGCGTCGGCACCGCCTGCACCGCGACGTTCGTGGCAACGCCGCCGCCTCCCTCCCCCGGGGCCCGCATCGCCACCGGCTTCGGTTTTTCCCTCGCCGTCAACGCCGCCGGCGTACCGTACTCCTGGGGCGAGGACGGCGCGGGCCAACTCGGCGACGGCGAGCCGAACGTCAACCGTCCGACCGCGGCGCCACTCGGCACGCTCAACGGTGTGCGCTCGGTGGCAGCCAACAATGCGTACGAGGGGGCAGCGCTGCGCACCGACGGCACAGTCTGGGCCTGGGGCTACCGCGGCTTCGTCGATTGCACCCTCGGGGCGCTCGCCTCGTCGCCGTTCCAGATCGCCGGCGCCGCGAACATCACCGCCATCAGCGTCGGCGACGACCATACCCTGCTCGTGCGAAGTGACAAGGCGGTGCTCGCCTTCGGCTGCAACGGGTCTTACCAGCTCGGCCGGGCGAGCCAGTTCGTACCCGACATGAGCCCGGCGATGGTCGTCGCCGGCCTGCCGCCGATCAAGGCGGTGGCCGCCGGCACCAGTGCATCGCGTGCGCTCGACGAGGGAGGTGAAGTCTGGGCCTGGGGCAAGCCGCCCGGGAGCCAGAGCAGCACGGGCAGCCCGACCCCGGCCAAGGTCGCAGGTCTCTCCAACGTGATCGCCATCTCGATGTCGGGGGACCATGCCCTGGCGCTGAGAAGCGATGGCTCGGTGTGGGCCTGGGGCTCGAACCGCAACGCCAAGCTGGGCGACGGCACCGAGATCGATCGCTCGGCGCCCATTCCGACCCTCCTCACCGCGCAGATCACCGCGATCTGTGCCGCGGGCGAGCACTCGCTGGCGCTGCGCGCCGACGGCGTGGTGCTGTCATGGGGCATCAACGAGACCGGCCAGCTCGGCAGCGGTTCGGACTCGCCGGGCTTTCGACCGCAGCCGGGGCCGGTGGTCGGCCTGGCCGGCGTAGAGGCCATCGCTTGCGGCGGCGGACCATTCAGTCTCGGTCACAGCCTCGCGGTCCTCGGCGACGGATCGGTCCGTGCTTGGGGTCGCAACAACGCCGGCCAGCTCGGCAACGGCAGCACCACATCGGCCAATTCGCCGGTGACGGTGACCGGACTCAACGTGCACTGAGAGCGCCCTCGCCGGGTGATCGATCGATGAAGCCCTTTTTACTCGTGGCGGCAGGTGTCGCCGTATTCGTGGGGTTGTCCATGCCATCGACGCCAGTGCCCGCGCAACCGCCATCCGTGGCGATCGAGTTCAACGGCCGACCGCTCGACGCACCCGGCCGGCAGCAGCTGCAGGCCTTCGAGGCGCAGGTCGGCCCGGTGCCGCCCGGCCGCTACTGGTACGACCCCATGAGCGGCGGCGCCGGCGTCATGGGAGGCCCGGCCGCGGCCTACCTCGGCCCCGGCCTCACCCTCGGCGGCCCGATGCAGGGCAACGCCTCGGGCGGCGGCAACGGGCGGCTCACCGGCGTCTTCGTCAACGGCCGTGAGCTGCACCCGCTCGACGTCGCCGGTTTGCGCCGCTACGGCCAGGTCTACTCCGGCCGCTATTGGTGGGATCGCTTCGGCAACGTCGGCCTCGAAGGGGGCCCGATGCTCTTCAACTTCTACGCCGTCGCACAGGCGAGTCAGTCGGGCGGCACGATCCATAAGCCCGGGTCTCGCTCCGGCGAGAGCACAACGGTCACCAACGGCTGCGTCGTCATGCATGGCCGACTGCGCTCGAGCGACGACAGCAGCAAGTTCTCGTACTACGGAGGCTGCTGATGCCGTCACCACCATGAAGTATGCGGTCCTTCTGCTCGTCGCCCTTGCGCTCGGCGGCTGCGCCTCGGGCCCGCAGGACGTGCTCCTCGTCGCATCCGTCCGGCTGCCCTACGCACTGTCCGATGCGCGAGCCGCCCAGGTGTTCGATTCGGTCAGGCCGCTCGAGGATCCCCGGATCGGCAACTCCCGCGTCTGCACCCTGAGCCTGCTTGCGAGCGAGATGATCACCAGCCACGTCGGCGGTGGCGTGTTCGACGTGCGCCAGTTCGATCGCGTCGACTCGGGCACCTTGCAGGCGGCGTTGCAACTCGCGAGCGGGTCCTGCTCGCCCGACGCGCGGCCCCTGAAGTTCGAGGTGGTTCTCCATCCCGGGCTGGCCTTGCAAACGCCCACTTCTGCAGGTGTGGCCCGCGTTCTCATCGGCAGCGAGGTGTTGGCCAGCGAACCCGGCTTCCTCCTCTTCACGCTCGAGCATGTCGACACCTCCGTCTCTCGCGCGCGCAGCCGCGGCGTCTTCAAGCTCATGGTGGCGCGCCGCAACGAGGCAGCGGTGCTCTACATGGAAGGCTCGTTCAACCTGCGCGACTTCAATTCCAACGGCGCGTTCCTGCCATGACCGGTCGACACCTCACATCAGCGCGAGGGGCCTGACCGCCGCACTGTTCGGGAACACGTCGTTCTCCAGCGCCCGACCGGTCACCTGCAGGTGGTCGCCAAGCACGCCTTTCAGCACGGCGCGAAGGTCGGTTGTGATGCGCAGGTCGCGGCCTTCGAAGCGCTGCGCCTTGGCCACGCCCGGCCAGTCGGCGACGACGCGCCCGCCGCGCACCGCGCCGCCGAGCACGAACACGGCGCCGCCGGTGCCGTGGTCGGTGCCGAGCGTGCCGTTGACGGCCACTTCCCGGCCGAACTCGCTCGCCACGACGACCACCGTGCGCGCCCACGCGCCGTTGGCGACGAGCCCGTCGTGCAAGGCGCCGAGGCCGGCGTCGAGCTGGCGCAGCGAGTACGCGAGCTGGCCATTCGGGTTCGACTGGCCGGCGTGCGTGTCCCATCCGCTCAGCTCGAGCACGGCCGCCTGCGGGCCATTGGCCTGGCCGAGGAACTCGGCCGCACGCCGCGCGAGCACGACGAATGTGCCGTTGCGTGCGCCGCCTGATCTGCCGGTCATGCCGGTCGATGTCGTGTCGTCGGCGAGCGCCGGACCGGCGGCACGGAGGCGCCGTGCGCGGTCGAGCGCGGTCGCCAGTGCCGGGTCGCTCGCGTACATCCGCGCGAGGCGCGTCACCAGCTCGGCCGAAGGCTCGGGCAGCGCCGACGGCGCCCATGTGTCGACCTCGGCACCGCCACGCAGCACGAGCGGGACGGCCGTGGCGAGCGCCATTCCCTTGGCATTGCCGGCCGCGAGCGCCCGGCCGAGCCAGCCGGTCGACAGCTCGTAGGGCCTCGTGCCGCCGCTCTCGAGGAGCTGCTGCGCGTCGAAGTGCGAGCGTTCGCGGTAAGCCAGGCCGACGGCGTGAACGACGAGCGCGTCGCCCCGTCCGAACATCGCATGCGTTTGCACGAGGTCGGGGTGCAGCGCGAACGTGCCGTCGAGCGTGAGCGGGGCCGACTCGTACTGGGCGAGCGGGCCGCGAGCGGCGGCGAAGGCGGCGTCACCGATGGCCGGAACGGCGCCGAGCCCGTCCATGCCGCCGCGCAGGACGACGACGACAAGGCGTCTGCCGTCGGCACCGGCCGCGCCCGCGAAAGAGAGCGTTGGCGCCGTGATGGCAGCGAGGCCGAGGGCGCCGACCCGGGAGAGAAGCTGCCGGCGGCGCACGCCGAGATGCGGGCGGTCGGACGTGGTCATGGTGGAAGTCCTCGAAGTCGCATGCGGACCTTGGCGTGTTATTCAGCGGCGCTGGAATTCGGGTGCCAGCAGCAGCAGCGCGAGCGCCTGACGCGCGTCGGACGCGTTGGCGAGCTCACGCGCCGTGTCTGTTCCCAGTCGCGGCCCGAGGCTCGCCACGGCGAGCTTGCGCGCATCGAAAGAGCGGCCGGCGCGCTCGGCGACACGGGTGGCCCATTCGACACGCTTCCAGACCGCGTCGGGCCCGAGCCAGTCGGCTGCGTCGTCGCTCCAGCCGGCCGGCGACGGCGCGGCGTGCAGTCGCTGGCCGAGCCCGGCGATCGGTCCCGCAGCGTTGCCTTCCGGCCGGTCGAAGAAGCGCTCGCCTGCGTGGAGGAGTCGCGCCGACGAGACGACGAGCTCCTCGGGCGTCTTCAGCTTCACGGCGGCCGGCGACCACGCAGCGTCGTCGGCGACGAGAGCGCGATACACCTCGGCCAGCTGGCCGTCGCTGCGCAGGAACACGGCCGACAGGCGCTCGACGAATGCGGGCTCCGGTGCGTCGGCAACCACGTGTCGTGCCAGCTTGGTCGCGATGTGGCGCGCCGTCGCCGGATGGCGCGCCAGGTCGTGCAGCACCATGCGCAGCGCGCCGGGTCCTTCGGGGTAGGTCCTGCCGAGCAGCGTCTTCGTGCCCGGCTCGTGCCACGCAGGGAAGAAGGTCTGCGCGTGGTCGGTGTCGCCGTCGATCGCCACGCGCCAGCCGGTCAGCACGGCGGCGAACGCGGTGACGTCGGCCTGCGTGTAGAGGCCTTGTCGCGATGCTTCCGCGCCGAGGGTGTGCAGCTCCAGCACCTCGCGCGCCAGGTTTTCGTTCAGGCCGGTGACGCGCGGGCCTTCGCCCATGCGCTGCGCGCGGCGGGCGGCAAAGGCGACGACGCGTGAATGCGGCCCGGCCGACCGCGCGTTGTCGAGGTAGCGCAGCATCGCGGCGTGCGTGGTCGCGGCAACGAGCAGTTCGTCGAAGGAGCCGGCGATGTGGGGTCGGATCGCGTCGCGTTCGAAGGCGCCGACGAGGCCGCGCGTCGATCCCTTGAGCGCGACCGTGAAGTGATTCGCCCAGAAGAGCTGCAGACGCTCGGCGAACGGGCGGGTGGTCGTCGCTGCGGTGAGGAGGCGCGAGCGGCCGTCGGCCAGCGCCGTCTCCCGGACCATGCCGGCAACGGCCTTGCGCAAGCCCTCGTCCTTCGGCGCGTTGCGCGCCTGCTGTCGCTTCTCCCGCTCGCTCTCCACCAGCGCAAGCGCCTCGGCCGTGGTCAGCAGGCCGGCGCCACGAGCGGCGTCTGCCCGCCCGATCTGCATGCGCAGCCAGCCACGGGGGTCACCGCCGACGACCGCGAGATCGGCCTCGCCGAGGCCGAAGCGGTGGGCGGCGATCGCCGCGTCGAAAGTGGGAGTGGCACTCATCGTCTTTTCCGATGCGAGACCGGATCATGGCGTGCCGACGTCAAGTCCGCGTCGCTCGCGTGTCAAGAAATGTGTGCCGTCCGTGTTACGCGAACGCAAGCCGGTACACCCGAAAACCACCCTGGAGGGTGCCTGCATCGGGCGCTTCCTTGCCCCGTGCGTGAGCTAGATTGACCGCTGTCGTCGATGGCTCTTACCCGGGGGAATTCATGTCGTCATTGCGCAGCGCCGCACTGCTCGCGCTGGTCCTGGCACTCGGCGGCTGCGCCGTGCCGATGCGGATCAGCCTCACCCCCGAGCATCGGGCCAGGATCAACGAGCTCAACGCGCACGTCGTGGTCGTGCAGGACGAGGTGATCGCGGCGGTGCAGCCTTCGAACGTCAGCGTGGCGACCGGCGGAGGGCTGATCGGCGCACTGATCGACAGCTCCATCACCAACTTGCGTGTGAAGTCGTCGCAGGAGGTGATGGGCCCCTTCTACGCGCAGATCGAGGACGTGGACTACCGCAAGGAGTTCAACGAGGCGATCAAGCGAGAGTTGGCGCACTACCCGATCAAGGTGTCGGCCATCGCCACGACGCCTCGGGCGCCCAGCAACGACGATCTGACCCGGATGCGCGGTGCGCTTCAGCCTGGGCAGGCGCTCCTCCTCGTCGTTCCGCGGTACTACCTGACGATGGACTTCCGCAGTCTCGACGTCGAGGCCGTCGTGACGATGTGGTCGAAGGAGGGGCCCTCGAACGGCCTGATCGAGCGCGGGGTTCTTTACTACCAGTCCCGACCGGTCGGCACGGGGGGCCGCGAATCGATCGCGAGATGGGGTGCCGGGAACGCTGCGCTGTTTCGGGCGGAGTTGCGGGAGTCGATCGTCGAAACGATCAGGCTCGTCCTGATGGACATCGACGTCACCACGCCGGCCGAAAAGGAATCGGCCAAGGCATATCCGTTCAACACCGGGCAGCAGCAAGGCGAGATCAAGGGGCGGCTGGTGAAGGAATCGGCAGACCGGGTGACGATCCTCGGCGAGAACCAGAAGCTCTACTCGTTGCCCCGGTCGTCCCAGGCCGCGGCCCTAGCAGCGCAATGAGCGAGGGACTTTTCATGAAGATCAAGCATCAGCGACTGAATGCGTTTCTCGTGACGGCGCTTGCCGTCGCGCCGGCGCTCGTCCATGCAGCCGAGCCCGGCTTGCTCGAGCTGCGCTATGACGACATCGCCCGAGAGACCAAGGTCGCGCCGATCCCCGGCACGTGCTCGGTGCACGTCGTTCCCGCCCGCGACGAGCGGCAGAACAAGGAGACCATCGGCGCCAGCCTGCGAGGGGCGCTTGCGACCGGAGAGGCGGCGCCTTGGGTAACGGACGGTCTGATGCACCTGAAAGACTACGGCTTCGCCGTCGATCAGGTCGATGGCGCCGCGGCGCCGCGGGACGGCGTGACGGTCAAGACAGCGCTGACGCGCGCCTACACCTGGCAGATCGGACTGAAGCTCTTCAGCATGGTGGCCCTGAAGGCCGAGTTCGCCGATCGCACCGGCGTGCTTCAGGAGAAGTACTACCGCGCGCACGGCGACAAGTCGAACATCTGGGGCGCCGAAGGGGAGTACGTGACGACGCTCAACTACGGCATCAACAACCTGCTGACTGCGATGGCAAAGGATCTGGTGTCGCTGTGCAAGGGGGCCAAGGTGGAGCCCTACACCTATGCCGGCCCCGACACGACAGCCAAAAAATAGGACCGAGGCGGGCTACGGCGCCAGGTAGCGGTTGATCTCGATCAACGCGGCCGGCGTCAGCGTCCCGGCCGCCTGCTGCAGCCTGAGGTTGCCGAGCAGCACGTCGTACCTGGCGCGTGCGAGCTGCGCCTGCGTCGAGTAAAGCTGGCTCTGCGCGTTGAGCACGTCGACGTTGACGCGGACGCCGACGCGATAGCCGAGCTGCGTCGCCTCCAGAGCGAGCTTGCTCGACGCTTCGGCGGCTTCGAGCGCCTTCACCTGGGCGATGCCCGACTGCAGCGTGTAGTAGGCCTGGCGCGTGAGCTGGGTGACGGCGCGCCGCGCCGCCTCGAGGTCGTTGCGCGAGCGCTCCTCGAGCACCAGCGTCTCGCGAATACGGTTCTGGATCGCGCCGCCGGCGTAGAGGGGCATGTTGAGCTGCACGCCGATGCTCGCCGACGTGTTGTTGCCCGTGACGTTGGCGGCGACGGTGTTGCGCCCGCCGTTGACCGACGCGACGGCGTCGATCGTCGGCAGCCCCTGCGCGCGTGCCTTGTCGGTCTCGAGGCGGGCGATGTCGAGCGCCACATGCGCCCGGCGAACGGCAGGGTGGTCGTCGGCGGCGCGGGCGACGAAGTCGTCGACCGGCGTCGTCGGCACCGGCAGCACCACCGGCACGGCGAGGCCCCTGGGCTCCACGCCGCTGCGTCCCACGAGCTGGTCGAGGGCGATGCGGCGTGTGACCAGGTCGTTGTTGGCGGCGATCTCTTGCGAGGTGGCCAGGTCGTATCGGGCCTGCGCTTCGCGGGTGTCGGTGATCGTCGCGGTGCCGACCTCGAAGTTGCGCTTGGCCGAGGCGAGCTGCTCGGCGATCGCCGCCTTGTTGCCCCGTGTCGATGCCAGCGTGTCCTGCGCGGAGAGGACATCGAAGTAGGCCTGGCTGACTCGCAGCACGAGGTCCTGCTCGGCGCTGTCGAGGTCGGCGAGCGAGGAGACGAGCGAGCGCTCCGACTGCGCGATCGTCGCGTCGTTCGAGCGGTTGAAAAGCGGCTGTCGGCCGGAGATGCCGGCGCCCGCCGCCCTGCCGCTGTAGCGCCCGCCGATGACGGGGTCGATTTCGGAGCGGCCGACGTTTGCCGACAGCGACGCGCTCGGCCGGTTCAGCGCCCGCACCTGCTCGACGCGGTAGGGCGCCGATTCGTACAGGCGCTTCGCCGACAGGTAGGTCGCGTCGTAGCCATGCGCCGAGTCGTAGAGCTCGAGCAGCGACTGGGCGCGCGCGGGGAGCGACAGCGCCGTGCCGAGAATGGCGGCGGTGATCGCCGCGGCGCCGGCACGCATCAGAACGTGAACCGGCTCGGCTCCGGAAAGCCGGCCAGGCGCGGCGCGACGGTGTCGAAGAGCTCGACCGTCGCGTGGCCGCCGCCGTTGGCCTGCGTGGCGAGGATCGCGCGCATGATGGGCAGCTGCCCGACGATCGCAACCAGTCGCCCACCCGGCTTGAGCGCTGCGAGCAGCGGCCGCGGCAGTTCGGCGACCGAGCCCGACAGCACGATGACGTCGAACGGGCCCTCGACCGGCAGCGCGGCGGCGCCGTCGGCTTCGAGCACGGTTGCGTTCGAGACCCAGGCGCGGCGCAGGTTGTCGGCGGCGAAGCGGGCGAGCTCGGGGTCGATCTCGAGGGTCGTCACGTGCCGGGCCTTCTGCGCCAGCAGCGCGGCCATGTAGCCCGAGCCCGCGCCGATCTCGAGCACGCGTTCGTGGCGCTGCACGGCGAGCTCCTGCAGCAGCCTCGCCTCGACCTTGGGCGACAGCATCGAACGGCCGTTGGGCAGCGGCACCTCGGTGTCGACAAAGGCGAGCGACCGGTAGGCCGCCGGCACGAAATCCTCGCGGCGAACGAGCGCGAGCAGCGCGAGGACGCTCTCGTCGAGCACCTCCCAGGTCCGGATCTGCTGCTCGATCATGTTGAAGCGGGCTTGTTCGACGTTCATGACCGACGATTTTGACGCCACGCGACATGACATCATTCCGCGATGGCCGATTCGAGCCTCAAAGGCGACACGACCGTCGACGCTGCAGAGCGGCGGTCGCACTTCTTCGAGCCCGCCACGCATGGCTATCTGCGCGTGGCCGTCGCCGTGCCGCGGGTTCGCGTCGCCGAGCCCGCGTTCAACGCCGCCGAGACCGTCGCGCTGCTGGAGCGGGCGGCAGGCGAGGGCGCTCGCGTCGTCGCGTTCCCGGAACTGGGCCTGTCTGCGTACACCTGCGACGACCTGTTCCATCAGCGCGCCCTTCTCGACGCGAGCGAGGCGGCG
>JBBSPY010000035.1:0-19806 GCA_038258415.1 Burkholderiales bacterium
AACGAGCAGTCCTACCTGCTGCGCAAGTGGGTGAGCCTGTGGGGCACCAACAACTGCGACCACCAGGCGCGCATCTGCCACTCCACCACCGTCGCGGGCGTCGCGAACACGTGGGGCTACGGCGCGATGACGAACTCGTACAACGACATGCGCAACTCGAAGTGCGCGCTGTACATCGGTTCGAACGCCGCCGAAGCGCACCCGGTGTCGATGCTGCACATGCTGCATGCCAAGGAAACCGGCTGCAAGATGATCGTCGTCGACCCTCGGTTCACGCGCACGGCGGCCAAGGCCGACGAGTTCGTCCGCATCCGCTCCGGCTCCGACATCCCGTTCCTGTTCGGCGTGCTGTACCACATCTTCCAGAACGGCTGGGAGTCGAAGGCGTACATCCAGGACCGCGTCTACGGCATGGACAAGGTTCGCGAGAACGTCATGTCGAGCTGGACCCCCGACAAGGTCCAGGAGGCATGCGGCGTCGAGGAGGCGCAGGTCCTCAAGGTCGCGAAGATGATGGCCGAGAACCGGCCCAGCACCATCGTCTGGTGCATGGGCCAGACCCAGCACACGACCGGCAACGCCGTCGTACGCGCGTCGTGCATCCTGCAGCTCGCCCTCGGCAACGTCGGCGTGAGCGGTGGCGGCGCCAACATCTTCCGCGGCCACGACAACGTCCAGGGCGCGACCGACATCGGCCCGAATCCCGACTCGCTGCCCGGCTACTACGGCCTCGCCGAAGGTTCGTGGAAGCACTATGCGAAGGTCTGGGGCGTCGACTTCGAGTGGATCAAGAAGCAGTACGCGCCGGGCATGCTGACCAAGCCCGGGATGACCGTGTCGCGCTGGATCGACGGGGTGCTCGAGAAGAACGATCTCATCGACCAGGACTCGAACCTGCGCGGCCTGTTCTTCTGGGGTCACGCGCCGAATTCGCAGACGCGCGGCACCGAGATGAAGCAGGCCATGGACAAGCTCGACCTGCTGGTCGTGGTCGACCCTTATCCGTCGGCGACCTCGGCGATGGCGGCGATGCCTGCGCCGGCCGGGGGCGTGGTGAACGCGAACCGTGCCGTCTACCTGTTGCCGGCTGCGACGCAGTTCGAAACGTCGGGCTCGGTGACGGCATCGAACCGGTCGATCCAGTGGCGCGAGAAGGTGATCGAGCCGCTGTTCGAGTCGCGCACCGACCAGATGATCATGTATCAGCTGGCGCAGAAGCTCGGTTTCGACAAGGAGCTGATGGCCAGGACCAAGCTCGTCGCCGGCCGTGGCGGCATGATGGAGCCCGAGGTCGAGTCGATCCTGCGCGAGGTGAACCAGGCGTGCTGGACGATCGGCTACACCGGTCAGACGCCGGAGCGGCTGAAGGCGCACATGCGCAACATGCACGTCTTCGACGTGAAGTCGCTGCGCGCCAAGGGCGGCATCGACAAGGAGACGGGCTACTCGCTCGACGGCGACTACTTCGGCCTGCCGTGGCCGTGCTGGGGAACGCCGGAGCTCAAGCACCCCGGCACGCCGAATCTCTACAACACCGCCCTCCACGTGATGGACGGCGGCGGCAACTTCCGCGCCAACTTCGGCGTCGAGAAGGACGGCGTCAACCTGCTCGCCGAGGACGGCTCGCACTCGAAGGGCGCCGACATCACCACCGGCTATCCGGAGTTCGACCACGTCTTCCTGAAGAAGCTCGGCTGGTGGAACGAGTTGACCGACGCCGAGAGGGCCGCGGCCGAGGGCAAGAACTGGAAGACCGACCTGTCGGGCGGGATCATCCGCGTGGTCATGAAGAACCACGGCTGCTACCCGTTCGGCAACGCCAAGGCGCGCGCGGTGGTCTGGAATTTCCCAGACCCGGTTCCGCTGCATCGCGAGGCTCTCTATTCCACTCGCCCCGACCTCATCGCCAAGTACCCGACGCACGACGACAAGAAGGCGTTCTGGAGATTGCCGACGCTGTTCAAGAGCGTGCAGGAGAAGAACAAGGACGTCGGCAAGCAGTTCCCGCTCATCATGAGTTCGGGGCGCCTCGTCGAATACGAAGGCGGCGGCGAGGAGACACGGTCCAACCCCTGGCTCGCCGAGCTGCAGCAGGAGATGTTCGTCGAGATCAACCCGGCGGCGGCGAACGACCGCGGCATCCGCGACGGCGAGCGGGTGTGGGTGAAGTCGCCGACCGGCGCGAAGATCCTGGTGCGCGCGCTCGTCACCGAGCGCGTCGACCGCGAGACGGTCTGGCTGCCGTTCCACTTCTCGGGCCGCTGGGAGGGCACCGATCTGCTGCCGTACTACCCCGACGGCGCGGCGCCGATCGTGCGCGGCGAGGCGGTCAACACGGCGACGACCTACGGATACGACAGCGTGACGATGATGCAGGAGTCCAAGACGACGGTCTGCCAGGTCGAACGCGCCGCGGCGTAGCAGGAGATTGACATGGCACGAATGAAGTTCATCTGCGACGCCGAGCGCTGCATCGAATGCAACGGCTGCGTCACCGCATGCAAGGCCGAGCACGACGTTCCCTGGGGCGTGAACCGGCGTCGCGTCGTCACCCTCAACGACGGCGTGCAGGGCGAGCGCAGCATCTCGGTCGCGTGCATGCACTGCTCCGATGCACCGTGCATGGCCGTCTGCCCGGTCGACTGCTTCTACCGCACGCCCGAAGGCGTGGTCCTGCACGACAAGGACATCTGCATCGGCTGCGGCTACTGCTCGTACGCGTGCCCGTTCGGCGCGCCGCAGTTTCCGACCAACGGCACCTTCGGCCTGCGCGGCAAGATGGACAAGTGCACCTTCTGCGCCGGCGGCCCGGAGGAGAACGGCAGCCAGGCCGAGTACGAGAAGTACGGCCGCAACCGGCTCGCCGAAGGCAAGCTCCCGGCGTGCGCCGAGATGTGCTCGACCAAGGCGCTGCTCGGCGGCGACGGCGACATCGTCGCCGACATCTTCCGCACGCGCGTGCTCAACCGCGGCAAGGGCAGCGAGGTCTGGGGCTGGGGCACCGCCTACGGCAAGCCGAGCGGGAACTCGTCGTCGCAGCCGGCGGTGGGGCCGAAGAAGTGAAGCGGCTGTCTAACGCGCTGGTTGCCGCAGCCTTGCTTGCGGCGCTGTCGGCTTGCGGCGAGAAGGTTCAGACGATCCCCGCCGGAACTGCGAAGAAGGCCGACGGTGCGCCGTGGCAGGTCGTCGACAACGGCTACATCGCGCCCGGCTGGACGCCGGGCAACGAGGCGAGCTGGAACGCCCAGCTGGACGCGCGAACTCAGGCGCAGAACGACTACGCGCCGCGCAAGTAGAGCCCGCAAACGAGAAGCGAGGAGTCGGACATGCGTTGCCACCACCCGATCGCGCTGTTGCTCGCGCTGGCTGCGAGCTGGCTCACGTTGCCCGCAGCGGCGCAGGACACGCTCGGCGCGCCGACCCCCGGTGGCGCCGCGACCCCGACGCAGCTCCTGCCCAGCAACGCCGCCACCTCGCCCGCGGCAGCGCCGTCTGCACCCATGCCGCGCGCCGACGACACCAACGCCGAGCGTGCTCGCAGCCAGCCCGGCAACAACGCGCCGTTCTGGCGCGGCGTGCACGACTCTGGCAGCAAGCCCGGCACGGTCAACAACCTTGGCATGGGCGACCGCGGCGCGCTCATCCAGCCCTTCACCGCCTATCCTGGAACGCGCTACGCGACGGCGGGCGAGGCGTGGCGGCAGATCCGCAACTGGTGGATCATTCCCTACGGCGGCGCGCTGCTCGTGATCGTCGTGCTGGCGCTGGCGCTTTACTTCTTCGCTCGCGGTCCGTTCGGCCATGCCACCAACACCGGCCACCGCTTCATCGAGCGCTTCACCTACTTCGAGCGCGCCGCGCACTGGTCGAACGCGATCGCCTTCTGCGTGCTGGCGATCTCGGGAATCGTCATGGCGTTCGGCAAGTTCTGGCTGCTGCCGGTCACCGGCGGATTGCTGTTCGGCTGGCTGTCGTGGTTCCTGAAGACCGCGCACAACTTCTTCGGGCCGCTGTTCGCCGTCTCGCTCGTCATCGTCTTCTTCACCTTCCTGCGCAGCAACTGGCCGAGCAGCGATGACTGGCTCTGGCTGAAGAAGGCGGGCGGCCTGTTCGGTGGCGGCGAGCCGCCGACGCACCGCTTCAACGCTGGCGAGAAGATCGTGTTCTGGTTCGGCGTCCTGTTGCTGGGCACCATCGTCGTCGGCTCGGGGCTCGTCCTCGATCAGGTCATCCCCGGCCTGGCCTACCTGCGCGACGACATGCAGGTCGCGCACATCGTCCATTCGATCGCCGCCGTGTTCATCATGGCGGTCTTCCTCGGCCACATCTACATCGGCACGATCGGCATGCGCGGGTCGTACCGGGCGATGAAGACGGGCTACGTCGACGAGGCATGGGCGCGCGAGCACCATCGTCTCTGGTACGACGACATCGAGGCGGGGCGAATCCCGGCCGAGCGCAGCGCCACGACGCCGCCACCCCGCGGGCAGCCGGCGGGGTGACGGGAGCCGACATGGCCGAACGAGGACACAACGAGATGCGAGTTCTTGCCACCGCGTTGCTGCTGTCGGTGCTGTCGGCACCGACGCTCGCCAAGCTTCCACCGCCGAGCGACGAGGCCAAGGCCAAGTCTGCCGAGGCGACGGCGAAGGCGGCGTGGAGCGGCAAGGTCGGCGCCTACCAGCTCTGCAAGGCGATGGATCGCGTCGCCGCTTCCTACCGAAGCACGGCCGCTTCGGCGGCCTCGGCGCCTCCCGCACCGGTCGCGACACCCGCATGCGCCGATCCCGGTCCCTACCTCGCGGCCGCGCCTGCCGGCGACAAGCCGCTCGAGGCATCCGGCGCGCACTCGCCCGCCGCCATGGCGACGTCGCCTCCGAGCAGCAAGGCGACGTCGGCGGAGCTGACGGGCCCGCGCAAATAGCCACCTCCGGCCTGCGCCTCACCGCGGCCAGCGCGCCGCTCACCGGCGAGATCGAGGTCCGCGACGAGTTCGGAGAAACGCGCTCGATCTCGATCCCGGCCGAACGGTCGCTGACCGTCTTCGTCGACAACCGCGAGCTCGTCACGCTGATGACGCTCGGTGCGGCGCCCGAGTTGCTGGTGCTCGGCTACCTGCGCACCCAGCGCCTCGTCGACAGCGTCGACGATCTCGACTCGATCACCGTCGACTGGGATGTCGACGCCGCCGCGGTGAAGACGCGTGCCGGAATCGAGCGCTTCGACGAGAAGACGGCGCGGCGCGTCGTCACCACCGGCTGCGGCCAGGGCACGGTCTTCGGCGACCTGATGGGCGACCTCGGCCGCGTTCGCCTGCCGCCGCCCGACGACCCGTCGGCGCGGCTGTCGCAAGGTGCGCTCTACGGCCTGCTCGACAGCGTCCGCCGCCAGGAGACCACGTACAAGTCGGCGGGATCGGTGCATGGCTGCGCGCTGTTTCGACAGAGCGAGCTGATGATGTTCGTGGAGGACGTCGGCCGGCACAACGCGATCGACACGATCGCCGGATGGATGTGGATCGGCGGCGTCGACGGCGGCGACAAGATCTTCTACACGACCGGTCGTCTCACGAGCGAGATGGTGATCAAGTCGGCGCAGATGGGCGTTCCCGTCATCGTCTCGCGCAGCGGCATCACGCAGATGGGCCACGAGGTCGCCACGAAGCTCGGCATGACGCTGTTCGGGCGAGCCACCCATCGCCACTTCATCTGCTACTGCGGCTTCGACCGATTCGACGCCGAGCCGGAGCCGCCCCGCCGGGTGGCGTGAACCGGCGCCTCAGGCCAGCCCGTCGAACGGCAGCACGTCGACCGCTTCCCCCTCGGCGACGTCGCCTTGACCGTGGTCGAGCACGACGAGCCCGTTCGCTTCGCTCATGCTGCTGAGAATCCCCGAACCCTGCGACCCGGTGATGCGCACCACCCAGTCGCCGGACGGCGAACGCGAGACGACGCCGCGCTGGTATTCGGTGCGGCCCGGCCGCTTGCGGATCGCGCTCGCGCTGCTGGCGCGCAGCATCGGCAGCGGCGCTGCGCTGGCGCCGCTCATTGCCAGCAGCGCGTCGCGGACGAGCGCGTAGAACGTCACCATCACCGCGACCGGATTGCCGGGCAGGCCGAACAGCAGTGCGCTGCGTCCACCACCGGTGGCGATGCGGCCGATCGCCATCGGCCTGCCGGGCCGCATGGCGATGCGCCAGAACAGGACGTCGCCGAGCCTGGCCATGACGAGCTTGGTGTGGTCGGCTTCGCCGACGCTGACGCCACCGGACGTGACGACGGCGTCGGCGTCGCGCGCCGCGCTCGTGAATGCGACCTCGAGCGCCTCGGGGTCGTCGCGAACGACGCCGAGGTCGATCGTGTCGACGCCGAGCCGCTGCAGCATCGCCCAAAGCGTGTAGCGGTTGCTGTCGTAGACGCAGCCCGGATCGAGCGGCTCGCCGATCGAGCGCAGTTCGCTGCCGGTCGAGAAGAAGGCAACGCGCAGGCGCCTGCGCACCGCGACTTCGCCGTTGCCGAGCGACGCGAGCAGGCCGAGGTCGGCCGGCCGCAAGACCCGGCCTGCGGCGAGCGCGACAGCGCCGCGGGCGATGTCCTCACCGGCGAGGCGTCGGTTGTCGCCGATGCGCACGACGCCGGCCGGGACAACGATGCGCGCACCGTCGGCGCGGACGAATTCCTGCGGCACCACGGTGTCGAGACCTGCGGGCATGACGGCCCCGGTCATGATGCGCACGCATTGCCCGACCACCACGGCACCCTCGTGCGGAACGCCGGCCAGCCCGGTTCCGGCGAGCTCGAGCACGGTGTCGGCATCGGCGGCGAGGTCGCCGCCCCGCAGCGCATAGCCGTCCATCGCCGAGTTGTCTAGCCCGGGAACGTCGATGCCGGAGACCACGTCGCGCGCGAGCACCCGGCCGAGCGCCGAGCGCAACGCCACGGACTCCACGGCACCGACCGGCGTCGCCAGCCGGGCGATGAAGGCCTGCGCCTGGGCGACCGGAAGCGCCTTCGGGTCGTAGCCGGCGATGCAGGACGCGATCTCCTGCAGGGAGGGTGGCGTGACCGGCGCCGTGTCAGCCATCGCGGCCGAGCGCGCGCAGCTCGTCGAGCGTGTTGGCGTTGACGAAGGCGCCGGCGTCATCAAACGGAACCGTCGCCGTTCGCAGCGTCGCCGTCCACGCGTCGATCTTGCGCTTGCCGCTGCCCGTGAAGCGCACCAGGCTCTCGAGGACCGAAGTCCGCATCAGGCTGAAGACCGGTTGCAGGCGCAACTCGCCGTCTTCCTGCGTCGCCGCCATGGCGAGCTCGGCGTCGTCGGCCTCGAGGCCGGCGGCGAGTCGCTGCACCAGGTCGTGCGGGAAGCACGGCGAGTCGCACGGCACGGTGACGAGAAACGGCGTCTCGCAGCGCTCGAGGCCGGTGAGAAAGCCGGCGAGCGGCCCGGGATGGTCGGGCAGCACATCGGGCCAGACGGCGGCCCCCATCGACTCGTAGGCGCCGAGGTTGCGGTTGGCGTTGATCATCATCTCGCCCACCTGCGGGGACAGGCGCAGCACGGCGTGCATCGCCAGCGGCATGCCGTCGTGGACCTGCAGCCCCTTGTCGACACCGCCCATGCGGCTGCCGCGTCCGCCGGCGAGCACGAGCCCGGTGATGTCGCTGCGGTCGATCATCCCGCCCGCACGTCGAGTCGCTGCGCCTTCATGGGCGCCGAGTGTAGGGTCGACAATGACATCGGACCTTGGCGATGAGCACCCTGACCGACAGCTTCTCGACTGCGTTCGCACTCATCGTTCACGCCGACGCAACGCTGCTGCGCACGGTCGCGCTGTCGTTCGCGGTCAGCGGCACCGCATGTTTCGCCGCCGCGTGGCTCGGCCTGGGCGCCGGCGCGTGGCTCGCGGTGGCGCGCTTTCCGGGCCTGCGCGTCGTGCTCGTCGTGCTCGACACGCTGCTCGCGCTGCCGGCGGTCGTCGCCGGGCTGTTCGTCTACCTGCTGCTGTCGCGCAGCGGTCCGCTCGGCTCGTGGGGGCTGCTGTTCACGCCGACGGCGATGGTCATCGTCCAGATCGTCCTCGCGCTGCCCATCGTCACCGCGCTCGCCCGCCAGGTCGTCGCCGACGCTTTGCGCGACGGGGGTGACCAGCTGCGTTCGTTCGGCGCAAGGCCGCTGCTGGCGGCGCTGCTGATGCTCGTTCACGAGCGCTGGGCCGTGGCGACGCTGCTGCTGATCGCCTTCGGCCGCGCCATCGCCGAGGTCGGCGCAGTGATGATCGTCGGCGGCAACATCGCCGGCTACACGCGCGTGATGACGACGACGATCGCGCTCGAGACGAGCAAGGGCGACCTGCCGCTGGCGCTCGCCCTGGGTTTCGTGCTGCTCGCCGTCGTCGCGCTGCTCAACGTCGCCGTGGCGTTGATGGCGGGCGGCCGCCGGCTGAACGCGACGGCACGGCCATGACCGCCGTTTCGCGGGGTCGCGACATCGTCTCGCTGCACGAGGCGAGCGTGACCTTCGGCCTGGTGCACGCGCTGCGCGCCGCCGACTTCGCGGTGCGTTCAGGCGACGTGATCGCCATCGTCGGCGCCAACGGATCCGGCAAGACGACGCTGCTGCGCGTGCTCCACGGGGCGGTCGCGCACAGCGGCAGGCGGGTCGTCGCGCCCGGCGCGGGTGGACAGGCCATGGTGTTCCAGCGACCCTTCCTGCTGCGCCTGTCCGTGCGAAACAACCTGCGCGTCGCACTGTGGCTGGCGTGTCGTGGTCTCTCGACCGAGGAGCGCCGGCACCGTGTCGACGATGCGCTCCAGCGCGTCGGCCTGGCGTCATTCGCCGATCGACCTGCGCTCGCGCTGTCGGGTGGCGAGCAGCAGCGGCTCGCGCTCGCACGCGTCTGGTCGCTCCGCGCGCAGATCCTTTTCCTCGACGAGCCGACGGCGAGCCTCGATCCGTCGGCCAAGCGCGAGGTCGAGGCGCTGCTGGAGGGCTTCGCCGCCGACGGCATGACGCTCGTCATGAGCACGCACAATCTCGGGCAGGCGAAGCGGCTGGCCAGCCGCATCGTCTTCATGGACCGCGGCAGGATTGAAGCCGACCTGCCGACCGGTGAGTTCTTCGAAGCCGGCACCCAAGGGCGAGCGGCACGATTCCTCAAAGGAGAGATGACATGGTCGAACGAGGTCTGAACAAGCTGCGGCGGGTGGTCGCCGTCGGCGCGACAGCGGCCGCTGTCGCTGCACTGGTCCTCCCCGCCGCTGCCATCGCCCAGGACAAATCCATCACCGTCGCGTCGACGACGAGCACCGAGCAGTCGGGCCTGTTCCCGCACCTGTTGCCGATCTTCACCAAGGCGACCGGCATCGGCGTGAAGGTCGTCGCGGTTGGCACGGGCCAGGCGCTCGACATGGCCCGACGCGGCGACGCCGACCTGCTGTTCGTCCACGACAGGCCTGCCGAAGAGAAGTTCGTCTCCGAAGGCTGGGGCCTGAAGCGCTCCGACGTCATGTACAACGATTTCATCCTCGTCGGCCCGAAGGGCGATCCGGACGGCACGAAGGGCAACGACATCGCGGCCGCGTTCAACAAGCTGGCGGTGGGGTCGGCATCGTTCATCTCGCGCGGCGACAAGAGCGGCACGCATTCCGCCGAACGGCGCTACTGGAAGACGGCGGGCATCGAGTCGCCGTCGGAGCGCATGGGCGCCAGGTACAAGGAGTGCGGTTGCGGCATGGGGCCGGCGCTGAACATCGCGTCGTCGTCGCAGGCGTACGTGCTTGCCGACCGCGGCACCTGGCTCAACTTCAAGAACCGGGGCGGCCTCGCCGTGCTCGTCGAACGCGACAAGCGGCTCTTCAACCAGTACGGCGTGATCGTCGTCAACCCGGCCAGGTGGCCGCAGACGAAGACGGCGCTCGCCCAGACCTTCGCCGACTGGATCGTCTCGCCCGCAGGGCAGGATGCGATCGGGAGTTACCGCATCGGCGGCGAGCAACTCTTCTTCCCGAACGCGGACCGCTGACGCTACATCGCGGTGGCGAGCGGCAGGTTCAGCAGCAGGTTCTGCGGCTTGAGCTTGAGCGCCCACGATTCGTCGGTCGCCAGGCCGAGCCAGACCGGCTTGCCTGCGACGTCGGCGCGCATCTCGGCCGGGTCGGCGAAGGTCAGCCTGAACAGGCCGATGAGGCGAGCAGCGCGAGAAGGGTCGAGCTCGACGCCGCGATAGAGGTCGTCGAGCATGCGGCTGGCTTCGGCGTCGAGGCCGATGTGCCAGCGCCAGGCGGGATCGTCGATGCGCTCGAGCGGCACGATCGCTGTCGCGACGCCGGTGAAGTGCAGCGTCCACCGCTCGAGCACGCGGGCCAGTGCCGCCATGCCCGAATGAGGGCGGGCGAGGGTGAAGGCAACGCCGTGGCCGACGTCGCGCGTGGTCTCGTGGGTCAGGTCCAGGACGAACGAAGGCGGGTCGCCTTCGGCCGTGAACAATTGCGCGTTGTCGGGGCCGAGCACCGGAAGGTGCAGGCCGGCGATGCCGGCGTCGGCTCTCAGCAGGCTGCCGATGACGTCGATCGTCGAGGCGTCCTGGTCGCCGGCGTGTCGCGCCGCCTCGAGGTCGGCCGCGAGGACCCGGCGTTCGCTGACCGCCACCTGCTGGGGGCGGTGCAGAAACTGGGCCGCGCGGCGCTCGAAGGCGTCGTCCTGCCCGTCGAACAGATGCGACACGATCGCCTCCACGACGCGCGAGACGAAGACGGGCGGCACCTCGACGTGGCCGCTGCGCATCAGCGCCAGGTAATACGCCTCGAACGTGCCGGCGGCGACCAGCGCGTCGCGAAAGCGCACGAACGTGCGGTGATTGCTGCGCGCGTCGTCGTCTTCGAACGCGTCGAGCTCACCCACGGACACGCGGCGCAGCGGGTCGTCGCGCAGCGATGCGTTCAGCATGCGCTCGGCCCGGCACGACTCCTCGACGATGGCGAGCTCGGGAAGGTCCAGGAAACGCCGCACGTGGGCCGCGCTTGGGGCCAGCCAGTCGTGCGAGCGATCGGGTTCGGTCATGGGCGGTTCACGGAGTCGAGATGCGGTCGTCCCGCTTAAGATGATCCGGTGAAGATCATCGGATTCTGCGGCTGGTCGGGCTCCGGCAAGACGACGCTCATCGAGCAGCTCATCGTCCGGATGACGAGCGCGGGAGAGCGTGTCTCGGTCGTCAAGCACGCGCATCACGACTTCGACATCGACCACGAAGGCAAGGACTCGTGGCGGCACCGCAAGGCCGGTGCGGGCGAGGTCGTGATCGCGTCGAGCCGGCGGCTGGCGCTGATGCGCGAATACGGCGACCGCGTCGAGCCGAAGTTCGAGGAACTCGTCGACGAGCTTTCCGACTGCGACTGGGTGCTCGTCGAAGGCTTCAAGTACGCGGCGTTGCCGAAGATCGAGGTCTGGCGAGCCGCCACCGGCAAGCCGGCACAGTACCCGGACGATCCTTTCGTGATCGCCGTCGCCACCGACGCCGAGTCGACGCTGCCTGCCCCCACCGGCCTGCCGCGGTTCGACCTCGACGACGTCGGCGGCATCGCCGGATTCATCCTCGACAGCGCCTTGCGCTGCGAGTACGCGCGGCTCGACGCGCGTCAGTCGGGACCGATCGAAGTCCGGTGAAAGCGCGTCCGGGCGCTGGTGATGAAAGATTCGCCCGGTTCGACGCGACCGATGGCATCGGACGCGAATATCCGCCATTCACATCGAAGGACCGCACCATGACCCGCTACCGCCCCACACTCCTCGCCGTCGCACTGGCCGTCGCCGGCGGGCTTTGCTCCCTTTCCGCCACCGCTCAGACCGAAACCAAGGCCACCCGGGGCTCGCTTGCACCGGCGGGCGAAGGTCCGGGAACGATGAGCCCGGCGTCGAGAACGTCGGGCGAGTCGACGAAGAGTCGCGCCGAAGTGAAGGCCCGCACGAAGGCCGCGCAAAAGGCCGGCGAGCTGCAGCCCGCGGGGCCGGCGCCGCTGCCCGAGGGCGTCGCGACGATGCCCGGCGGCAACCAGGCCAGGACCCGCCCGAGCGACAAGACCCGCGCTGCCGTCAAGGCGAGGACGAAGGCGCAGGCCCGCGCCGGCGATCTGGTTCCGGCAGGCGAAGCGGAGCGGCCGATCGGCCAGACGCAGCCGAAGTAATCGCGGCGCGTCCGCTCAGTTCGGCTTGGCTCCGGACGCCTTGACGATGCGGGCCCACTTGCCGATCTCGGCGGTCACGAACGTCTTGAACTGAGCCGGGGTGCTGCCGCCGAGTGCAAAGCCGCGCGAGCCGAAGTACTCGACCATGTCGGCGCTGACGAGCGCCTTGTTGATCTCGCGGTTGAGCAGGTCGACGACCGCCGGCGGCGTCGCGGCAGGCGCGAACACGCCTTGCCACGACAGCGCCTCGAAGCCCGGATAGCCGCTCTCGGCGATCGTCGGCACGTCGGGCAGCAGCGGGCTGCGCCTGGCCGACGTGACGGCGAGCGGGACCACCTTCCCGGCCTGGATCTGCGGCTGCACGACGAGAAAGTCACCGAACATGACCTGCAGCTGCCCTGCCATGAGATCCTGCAGCGCTCCAGCGCTGCCGCGATAGGGGATGTGCACCATCGACACCTTCGCCGCGAGCTTGAACATCTCGCCTGTTAGGTGCATCGAGGTGCCGTTCCCCGCGGAGCCGTAGCTCGCCGATGCGGGCTTGGCCTTCAGTGCCGCGACGACCTCTGACACGTTGACCGGCGGATACGACGGTGTCTTCACCAGCACCAGAGGCGCCGAGACGACGAGCGAGACCGGGACGAAGTCCTTCGCCGGGTTGTAGGCCAGGGTCGGATAGAGCGACGCGCTGATCGCGTTGGTGCCTGTGACGCCCATCAGCAGCGTGTAGCCGTCGGCCGGTGCCTTGGCGACGAAATCGGATCCGATCGTGCCGCCGGCGCCGCCCTTGTTGTCGACGACGACGGGCTGACCGAGCGCGGTCTGCAGCTTCTCGCCGATGCGCCGCGCCAGCAGGTCGGTCGATCCGCCGGGCGGGAAGGGCACGACGATGTGAATCGGCTTGGACGGATAGGACTGCGCCCGGGCCGCGGGTACCAGTGCAACCGAGGCCAGGAGGGCGACCGTGGCGGCCAGGGTCAGTCGTCGCGTGAAGCGGGTCATCGGTCAGGGTCCTTTCAGGGCGGTTCCAGAGGGGGTCAGAAGCGGTTTGGGTTGAACGGTTCGAGATCGATGTCGCTGGCACGGCCGGCGACGAGGCGCGCGACCTCGCGGCCCGTGGTCGCGCCCATGCACATGCCCATGTGACCGTGTCCGAAGGCGAGCCAAGCGTTGTCGGCGCTCGCCGCGCGACCGATGACCGGCAGGCTGTCGGGCAGGCAGGGGCGATGGCCCATCCAGCGCGTTGTATCGGAGGTGTCGAGATGCGGAAAGAGATTTCGGCCCTGCGTCAGCAGCGCATCGGCGCGCTCGAAGTCGGGCACCGCGCGCAGTCCGGCGAACTCGACCGTTCCCGCAAGGCGCAGGCCCATGGCCATCGGGTTGACCATGAGGTTGTGTTCAGACGCCATCACGGTGTGCGTGAGGGCGAGGTTGGAACTGCGCACGGTGACGTGATAGCCGCGCTGCGTCTCCAGCGGCACCGGCGAGCCGAGGGCGCTCGAGAGCGGCGCCGACCAGGCGCCCGCGGCCACGACCACGCCATCGACTGCGAGCGGCTCGCCCGCATCGAGGCGAATCGAGGTCACGCGGCCCTTCGCCGCTGCGAAGCCGACGGCGCGTTGCCGGATCTCGGACGCGCCGTCGCCGATGCAGCGGCGATGGATCGCCTTGACGAGCGCTTCCGGGTCTGGCGTCGAGCCGTTGTCGGGCGCGCGGATGCCGAAGCGAAAGCGCCCGCGCAGGTCGGGCTCGATCTGCTCGAGCTCGAGCTGCTCGACGTCGTCGAGCTGCACACCGAGCGAGCGGCGCAGGTCCATCCCCCACTTCCACCGCGCCGCGGCGGCGCGCGACGAGTAGACGTAGAGGCACCCGGTGCGGCGCATCAGGCTGCGCGCGTCGGCGTGCTCGACGAGTGGGGCATAGCAATCGAAGATGGGCTCCAGCAGGCTGCGCAGCGCGGTGGCGATGCGCGTCACCTCGCTCGGCGAGGAGTGACGCAACATTCGCACCAGCCATGGCAGCGCCTGCGGCAGGTAGCCCCAGCGAACGACCAGTGGCCCGAGCGGGTCGAGCAGCCACTTCGGCACCCGCTTCCACATGCCCGGCATGCCGACCGGCAGGCACGCGCTCGGCGACAGCGAGCCGGCGTTACCGAAGGAGCATGCCTCGCCCGGCCCCAGCGGATCGACGAACGTCACCCGATGCCCGTCGCGCTGCAGCCATGCGGCGCTCGACACGCCGATGACCCCGGTCCCGATCACCCCGATGTGCATCGCCCGATTGTCGAACACGCCCGCAGAGGCAAACGCGCCGGCGAGAGGGCGCCATCGGCGCCCGGACCGCTAGGCTATGCGAGCGAGGTCTCGAAGATGCGTCGGTCCGGCTCGACGTTCCACTTCCACCAGCATCGGCTTGTTCCAGCCGAGCGAGAAGAGTGCTTCGGCCGTGACGAACATCGGCCCGACGAGCAGGCCGATGATGTCGTCGACGAAGGCGGGCTTGCGGCCTTCGTACCAGTGGCCGATGAACTGGATCACCCAGCCGATCAGGAACACGCCCACGCCCCATCCCAGCCACGCCGAGGTGCTCGCATCGTGCGTCTGGTGCGCCAGCCAGAGCAACGCGCCGACGGCGGCACTCGTCGCGATGCCGAGGACCGCGCTGCCGCGTGTGAGGTACCAGATCGCGGCCACCGCGAAGACGATCCAGCCGGGGGTGATGCCGATGGCGCCGGCTCTCGTGAGTTCGGGCCTGGACAGCAGCACGCCGATGCCGAACACGATCAACGGCACGCCGACGAAGTGACTGACGATGTTGCGACGGTCGCGGTGGTACCGCGCGTACTGGCTCAGCAGGTCGACGGCTTGGCGCATGGGCGGCAGGCGATGGAAGTCCGAGGGTGCGGGCATGGTAGAGCATGTGTCGCCGGACGGCACCTTGGGCGTGGTGCAGCCCGGACTGCGGGGCGGGGCTGCGTGAAAGGCTGCCTAGAATCGCGCCGGCATGAGCATCAAGAGCGACCGCTGGATCCGCCGCATGGCCGAGCAGCACGGGATGATCGACCCGTTCGAGCCGGGGCAGGTTCGCCATGCCGTCGACGCGAACGGCGTCGAGAAGCGGATCGTCAGCTACGGCACGTCGAGCTACGGCTACGACATTCGGTGCGCGCCTGAATTCAAGGTCTTCACGAACATCTTCTCGACCGTCGTCGACCCGAAGAACTTCGACGAGAAGAGCTTCGTCGACATCGCCGGCGACGTGTGCGTGATTCCACCCAACAGCTTCGCGCTGGCGCGCACGATCGAGTTCTTCCGCATTCCGCGCAATGTGCTGACGATCTGCCTGGGCAAGAGCACGTACGCGCGCTGCGGGATCATCGTCAACGTGACGCCGTTGGAGCCCGAGTGGGAAGGCTACGTGACGCTCGAGTTCAGCAATACCACGCCGCTGCCGGCTCGAATCTATGCCGGCGAGGGTTGCGCCCAGGTGATCTTCTTCGAGAGCGACGAGGTCTGCGAGACCAGCTACAAGGACCGCGGCGGCAAGTACCAGGGGCAGCGCGGCGTCACGCTGCCCAAGACCTGAGCAAGCCCTGACGCCGACGCGGCGCGTCGGCCGACAGGTCCGCGGTCGCTGCCGTCGCTAGCATCGTCCGCCCGCAGTCGCGGGTCACAGTCGGGAGCACGCCATGCGGATGGACGGCCAGGAAGAGAGCAGCAACGTCGAGGACGTTCGCGGCATGGGTGGCGGCCGGGGCGGCGGCTTCGGCATCCCGATCGGCGGTCGCGGAATCGGCATCGGTACGGTTGCGGTGGCGCTCATCGCCGGCTGGATCTTCGGCATCAACCCGCTCACCATCCTCGGCATGGCATCGGGCGGCGGTGAGACGGTGCAGCAGGTGCCGCAGGGGCCGAGACCGGCCCCGCCCGCCGACGACCCGCAGGCGAAGTTCGTCTCGAAGGTGTTGCGCAGCACCGAGACGGTGTGGACGAAGGTCTTCAAGGATGCGGGGCAGACCTACCAGGAGCCCAAGCTCGACATCTACTCCGGCAGCTTCCCCACCGCCTGCGGTCAGGGTTCGGCGGCGATGGGGCCGTTCTACTGCCCGAACGATCGCAAGGTCTATCTCGACCTCGGCTTCTTCCGCACCCTCGAGCAGCGGCTCGGCGCGCCCGGCCAGTTCGCACAGGCCTACGTGATCGCGCACGAGGTCGGGCATCACGTGCAGAACCAGCTCGGCGTGATGGAGAAGGTCGACGCGACGCGCCGCCGCGGCGGCGAGGCGCAGGCCAACGCGCTGTCGGTGCGTCTCGAATTGCAGGCCGACTGCTTCGCCGGCGTGTGGGCCAAGCGCTCGCAGGCCGAGGAGGGCTGGCGGCTTGATTCGGGCGACATCGAGTCGGCGCTCAACGCCGCGTCGCAGATCGGCGACGACAACCTGCAGCGACGCGGTCGTGGCGAGGTGGTGCCGGAGAGCTTCACCCACGGCACGAGCGCGCAGCGCGTCGGCTGGTTCAAGCGCGGATTCGAAGCCGGCGATCCGGACCGTTGCAACACCTTCAGCGGCAACGGCGAAGGCTGAAAGCGCGCGGATCCTGCGCGGTCAGTGCGTTCCCGGCAGCAGGATCCGGCTGTCGACCCTGTGGATGTCGGTGTGGCCGCAGAACGCCATGGTGAGGTCGAGTTCCCTGGCGATGATCTGAAGCGCCTTGGTGACACCAGCCTCGCCGCCGGCGCCCAGGCCGTAGACGAAGGCGCGGCCGATCAGCGTGCCGCGCGCGCCGAGGGCCCAGGCCTTGAGCACGTCCTGTCCGGAGCGGATCCCGCCGTCCATCCAGACCTCGATCCGGTGACCGACGGCCTCGGCGATCGCCGGCAGCGCCGATATCGAGGACGGCGCCCCGTCAAGCTGGCGGCCGCCGTGGTTCGAGACGACGATGGCATCGGCACCGCTGTCGGCGGCAAGCTTCGCATCCTCGACGTCGAGGATGCCCTTGAGCACGAGCTTGCCGCCCCAGAGCTTCTTGACCCACTCGACATCGGCCCACGAGATGCGCGGGTCGAACTGCTCCGACGCCCAGGCGCTGAGCGACGACACGTCGGAGACGCTGGTGGCATGGCCGACCACGTTGCCGAAAGACCGCCGCTTCGTGCCCAGCATGCCCAAAGCCCAGCGCGGCTTGGTCATCAGGTTGACGAGGTTGGCCAGGGTAGGCTTCGGCGGCGCCGTCAAGCCGTTCTTCAGGTCCTTGTGGCGCTGGCCCAGCACCTGGAGGTCGAGCGTCAGCATCAAGGCGCTGCAGTGGGCGGCGCGGGCCCGCTCGATCAGCCGCTCCATGAAGGGCTTGTCGCGCAGCACGTAGGGCTGGAACCAGAACGGCCGCGTCGTGTGCGCGGCGATGTCCTCGATCGAGCAGATGCTCATCATGCTGAGCGTGAACGGCACGCCGAACTTCTCGGCCGCGCGCGCCGCCCGGATTTCCCCGTCGGCGTGCTGCATGCCGGTCAACCCGACCGGCGCCAGGGCAACCGGCATCGCGCTGTCGATGCCGATCATCTTCGTGCGGATCGAGCGGTTGTCCATGTCGACCGCGACACGCTGGCGCAGCTTGATGCGCTGGAAGTCGGCCTCGTTGGAGCGGTAGGTGCTTTCGGTCCACGAGCCGGAGTCGGCGTAGTCGTAGAACATGCGCGGCACGCGCTTCTTCGCGAGCGCCCGCAGATCGGCGACGTCGGTGATGACGGGTTGGCGCATGGTCGGCGATGCTAAGGCGGGAGCGGGAACAGGTCGGGCTCCTGAATCCGCGCGCCGGAAACCGGCGGAGGCCGAAGGTCTTCGACCGGCGCATGCAGGCCCGCCACCAGGTCGCTCACCTTCACCAGGCTTCCCGCCCGCACGCCCAGCAGGCGCAGCCGCCGCGCGAGGTCGACGCGCTTCAGGCACAGCCCGGCGGCGCGCCGGATCGCCCGAGCGTCGAGCGTGTGCGTCTCGACGGTGAGATCGCGGGTGGCGATGCGGAAGTCATCGAAACGCAGCTTGATGCCGATCGTCTTCGCCGCGTAGCCCTTGCGCGCGAGGTCGCCGGCCAGCTTCTCGCAGAGCTCGGTGAAGACCGTCGACAGCACCGCCCGATCGCGCACCGCGTGCAGGTCGCGCTCGAACGTCGTCTCGCGACTGATCGACTTCGGCTCGCTCGACGTGACCACCGGACGCTCGTCGTGTCCGTGCGCGGCGTCGTGCAGCCAGGCGCCGTAGCCCTTTCCGAACCGCTCGATCAGATAGGACGGGTCGGCCGCGGCGATGTCGCCTATCGTGTGCAGGCCGAGCGCGGCGAGCCGCTCGGCCGCCTTCGGGCCGATGCCGTTGACCTTCCTCGCTGCCAGCGGCCAGATGCGCGTCTCGATGTCGGCCTGCGAGAGCAGCGTGAGGCCGTCGGGCTTGTCGAGTTCGGAGGCGAGCTTGGACAACAGCTTGTTCGGCGTGATGCCGATCGAACACGTCAGGCCGGTCGCATCGCGGACCGCTGCCTTGAGCCGCTCGCCGAGGGCTCGCCCGGCGTCTTCGTGGACGCCGGCAACGTCGCTCAGATCGACGTAGATCTCGTCGATGCCGCGGTCCTCGACGACCGGCGCCATCGCACGCACCGCGGCCTTGAACGTGCGCGAGTAGCGACGGTACTCGTCGAAATCGACCGGCAGGAGGATCGCGTCGGGCGCAAGCGCGGCCGACTTCATCATGCCCATCGCCGAGAACACGCCGAGCTTTCTCGCCTCGTAGGTGCTGGTCGTGACGACGCCGCGGCCGACGTAGTCCCGCAGCCGGCAGTAGCGCCTCGTGCCGTCGGGCAGCAGCTGCGGCTGGCGGTCGCGGCCGCCGCCGATGACGACGGCCTGTCCGCGCAACTCGGGGTAGCGCAGCAGCTCGACCGACGCGTAGAACGCATCCATGTCGAGGTGGGCGATCAGGCGTCGACTCACGGCCCGCGATGGTAGGCTCGCGCGGCTCTGTGCTCACCGCGACGCGACGCCATGACGCCCGACTCCGCGACCGCCTCGATCCGCCACGCGACCCGCGACGACGCCCTGACCATCGCCGAGATGGCGCGCGATCTCATCGAGCATGGACTTGCCTGGAGCTGGACGCGCGAACGCGTGCTGCGCAGCCTCCGTCACCCGGACACCAACGCGATCGTCGCCGTCCGCGATGGCGCACGCGTTGGCTTCGGCATCATGAAGTACGGCGACGACGACGCCCACCTGCTGCTGCTCGCGGTGCTGCCGGTGGCGGCGCGGCGCGGGGTCGGGCGGGCGCTGGTCGCGTGGCTGGAGGGGTCCGCCCGCATCGCTGGCCTGCGTCGCATCTCAGTCGAGGCGCGAATGCGCAACGCCGCGGCGCGCGCCTTCTACCTGCACCTGGGCTACGGCCCGCGCGAAGTCCTGCCTGGCTACTACAGCGGTCGCGAGGCTGGCGTGCGGATGGTCAAGGATCTGCGGCCGCCAGGCGGTCGCTGAGTCGGACGCGATCGACGGCGTGCGTGCCGCCGGCGCGTGTCGTGCTCAGGCCTGGATCACGCCGCCGGCGAAGACGCCGCGGTCGGCACCGCCGCTGGCCGAATAGAGCAAACCG
>JBBSPY010000036.1:0-19594 GCA_038258415.1 Burkholderiales bacterium
CTCGAGCTCCACTTCCGCTTCGTGCTCGAGCGCAAGACCACCGCCGTCCGGGCCGTGCTCGACGGCGTTGCCCGCGGCCGGGGCATGGAGATCGACGCCCGCGACGCCGGGCCCGTCGCCACGGCGATGGTCGTCGTCCTCACCTACTGGCTCAACTTCGAATTCGTCCGCGACCCGCGGCACGCGCTCGAGCCGGAACACGCCGAAGCGGCGTTGCTGCGCGGCGCCTTCCACGTGCTGACGCTGCTGATGCCCTACCTCGACACCGAGGCACGAGAACACCTGCACGAGCTGGCCGCGCGCTACGGCGACGCCGCCGACTGAATCCAGACCCATCCGACAGGAGATCGCCATGACCCAGTGGACCGCCTTCCCGTATCCCGCCGACGACTACACCTACGACGGCGCCGCGCTGAAGAAGGCGTGGCCGAAGCTGCACGCTGGAGACGCCGAGCCGTGGCCGACGGACGACGCCGTCGCCGCCGCCTGGCGGCTGTTCCACGCCGGTGAATTCCAGAAGGCGACCGAGGCCGGACTGAAGGCGCACAAGGCCGGCGCCGGCGCCGGGATGACGGTGGCGAACAAGGCGCAGTCGATCTACGCGACGTACCTCGAGAAGAGCGAGCGCACGAAGCTGGCGCTGCTGCACGAGGTCGCCGAGCGTGCCGAAGCGCGGACCCGGGAAGACGCGAAGGACGCCAACGCCTGGTACTGCATGGCCTACGCGCTCGGTCGCTACAGCCAGGGCATCTCGATCGCGAAGGCGCTCGCGCAGGGGCTCGGAACGAAGGTCAAGAACGCCCTCGACACGACGATCCGTCTGCAACCGAAGCACGCCGACGCGCACATCGCGCTCGGCGCCTACCACGCCGAGATCATCGACAAGGTCGGCTCGCTGCTCGGCCGCACCCAGGGCGCCAGCAAGGACGCAGGGCTGGTGGCCTATCGCGCTGCGATGAAGCTGGCGCCGAAGTCGGCGATCGCGATGGTCGAGTACGCCAACGGCCTGGTCATGCTCGAGGGCGAAAAGCGGATGAAGGAGGCGACGGCGCTCGACGAGAGCGCCGCCGCCTGCCAGCCGATGGACGCGATGGAGCGGCTCGACGTCGAGATGGCGAAAGCCGAGCTGGCCGACTGATCGGTCAGGTCAAGGGCACGGCGCCGAGTTCATCACCGTGGGCGGGCGCAGCGCCCGCGTCGTGCCGCTTTCGTCCGGGCCTAGCGTGTTGCGCGTGTAGGTGCAACCGTAGGTCGGCGCGGCGACGGTCGCCGGCGTGATGACGTCGTCGCCGCTTGGCTTGATGCCGTCGCGTTCCCACTTGATCATGTCGTCGAACGCCTCGACCTGCTCGGCGATCGTGAAGTCGCAGTGGCTCACGCCCCGGATCGCCCGCTGCACGAGCCACGTGCCATTGCCCTTGGCCTCGGTGTTCGTGCGGTAGACCTGCTCCATGCTGAACGGCACGAACAGGTCGCCCAAGGTGTGGATGGTGACGACCGGGATCTTGAACTCGCCGTTGACGACCGGGATCCAGCGCAGCCCGTCGCGGCGCAGGCGGTTCGCGTCAGGCTCTGCGACGAGGTCGATCGCCGACGCGTTGAGTGCGGCGGAACCAGCCGGATCGCCGTCGATGACGTAGGTGAACTTCGTCGTGTCGAGAACGTTCTTGTTGAGGATGCCCGTGACGGTGCCGTCGGACCCGAACGTGCCGTAGGCCGAAGGGAAGCTGCCGCCGAAGGCGATGCCGAGGTCGAACATCGGCCGCTGCCCACCGGTGAGGTTTTTCACCACGGAGAGGTACTTCACGCCCTGCGCAGTCGGCACGGACGGAAAGGTGGTGAACAGCGTGCTCGTCACGAGTCCGGCGACCTCCGCGAACTTGGCCGTCGGGTAGCTCGGCACGCCGGCGAGTGCCTGCGCCGTGACCTGCATGGCGGCGAACTCGTTGAACAGCTCGACATCACCGACGACACCACACATCGGCACGGCGCCGGCGTAGCTCACCTTGTGCACCGCCGTTCTCGCGGCCTCGGCCTCGATCGCGGCGGCGGTGATGTGCCCGCCCATCGAGTGGCCGGTGATGTAGGTCTTGCTCGGTGCTGCCAGCGTGCGGCCATTGCTCGCCGCGATCTTGTTGAACTCGAGCGCGAGCGCGTTGGTGTCCTCGACGCCGGCGCGAACGTCGTAGTAGTTCTTGCTGTAGCTCGACGCCGCCCAGGCGTAGCCGTTCTGGATCAGGTAGCGGCGGATGGTCGGGTTGGCGACACCGAGCACGGCACCGGTGCCGGCATAGCCGTGCGCGTACATCACGAGCTTGCCGTTCCAGTTGGCCGGCACCTCGACGCGGTAGCCCGCGCCGCCCAGCACGCCGGCCCAGCGACTGGTGGTCGTGACATCGACGACATCGCCGGCGGCCGGGGCCATCGCCGCGAACGTGGTGACGGTCGCGTCGGCGGTGAAGGTGCGCGTGTCCTGCGCCCGCGTTTCCTCGGGCTTCGGCGGTGAATTGTCGTCGCCTCCGCCGCCGCACGCGGCGAGGAAGGTGGCGCTGGCCAGTGTGAGGGCGGTCAGCCGCAGGACGGAAGTTCGGTGCATGTCGTCTCCTGGATCTCGTGAGGTGTGGGCGTCGGCGGCGATGCGTCGGCACCGTGGCAACCCGTCGAGACTAGCCGCGGCGCAGCCGGCCATGGGAGGGGCAAAAACCCTCCTGTGGCTTCGCCGCCATCAGACCCGTTCTTCCCACGGCAGCATCAGCGAAAGCAGCAGCAGCCGCTCGAACTCGGGCTCGAATCCGTCGACGATCGCCTGCGGTTCGTCGCACAGCGCCTCGTCGGTGATGAGCCCGAACTGGACACCACCGCCGTACGACAGGATCGACACGCCGACGCCGATGTCGCCCGACGCGGGCACCCAGAACATCGTTTGCCGCAGGGTCGAGCCGCACAGCGTCAGCGGCACCGCCGGACCGGGCACGTTGGTCATCACCGCCGTCGCCTTTTTCGAGAAGAGGCCGAGTACGAAGTCCTGCACCGGCTTCGGGCTCTGCCCCGCCACGGCGAGCACGGCGAAGGCGAGCAGCGGCTGCCAGCTCGCCTTCAGCGCCTGCATCCGCGCACGAACCGCGTAGACCCGCTCGACGGGGTTGGCGATGCCGATCGGCAGCACGAGCGGTGCGAGGCCGAAGCGGTTGCCGAGCTTCCACGCGTCCTCGAGCGGCCGCAAATTCACCGGCACCATGGCCCTGATCTCCTGTCCCGTCGGATCGTCTCCCTGTGCAGCGAGCCAGCGACCGACGGCCCCGGAGACCGACGCGAGCAGCACGTCGTTGATCGAGCAGCCGAGCGCCTTGCCGATCGCCTTCACATCGGCGAGGGAGATCGGCTCGCCCCAGGCGACGCACTTGCGACCCGAAGGGCGCCCCTTCAGGCGTGTCGGCGAGTCGTCGGCCATCAGCGCCAGCGCCGCGACGTCGCCCATCGCCTTGACGGCCGTCCGGGCGCCGTCGAGCGTCGTCGCGAGCCCCTTCTGCGGATCTGCGAGGACGTCGAGCGCGTGGTCGATGCCCGCTTCGAACGCGCCTGCCGCCTTCGCGGACAGCCCGCCGAGCGGCCGCAGCACCGCATCGTCGAGCCAGTCGCCACCAGCGCCGACCGCGGCGCGGTGCCGGCGCGTCGGCGGGTCGGCGCCGCCGTCGGCCATCGACAGCATCACCGAGATGAGGGCGATGCCGTCGCCGATGCAGTGGTGCACGCGGGCGATCAGCGCACTGCCGCCGTCGTGGCGCTCGACGAGGTGAAACTGCCACAGCGGCCGCGCGGGATCGAGCGGCGTCGACGCCAACTCGGCGACGCGCTGCTGCAACGCCTCCCGAGCACCCTGGCCCTTGCGCCTGCCCAGCTTCTCGCGCACGACGTGCCGGCGGACGTCGAAGCCGTCTCCCGCGTCGACCCATTGCGCACCGGCCGCGTCGCGCACCACGTGGCGACGGAAGCGCTCGTAGCGCAGCAGCTTCTCCTCGACCCGGCGCACCAGCGCGTCGTAGGCGACCGCGGGTCGCAGCAGCCACACGCCGACGATCATCATCAGGTTGACGTCGTTGTCCATGCGCAGCCACGCGGTGTCGACGCGGGACATGCGCTCGGGGCGGATGTTCGTCATGCGGGCGGCAAGATGATCGCTAACATGCGCGGCGTCAATCGCGACTTGTACCCGAACAGCCCGTCAAAGGAGACACCGATGGCCGATCTGAATGCGCAATTCGAACAGGCGGTCGCCGAGTCCAAGCAGCTTCCCGAGAAGCCGGACAACATGACCATGCTCAAGCTCTACGCCCTTTACAAGCAGGCCTCGGCCGGCGATGCCGAGGGCAAGCGACCGGGCTTTTCCGACATGGTCGGCCGCGCCAAGTGGGATGCCTGGAACGAGCAGAAGGGCAAATCGTCGGACGACGCCAAACAGGCGTATGTCGACCTGGTCGAATCGCTGAAGTGACGTGAGGCGCGCGGCCTAGGCCGCCGCCTCCTTCGCGAACGTCTTCTTCCCGAGAAGCACGACGCCGAGCACGACCAGGCCGGCGACGATGCCGACCACGCCGTCGAGCAGCGTCGGCACGACCACCTTCAGCGCGCCGACATGCGCGGCGATCCCCTCGATCGCGTGGTGCAGAGGCGGCACGCCGTGGCTGAGGATGCCCCCGCCGACGAGGAACATCGCCGCCGTGCCGGCGATCGACAGCAGCCGCATGAGCCACGGTGCCGCGGCCAGGATCGCCCGGCCGATGGCGCGCGAGAAGGCGCTGCCGCGCCGGCTGAGCGCGAGGCCGGCGTCGTCGAGCTTGACGATGCCGGCGACGAAGCCGTAGACCCCCACGGTCATGATGAGCGCGATGCCGGCGAGCACGATGACCTGCTCGACGAACGGCGCCTTCTCGACCGTGCCGAGCGTGATCGCGATGATCTCGGCCGAGAGCACGAAATCGGTCCGGATCGCACCCTTGATCTTGTCCCGCTCGAGGGCGACCAGGTCGGCGTCTTCCGGGGCGGTCTCGGCCGCAGGCTTCGCGGGTTCGTCGCCCTCGCCGTGCGGCAGGAGGTTGTGGACGACCTTCTCGGCACCCTCGTAACAGAGAAAGGCGCCGCCGACCATCAGCAGCGGCGTGACGAGCCACGGCACGAAGGCGCTGATCGCGAGGGCCGCCGGCACGAGGATCGCCTTGTTGACGAGCGACCCCTTGGCCACCGCCCACACCACGGGGAGCTCGCGGTCGGCCTTCACGCCGGCGACCTGCTGGGCGTTGAGCGCGAGGTCGTCGCCGAGGACGCCGGCGGTCTTCTTCGCCGCGATCTTGGTCAGGATCGAGACATCGTCGAGGATCGTCGTGACGTCGTCGAGCAGGGCGAGCAGGCTGGTGGCCATCAGCTTCCAGGTGCGCGCTTGCGGCGGCCGCCGGCCTTGGCCAGCACGGTGTCGAGGTTGCGCTCGATCTCGCTCTCGATGCGCTGCCTGAACGCGCCGGCCAGCAGCCCGAGGCGGGCCTTCAGCTCGAACGTCGCCGCCTCGACACGCAGCTCGCCGCGCACGCCCGGCCGCTCGAACTCGACGACATCGTGGTCGTCGCCCTCGATGATCTTGCACGACAGGCCGAACTTCTCCTCGACCTCCTCGGCCCAGCGCTCTGCGGTCTTGCGCGCCTTCGCAAGGCCGAGGGCGTGGTCGCGCTGGATGTGGATGTCGGCCATGCATGTGCTCCTGTATCGGGATTCTGGTCGTGCGCGGCCCGTCAGCGGGCGAGCTCCGCGCGGCGCGCGTCGGCGGACGGCAGTGCGGCGATGCGGCGGACGTCGGCATAGAAACGGACGAAGTCGGCGCCGTCGCGCTCGAAGCGATTGCGAAACGCCGGCACCAGGCCGGTGTAGCTGGCGAGGAGGGCGAACGCGGCGTTGTTCGCGCGTGCCATCCAGGCGTCGTAGCCGGCGTAGCCGCTCCAGCGCGTCGCTTTCATCGTGGCGTAGTCGGCGCGCAGCGCGGTGTAGGTCTCCGCCTTGCGGCGGCGCTTCGTCGCGTCGTCGTCGGTGCTGGCGTAGATCGCCGCGAGGAGGTCGCGGTAGCGGCGCGTCAGCGCCCGAAAGTCGTCGCGCCGGGCGTCGCTCGCTGCCGTCGCATCGAGCGCTGCTGCGTCGCCCTGCGCGGCCAGCCATCGCTCGCCGCCGATCGTCTCGACCGCCGTCGCGAACGACTCGTTGAACTCGGTGTCGCCTGGCGCGAACGCGATCTGGTGCGCGAGCTCGTGGAAGACGAGCCGGGCGAGGTCGACTTCGCTGTAGCCGACGAAGGTGTTGAGGAGCGGGTCGGCGAGCCAGTCGAAGCTCGGCAGCTTGCCGAGCGTCGAATACGCCGGAACGGGCGTCACGATCGCGTCGAGGCCTGCGCGCCGCAGCCCCTCAGCGAACCCGTCGGCGTCGGCGCGGTCGTAGTAGCCCCGGTACGAGACACAGCCCACGACAGCGAAGCACCACGTCTTCGGCACCAGCGACAGTTCCGGCGCCGCGACCACGTTCCACACCGCGGCCGGCCGATGCAGGTCGGCGTAGCGACGGTAGCTCGCGTTGTCCGGTTCGTGCAGCTCGCTGACCGCGAAGTCGCGGATCTGCTGCGACAGCACCAGCCGCGCCTTCAGCTTCCCGGGCGTCGTCGGGTCGGCGAGCCATGTCGACACCGGCTTTGCGGCGCGCACGAGCTCGAGGTGCCCGACAGTCGACTGCGCGTAGTAGCCGACGGTGCCGCAGCCCGAGACGAGGCAGACGCCGCCGACGGCGACCAGACCCGTCGCGGCGATGCCGCCGATGCTCCAGGCGGCCATGCGGCCGTTCACGCCGCGGCCGGCGCCGCCTCGCTGAGCGTGCCGCCGTCACGGCTGAACTTCTTACACCCTGCGCCGCTGCCGACGCGTGTCGCGCAGGTGTCCGGACCGTCGTGCGGGCAGGCGGCGCGGACCTCGCGTTTGGTCATTCGGGAATCATGGCATACGCCCCTGCGCGGCCACTGCACGCCCGGTAAGATGACCCTTTGCTCGCCTCGAAGGGAAGCCCATGAACGTCATCGAGTCGATCCTCGCCGACGCCGCGCAGATCACGAAACTGCGCCGCGACATCCACGCCCATCCGGAGCTCTGCTTCAAGGAGCAGCGCACCGCCGATCTCATCGCCGAGCAGCTCGCCGGCTGGGGCATCGAGGTGCACCGCGGCCTGGGCACCACCGGCGTCGTCGGCATCGTCCGCAACGGCAGCAGCGACCGCGCGGTCGGCCTGCGCGCCGACATGGACGCGCTCCCCATCACCGAGAAGAACGCCTTCGCGCACAGGAGCACCGAGCCCGGGAAGATGCACGCCTGCGGACACGACGGCCACACGGCGATGCTGCTGGCCGCCGCCAAGCACCTCTCGAAGCACCGCAACTTCGACGGCACCGTCTACCTGATCTTCCAGCCGGCCGAAGAAGGCGGTGGCGGCGCCCGCGAGATGATCAAGGACGGGCTGTTCGACAGGTTCCCGATGGAGGCGATCTTCGGCGCGCACAACTGGCCTGGCATGAAGGCCGGGCAGTTCGCGCTGAAGACCGGCCCTTGCTTCGCGTCGAGCAACGAGTTCCGCATCACGATCCGCGGCAAGGGGTCGCATGCCGCGATGCCTCACCTCGGCGTCGACCCGGTGCCGGTCGCCTGCCAGATGGTGCAGGCGTTCCAGACCATCATCAGCCGCAACAAGCGCCCGATCGACGCCGGCGTGATCTCGGTGACGATGATCCATGCCGGCGAGGCCACCAACGTCGTCCCCGACAGCGCCCAGCTGCAGGGAACGGTGCGCACGTTCACGCTCGAGGTGCTCGACCTGATCGAGACGCGCATGAAGAAAGTCGCCGAGCACACGGCCGCCGCCTTCGGAGTCGAGTGCGACTTCGAGTTCAAGCGCAACTACCCGCCGACGATCAACCACGACGCCGAGACCGCGTTCGCCCGCTCCGTCATGCAGGACATGGTCGGCGACGAGAACGTGCTCGAGTTCGAGCAGACGATGGGCGCCGAGGACTTCAGCTTCTTCCTCCAGGAAAGGCCCGGCTGCTACTTCCTGATCGGCAACGGCGACGGCGCGCACCGCGAGATGGGCCACGGCATGGGCCCGTGCATGCTGCACAACCCCAGCTACGACTTCAACGACGACCTGATCCCGCTCGGCGGCTCGCTGTGGGTGCGCATGGCCGAAACGTGGCTCGGCCAGCCGAGGCCGGCGCGATGAGCGGCGGCGCATCGGAGCTGTTCTCCCAGACGTACGCGCAGGCACGCGAGAAGTTCCTCGCCGCCGCCGCCGCGCGCGGACTCTCCGTCGAGTCGCATCCGCATCCGCTGCCCGGTCGCGACGGCGAGGCGCTGTCGATGGACGTCGCCCGCGACGGGCCGATGGAGGCGCGCTCGCTGCTCGTCGTCTCGAGCGCCTGCCACGGCGTGGAGGGCTTCTGCGGCTCCGGCGTGCAGGGCGCGCTGCTCGCCGACGACGCGTGGCACCGGTCGCTGGCCGAGAACGGCGTCGCCACGCTCTACATCCATGCGCTGAACCCGTACGGCTTCTCGTGGTGGCGACGGACGACGAACGAGAACGTCGACCTCAACCGCAACTTCCGCGACTTCTCCGTCGAGGCACCGCGCAACGCTGCCTACGACGAGCTCGCCGACACCGTCGTTCCCGAGCGCTGGCCGCCGGACGCCGAGAACGCGGCACGCATCGGCCGCTTCGTCGCCGAACGCGGCGAGAAGGCGCTCAACGCCGCCGTGTCGGGCGGCCAGTACCACCATCCGAACGGCCTCTTCTACGGCGGGGATGCGCCGACATGGAGCCAGCGCATCCTGCGCCAGGTCCTGCAGGAGCACGGAACGCGCTGCGAGAAACTCGCCTGGATCGACCTGCACACCGGCCTCGGCCCCGCCGGCCACGGCGAGCGCATCTTTGCCGCACGCGACGACGCCGCGGCCTATGCCCGAGCGAAGCGCTGGTGGGGCGACGTGACGTCGATCTACGACGGTACGTCCACCTCCGCCCTGCTGACCGGCCTGATGTGGCTTTCGGCCTACGAGGAATGTCCGCAGGCCGAGTACACCGGGATCGCGCTCGAATACGGCACCGAGCCGATGACCGTCGTGCTGCAGGCGCTGCGTGCCGACCAATGGCTGCAGAACCACCCCGACACCGTCGACGGCACGCGCCGCGCCATCAAGCAACAGGTGCGCGACGCGTTCTACACCGACACCGACGCCTGGAAGGCGAGGATCGTCGAGCAGGGCGTCGGCGCGGCCCGCGACGCGGTGCGCGGCCTGTCGTCGAAAGCCGGCTGAGAACCCGGCGTGTCCTTCGACCTCGTCGTCTTCGGCGGCACCGGCGACCTCACCTGGCGCAAGCTCATGCCGGCGCTGTTCCAGGCGTTCCGGCACGGCAAGCTGCCGCCCGACGGACGGATCCTCGCCGTCTCGCGCCAGCCGCTCGACGACGACGGCTACCGCGAGTGGCTGAAGGCGCGCTTCGTGCGGGTCGACGACGCCAAGCGCCCGAGCGACGACGAGTACGCGCGATTCGCCGCCCTCCTCCACTACACGCCGCTCGACCTGTCCCACCCGGGTGACTACGCGCGCCTGAAGGCGTGGCTCGACGAGCGGGAAGGCGGGCGCGCCGAAGTCGTGGTGATGTACCTCGCGACCAGCCCGGACCTCTTTCCCGTGGTCGTCGCGCAACTCGGCGCCGCCGGCCTCAACGACGACCGCGTCCGCCTCGTGCTGGAGAAGCCGCTCGGCCGCGACCTGTCGAGCGCGCGCGAGATCAATCGCATCGTCGCCGCGTCGTTCAGCGAGGAACAGGCGTTCCGCCTCGACCACTACCTGGGCAAGCCGTCGGTGCAGAACCTGATGGCGCTGCGCTTCGGCAACGCGCTGTTCGAGCCGCTGTGGCGGCGGGAGTCGATCGCCAACATCCAGATCACGCTCGCCGAGACCATCGGCGTCGGCACGCGCGGCGAGTTCTACAGCCGCACCGGCGCGTTGCGCGACATGGTGCAGAACCACGCGCTGCAGTTGCTGACGATGATCGCGATGGAGCCGCCCTCGCGCAACGACGCCGACGCGATCCGCGACGAGAAGCTGAAGGTGCTGCGGTCTCTGAAGCGCTTCACGCCGGAGAGCGTCGTCCGCAACGTGGTGCGAGGCCAGTACCGCATCGGCCATGCCGACGGCCAGTCGGTCCCCGGTTACGCCGACGAGCAGCACGTGCCGACCGGCAACCGCACCGAGACCTTCGTGGCACTGCGCACCGAGGTCGAGAACTGGCGCTGGGCGGGTGTTCCGTTCTACCTACGCACGGGCAAGCGGCTGGCGGCCCGCGACGCCGAGATCGTCGTCAACTTCCGCGCCGTGCCGCACACCATCTTCGCCGGCAACGCGACGCCGAACAAGCTCGTCATCAAGTTGCAGCCAGAAGACGGACTCGAGCTGCACCTGCTGGCCGCCAAGGGCAGCGGCGGCCCGACCGAGACGCTGGTCCCGGTCTCGCTCGACCTCGACTTCGACAAGGCTTTCGCCGAGAACCGCGTCGGTGCCTATGAACGGCTGCTGCTCGACGTGATCGCCGGACGGCTCAACCTGTTCGTTCGCAGCGACGAGCAGGCCGAGGCTTGGGCATGGGTCGAGCCCATCCTCGACGCGTGGCAGGCCGACAGCACCGGGCCGCGACCCTACGCCGCCGGGTCATGGGGACCGGCGGCGGCAAGCGCGCTGGTCGCCCGCGACGGCTACGCGTGGTCCGAAGAGAGCTGACCCAGCCCGACGCCCGACAGATCACCAATGCCACCACATCCGCCCCGCCACTTCTCGATGATCCGCGGCTTTCATCTCGCCGACGTGTTCACGCTCGCCAACGCGGCGTGCGGAATGGCGGGCGTGATGATGGCGATGCGCTATCTGTCGAGCGGCCAGGTGCGCGACCTGCTGATCGCGGCCGCGTTCGCGCCGGCCGCTTTCGTGTTCGACGTGCTCGACGGCCGCGTCGCACGCTGGCGTCGCACGTCCTCGGCGCTCGGTCGCGAACTCGATTCGCTGTCCGACGTGATCTCGTTCGGCGTCGCCCCCGCCGCACTCGCTTTCGCCTGCGGCCTCTCGGGCGGGTGGGACGCGCTGGTGCTTGCCTACTTCGTCTGCTGCGGCGTCTCGCGACTGGCCCGATACAACGTCACCGCCGAAGCCATGTCGGGCGACGACGGCAAGGTCTCGTACTTCGAAGGCACGCCGATCCCGACCAGCGTCGGCCTCGTCGCCGTCCTCGCCGTCGCCGCTTGGCAGGGCGCCGTGGGCGACAGGGTCTGGCTCGGTGCATGGAGCATCGCCGGCCTGACCCTGCACCCCCTCGTGCTGATGTTCGGCATGTCCGGCACGCTGATGGTCAGCAAGACCCTGCACATCCCGAAGTTGTAGCTCAGGGCTGCAGTTTCCAGGTCCCGTTCTCGATCTTCACCATCACCTGGCTGCGCGCGTCGACGCCGTTGTGGTCACTGGGGCTCATGTTGTAGACGCCCTCTGAGCCGGTGAAGTCCTTCGTGCCCTCGATCGCGTCGCGCAGCGCAGCGCGGAACTCGGGCGTGCCAGGCTTGGCCTTCGCCATCGACTCGCGCACCGCCTGCTGGACGATGAGCATCGCGTCCCACGCCGTCGCCGCGAACAGCGAGCGCGAGTTCGGCCCGTAGGCCTTCTCGAAGCGCTGCACGAAGTCGATCGCCGCCTTCTTGGTCGGGTTCGAGTCGGGAAGCTGCTCGGCGACGAGCACCGGCGCGACGGTCATGAACGTGCCCTCGAGGCTCTTGCCGCCAACGCGAAGGAAGTCGTTGTTTGCGACACCCTGCGTCTGGTACACATGCCCCTTGTAGCCGCGGTTGGCGAGCTCGATCTGCGGCAGCGCGCCCGGCGTCCCGGCGGCGAAGATGTAGACCGCGTCGGGCTGCGCCGCCGTCACCTTCAGGACCTGCGCCGCGATGCTCGTGTCGGTCGGGTTGTAGCGCTCGCTGGCGACGATCTTCACGCCGCCCCGCGCCGCCACCGCCGCCTCGAATGCCTTCTGGAAGCCTTCGCCGTAGCTGTTGGCGAAGACGATCGTGCCGACCGTCTTCACCTTCAGCTTCGCCATGTGGTCGAGCACGAGCCCGATCGAGATCGGCTCGGTCGGCGACAGCTTGAACGCCCACTTGCGCGGCCCGTCCTGCGGCAACACGATGGCGCCGCCGCCGGCCAGCGAGATCACCGGGATCTTTTGCGCGCCGGCGACCTCGACGACCGCGAGCGACGGCGGCGTCAGCGACGAGCCGATCAGCAGGTCGACCTTCTCCTCGGTGGCGAGCCGCTGGGCGTTGCGCGTCGCCGTGGTGCCGTCGGTGTTGTCGTTGAGGACCGTCAGCGTGAGCTTCTGGCCGGCGATCTCGCCGGGCCAGAGCTTGAGCGCCTGGTCGGCCGGGATACCGAGCGAGGCCCCTGGGCCGGTGGTCGAGAGCGTGACGCCGATGTGGATGTCGGCGTGGGCGGCGCTCGCGCCGGCGGCGAGGGCGATCGCCGCGAGCGCGGTGCGGATCGAGGTGATGTTCAAGGCAATGTCTCCTGGCGGGATGTGGTGACCCTGCCCGGATGCTCGCGCATCCAGCGGCCGGCGCCCATCGGGGAGTTCCGCAATCGGCTGGGCGCGCCAGCCGTTACGCTCGTGGCTCATCCGACGCCGGAGACCCGCCGTGGCTTACGTCCGAAACTGCTGGTACGTCATCGCCTGGGATCATGAAGTGCCCGAGCGCGGCCTGTTCAGCCGCACGGTGCTGAACGAGCCGATCCTCCTCTACCGCACCGAAGGCGGCGAGGTCGTCGCCCTGCGCGACCGTTGCTGCCATCGCCTGGCGCCGCTGTCGAAGGGCCGGCTCGAGGGCGACCGCGTGCGCTGCGGCTACCACGGCCTGCTGTTCGACCGCACCGGTCGCTGCGTCGAGATCCCGGGTGCCGACACGGTGCCGCCGAAGGCCTGCGTGCAGGCCTATCCGGTCGAGGTGAAGAACAAGTGGGTGTTCGTCTGGATGGGTGACCCGGCGCGCGCCGACCCGGCCGAACTCCCGGACAACTTCTCGTGCGACGACCCGGACTGGGACTACCTGCCCGGCTACCTGCACTACGAGACCCCGCAGGAGCTCATCTGCGACAACCTGCTCGACTTCTCGCATCTCTCCTACGTGCACGAGAAGACGCTGGGCGGATCGACCGCCATCGCACAGGCCAGGCCGGACATCGAGCCGGTGCCGCGCGGCATCAAGCTCACGCGGCACGTGAAGAACGTGCCGCCGCCGCCCTTCTACCGGTCGATCAAGACCTTCCCGGGAAACGTCGACCGCTGGTTCGTCTACGACTTCGTTCTGCCCGGAACGCTGCTGATGCACTCCGGCGGCCGGCCGGTGGACGACGAGCCCGACGACATGCGACGCGCCGTTCGCCTGCACAGCTGCCAGACCGTCACGCCGGAAACCGACGCCACGTCGCACTACTTCTTCCAGCAGTCGCGCCGCTCGAACGATGGCGACCATGCGGTGGCGATCGCGCTCCATGGCTCGCTCGTCGCCGCCTTCGAGGAAGACCGCGACATGATCACGGCGCAGACGCGCGAGATCGCCCGCGACTCGGCGGCACCGATGCTGCCGCTGGCCATGGACGCGGCGGTCGTGCGCTTTCGCCGCATCGTCGCCGACGCGGCCGCCGCCGACTCGGCGCCGCCTGCGGAGCCGGCGTCAGCGATCGCGCCGGGCGGCGCTGGCGATCGCCTTCGTGGCGAGCATCTCGGTCGAGACCGAGCGGTCGAGGGAGCTGCGAGACAGGCCTGACTGCTCGTAGTGGAGGTTCTCGTAGATTTCCGACGCGCCGGGGTGCGCAGACAGGATCGCCTCCAGCACCGGCTCCGGGATCGGCGCGCTGAGCGCCGCCTGCAGGCGAGCGACGACGGCGCGGTACTGGCCGGCGCCGACCGCCTGACCGCTGCCGTCGATCCGGTCGAGCAACCGCGCCATCGCGACCAGCGTCTCGATGCGGTTCTGCACCGATTCGACAGGCGATGCGTTCTCGAAATGCGGCGATTGGGGAGTGTGCGGCGTGGCCATGGTGTCGTCTCCGCCCGGATGTCGGGCCTGGAACCGAACTGGGGCGCTGCAGAGCGCTTTCAAGCTGCCGCCGACACCGGCGCCCCGTGCGTCGGCACTGTCCGACCGGGCGCGGCCGGGTTGTCCCACAGGCCGCTCGTGTCCGCGCGCGTACCGTGGCGGCTCCCGCGGCGTCGCCGCTGCGGCCTACCCACACCCAGACGCCCAGAGGAGAGCGCAGCCATGGCACTCGATACGCCCGACAAGATCCACAGCGGCCCGGACAGCGAGAGCAGCATCGCGGAAGCGGCGGCGGACGAAGCGAAGACGACGCTGGAACGACTGCGCTCGCAGGCCGACGACGTCGTCGAGCGGATGCGGCCGCAACTCGACGCTGTCTCGGGTTATGTTCGCGACGAGCCCACGAAATCGATGATCGCATCGGCGGCGGTCGGCGCCGGCATCATGGCGCTGATCGTGTTGCTGACGCGATCGAGTTCGCGTGCGTCGGCGCGCCCGGCCTTGCGCTCGGGCACGCTGTCATCGATTCGCGACGCGGCGCTCGACCTCGCCGACCGCGCTCACGTTGCCGCCAACAGCGCGCTTGCGTCGGCACAGCGCCGGACGGCAGGACTGGTTTCGCTTGCAGGCGCAGGCGCCGATCGCGCCTTCGCCGCGGCCCAGGAACGCAGCGACGCTCTGCACGGAGCGGCTCGCACGAAGACCGATCAGGCTGCCGTCGCCGCCCAGCAACGCGCCGACAGCGGGATCGCCTCGGCACAGCAGAAGGCGAGCGACGCGTCGGATGCCGCATCCGATGCGCTGTCGGACGCGTGGAGTTCGTTGCGCGAGCATGCCGATCCGATGGTCGAACGGCTGCGCCCGCAGTTCGAGGCCGCCGCCCGGTATGCGCGCGACGATCCGGCGAAAGCCGCGCTCGGCGTTGCAACGGCAGGCGCCTTGCTGATCGGTCTGTACGCGCTGGCGAGGTCGTCGTCGAGCGACTGAGCGACTGACCACCGGCCGAGGCTAGACGGGGCGCGCCAGCGCGCACCCGGACGAACCCCGACGAGCGGTCGCCCGCGGTTGCGCGGGCATCGCATCCGTTACAGCAGCCTTACAAGCCGCGCCGCCCGTGCGCGGCACAGTGCGGCCTCCTTCGTCGCGGCAGGGAGGCCGTTCGTGCATGCATCCATTCGAGCAGCGTTGATCGCTGCCGTCGCCACTGCGGCGCTCGCGGCCTGTGGCGGTGGCAGCGGATCGGGCAGCGACAGCACCGGGTCGGCATCGGGATCCGGCGGTGACGGCAGCGGCAGCGGCCTTCCAGACGGCGGTGCCTATCAGGCCGGCCCGGGCCCGCAGGGTGGCGCCCAGCTCTACGCAGACTTTCGTGCAGGGAGGAAGCTCGTCCTGCACCAGCGAGAGCTCAACGCCGTCACGCCCGCGAACATGCGCGATCGGCTGGCGTCGATGGAGTCGACGCTGACGGCGTTCGACGGCGTCTTCCTCAAGCTCCCGAACTCCACCGACGCGGTCACCCGGGCGACCCTGCTCAAGGCCAGCACCATCGCGAGCGACCTCGAGCCGCTCTACGCGCTGCGCCCCACGAAGCTGAAATACAACTTCGCGGTGATGACGGTACAGAACGACCTCGACCCGTTCGACGACTGGTCCGTCGCGCTTGCCAACGTGAAGAGCCTGGCCAAGGTGGCGCGCGACGCCGGCCTGGTGGGCATCGTCGTCGACGACGAGAGCCTTGCCGGGCTGCGCGTCAACTATCCCTACGACTTCAAGAACGGCAACACGAAGACCGAGGCCGAATACCGCACGCAGACGCAGACGATCGGCCGGCAGATCATGCAGACGATCACCGCCGAGTTCCCCGACGCCGTCGTCGTCGTGCTGCGCGGTCCGGCGGGCGCGGAACCGAAGTCGTCGCCGTCGCTCGTGAACTGCGTCTCGCGCGACATCGCCAGTGCCGCTCCGGGCGGCAGCTGCGGCGCCAACCCCGCATCGGCGCTCGGCTCGTTCTTCGCCGGCTTCGTCGAGGCTTCGTCGGCGCGGACGCTGCTCGTCGACGGCGGCGTCGACTACGGCCTGCGCACCGCCGAGCAGTTCGCCGGGTCGGCGGACTGGCGCAGGAACGGCATCGCCTCCGCCACGACCGCATCCGAGTTCATCCCCGAGACGCTGCGCGCGGCGTGGCCGACGGCCGTGAAGGTGGCGTTCGGTGTCCGCGAGCTCGACGGCGCGCGCGGCAACGGCCTGCCCAGCGACCCGGCGCTGTTCGCCGCGACCGTCGCGGCGGCGCTGCGCACCACCGATGCCTTCGTCTGGGCGTCGTTCGATCTCGTCGACCTGACGAAGGCGGCCGCGACGCAGCCGTTCTTGAAGGCGACGGTCGACGCGAAGGCGCTCGCCGCCTCGACGTCGGCGACGCTGGCGCCGACCACGCCCGGCTCGGGCACCGGCCTGATGGGCCAGTTCTTCAGCCAGGTCGACGAGTCCGAGCTGGCGCAGACGATCGTCGACGCGACGATCGACAACATCTGGAGCGGCACCGGCCCCGGCCAGAGCATCCTCTCCGGCCAGAACGACAACTTCTCGGTCGTCTGGAGCGGCTACCTCGAGGCGCCGGCGACCGGCACCTACGCCATCTTCGGCACCACCGACGACGGCATGCAGATCACGATCGGCGACACCCTCGTCGTCGACGCGTTCTACTACCAGGGACCGACCGAGCACGCCGGATCGATCGACCTCGTCGCCGGCCAGCGCTACCCCGTGAAGATCCGCTACTTCCAGGGTGGCGGCGAAACCGAGGCGCACTTCGCGTGGCAGCCACCGGGCGGCGCCAAGGTCGCGGTGCCGACGCAGTTCATGTACCCCTACAAATGAAGCCCGGCCGGTGATCGCCTGAGACGCGGCGGGCCGACCCGCCGCCTGTCCTTCTCCGCTACGCTGCGCGGTTCGCCCCTGGAACCCGTGCATGCTTTTCAGCCCCTTCTTCGCCTTTTTCGAGCGCCGCATCCGGCCGACCCGGGTGCCCGAAGCGCCGCCGCCGCAAGGCCTCGCCGCCTTCTACTGGCACTTCGTGCGGCAGACGCGCGGCCTCTATGCCGCGATGTTCGCGACCGGGCTCGTGGTCGCGCTGATCGACACCTCGATCCCGGTCTTCATCGGCAAACTGGTCGCGCTGATGCAGACGAGCGACCGAGCCGCGGCGTTCGCGAGCGCCCTGCCCGCGCTCGTCGGCATGGGCCTGCTGGTGCTGATCGGCCGACCGCTCGCCCTGCTCGCCGACAGCCTGGTGCGCAACAACGCCGTCGTGCCCGGCGCGACGAACCTCATCCGCTGGCAGAGCCACTGGCACGTCGTGCGGCAGAGCTGGCCCTTCTTCCAGAACGACTTCGCCGGCCGCATCGCCAATCGCGTCATGCAGACCGGCAACGCGGTGCGCGAGTGCGTGGTCTCGAGCATCCGCGCGATCTGGTACATCGCGATCTACGGCATCAGCGCGCTCGTGCTGATGGCCTTCGCCGACTGGCGGCTCGCCGTGCCGACGGCGCTGTGGGTCGCCGGCTACGTCGGTTTCCTGTTCCTCTTCGTGCCGCGCATGCGCGACCTCGCCAAGACCTCCTCGGAGGTGCGCTCGCACGTCATGGGCCGCGTCGTCGACAGCTACACCAACATCCTGACGGTCAAGCTGTTCGCGCGGGCTCGCGACGAGGACGAGTACGTGCGCGACGTGATCGACCAGCACACCGTCGCGATCGCCGCGCACATGCGGCTCATCACGACCTTCATGACGACGCTGTCGACCATGAACGCGCTGCTGCTCGTCTCGACCGCCGCGATCGGCATCGTGCTGTGGCGCGACGGCGTGATCGGTGCCGGCATCGTCGCCACGGCGCTGCCGCTGGCCTGGCAGATCGCCAACGTGTCGGGTTGGGTGAGCTGGGAGGTAACGGGCATCTTCGAGAACATCGGCATCGTCCAGGAAGGCATGCAGACGATCGCCGTGCCGCACGACCTGGTCGACAAGCCCGGAGCACGCGAGCTGGAGGTACTGCAAGGCGAGATCCGCATGGAGAAGCTCACCTTCACCTACGGCCGTTCCGACGGCCGGCGCGTTCTCGACGAGCTGAATCTCGTCGTCCGCCCCGGCGAGCGGGTCGGTCTCGTCGGCCGCTCCGGCGCCGGCAAGTCGACGCTGGTGAACCTGCTGCTGCGCTTCCACGAGACCGAGCAGGGCTCGATCCGCGTCGACGGTCAGGACATCGGTCACGTCACGCAGGAGAGCCTGCGCGCTGCGATCGGCATGGTGACGCAGGACACGTCGCTGCTGCACCGCTCGATCGCCGCCAACATCGCCTACGGGCGGCCGGGGTCGGCGTCGGCCGAGATCGAGGCGGCGGCGCGTCAGGCGCAGGCACACGATTTCATCGTCGACCTCGTCGACTGGAAGGAGCGCAGCGGCTACGACGCGCACGTCGGCGAGCGCGGCGTCAAGCTCTCGGGCGGCCAGCGGCAGCGCATCGCCCTGGCCCGCGTGATCCTCAAGGACGCGCCGATCCTGATCCTCGACGAGGCGACCTCGGCGCTCGACAGCGAAGTCGAGCTGGCAATCCAGGAGCAGCTCGCGACCCTGATGCAGGGCAAGACCGTGATCGCGATCGCCCACCGCCTTTCGACCATCGCCCGCATGGACCGGCTCGTGGTGCTCGAGCAGGGCCGCATCGTCGAGCAGGGCACGCACGCCGAGCTGCTCGCCCTCGGCGGCCACTACGCGGCGTTGTGGCGGCACCAGTCGGGCGGATTCCTGACGGATCGCGACCTGAACCAGACCGTCTCGATGCGCGACCACGACCAGCGGGCAGCGTAGGAGCAGACCCTGCTGCAGGCCGCTGGGCGCGTCGACGTAGTCGCGACCGCAGCGGTCGTTCGACCACCCGTCGGCGGCCCGCTCGCTACTGCAGCCGATAGCCGAACGGGACGCGGACGATGACGTCCCGGCCTTGGCCCTTGCACCTCAACTGCGACACGATCTGCATGCTCGCAGTGCCGAACACCGGATGCGACGCCGACACCGTTCTCACGTTGGTGACACGGCCGTCGGCCTTGAGCGTGAACTCGACGAGCGCCTCGCCACGCTCGATGCCGAGGCGGCGGGCGCGGCGCGGGTAGGCGGCTCCGCCCATCGCGGTCCGGTAGTTCGAGCATGCCACGCCAGCCGTCACGACGGCCGGCGGCCTGGCGATCGGCGCAGGGGCAGGCGCAGGGGCCGGCGGCGCCGGCGGCGGCCGCGGCGCCGGCGGCGCCGGTGGCGCGGGGGGAGCCGGCGTCGGCCGGGGCACCAGCGGCGCCGGTGGGGGCGGCGGTGTCGGTGCGACGACGACGGTCCGCGGCTTC
>JBBSPY010000037.1:0-19329 GCA_038258415.1 Burkholderiales bacterium
GCCTGCACCGGAGGGGTGGGAGGCGGCGCTGCGCAAGGGCAGCTTCAGCGACCCCGTGATCGTGGCCGGCAAGGACTTCGAGCGCGAACTCGCCGCGGGCGACGCTCCGGTGGTCGAGGTCGTCTCAGACAGCGGCAACCAGCGCGCGGAGGTCGCCAACGCGCGGATCGCGCAGCTGCTCGGCGCCTTCGGCCGGGAGCGGGTCGTCCTGAACCTGGCGATGCGCGGCGTCGCGGTGCAGTTGCTCGAGCCGGTGCAGGTCGAGGAGCGTGACCTCGCCAACGCCCAGACGCGGGCGGCGCGGCTCACCGGCATCCTGCCGTTCTTCGTGATGATGGCGGTGCTCTACGGGGCGCTGAGCGCGGCTCTCGACACGACCGCCGGCGAGCGTGAGCGCGGCTCGCTCGAGCCGCTGCTCATGACGCCGGCCGAGCACTGGGCGATCGTCGTCGGCAAGTGGGGCGCGGTGGCGACGCTCGGCATGCTGATCGCGTTGCTCAGCTCGCTGAGTTTCCTGCCCGGGCAGTGGCTGCTGCGCAGCGACACGCTGCAGGCCATGTTCCGCTACGGGTGGGTCGAGGCGGCGCTCTTCCTCGCCGTGCTCGCGCCGTTCGCCGCGGCACTCGCCGCGCTGTTGATGGCGGTGGCGATCCGCAGCAAGTCGTTCAAGGAGGCGCAGGCGAGCGCGACGGTGCTCGTGCTCGGCGTGTCGTTGATGCCACTCTTCTCGGTGTTCAATCTCGGCGGCGAGTCGCCATGGCACCTCTGGGTCCCGGCGCTCGCGCAGAACGTGCTCATGGCACGCGTGCTCAAGGGTGACGCGATCGGTTGGGCCGATGTGCTGATTCCGCTGCTGGTGTGCGCGCTGCTGGCCGTCGCAGGGCTGGTGTATGTCGCACGCATGCTGCGCCAGGCGGCGATGAAATGAGCGCCAGCCGCGCCTTGGCGCCACTGGACTGGCGCTGGCTGCGCTTCGACGCGCTCTCGGTCCACGAGCTGCGGCGCATCTACGCTGCACGCCAGCGGGTGTTCGTCGTGGAGCAGGCCTGCGCCTTCCTCGATGCCGACGGTGACGACGAGCGCGCGTTCCATCTCGCGGCCTGGCGTGACGGCGACGCCGATGGCGAGCCGGTGGCCTGCGCCCGAGTCCTCGACCCCGGCACGAAGTACGCGGAGGCCTCGATCGGGCGCGTGATCACGGCGTTGCCTTTTCGACGCACGGGCCTCGGTCGGGAAGTCTTCGCGCGCGCCGTTGCCGGGGCCGAATCGGCATGGCCGGGCGCTGCGATCCGGATATCGGCACAGTCGCGGCTCGAGCGCTTCTACGCAGGATTCGGCTTCGAGGTCGTCGGTGACCGCTATCTCGAGGACGGGATCGACCACTCCGAGATGCTGCGCATGGCGACGGGCTGAAAATTACAATCGCCGGCTGTTCCGCAACCGGGCGGCCTCATGCAGTTCCCGAAGACCTTCGACGTGATCGTCGTCGGCGGTGGTCACGCCGGCACCGAAGCCGCGCTTGCGTCGGCGCGCATCGGTGCGTCGACGCTGTTGCTCACGCACTCGCTCGAGACGCTCGGCCAGATGAGTTGCAACCCGTCGATCGGGGGCATCGGCAAGGGGCACCTCGTCAAGGAGGTTGATGCGCTAGGCGGGGCAATGGCGATGGCCGCGGACGAAGCGGGTATTCACTTCAAGATCCTCAACGGCTCGAAAGGGCCGGCGGTTCAGGCGACCCGCGCCCAAGCTGACCGGTCTCTGTACCGCGCCGCAATTCGCCGGCGACTGGAGAACCAGTCCAACCTCTGGCTGTTCCAGGCGGCGTGCGACGACCTGCTGGTCGTCGGCGACCGGATCCGCGGCGTCGTCACGGCGGTGGGGGTGCGTTTCGAGGCCAGGACCGTGGTGCTCACCGCCGGGACGTTTCTCGATGGCCGCATCCACGTCGGCCTGCAGAATCATGCGGCCGGTCGCGCAGGCGACCCGCCGGCCGTTGCGCTGTCGGCGCGCCTCAAGGAGCTGGCGCTGCCGCAGGGCCGGCTGAAGACGGGTACGCCGCCGAGGCTCGACGGCCGCACGATCGACTGGTCACGCGTCGAGGTGCAACCCGGCGACGGCGCCGGATCGTCCGACGGGGCCGACGTCCCGGTGTTCAGTTTCCTCGGCGATCCTTCGGACCATCCGGCGCAGCGCTCCTGCGGAATCACGCGAACGAATGCGCGAACCCACGACATCCTGCGCAGCGGCTTCGACCGAAGCCCGATGTACACCGGGCGCATCGATGGCGTCGGCCCGCGTTACTGCCCGAGCGTCGAGGACAAGGTCAGTCGCTTCGCCGACAAGGACTCGCATCCGGTTTTCCTGGAGCCCGAGGGCCTGACGACGAACGAGGTCTATCCCAATGGCCTGTCGACTTCGCTGCCGTACGAAGTGCAACTCGACGCGGTGCACTCCATCGTCGGCCTCGAGCAGGCGCACATTCTTCGGCCCGGTTACGCAATCGAGTACGACTACTTCGACCCCCGGGCGCTGCGCATGTCATTCGAGACTCGCGCCATCGGCGGCCTTTTCTTCGCGGGCCAGATCAACGGCACGACCGGCTACGAGGAAGCTGCGGCCCAGGGTCTCCACGCGGGAGTCAACGCTGCCCGACTGGCGCGTGGCGACGGGCCGTGGGTGCTGCAGCGGCACGAGGCGTACCTCGGGGTTCTCGTCGACGACCTCGTCGGCAAGGGCGTGACCGAGCCGTATCGGATGTTCACGAGCCGGGCGGAGCATCGCCTGATGCTGCGCGAGGACAACGCCGATGTCCGACTGACCCCTGCCGGTCGCTCGCTGGGCTTGGTGGACGATGTCCGCTGGCGATCGTTCGAGCGCAAGCAGGCGCTTGTTTCACGTGAAACAGCGCGGCTCGCGTCGACCCGGCTCCCGGCCGGAACGCCTCGTGACGCCGACGATGACCGCCCGCCAACGGCCCGCGACCACACGTTGCTCGACTTGCTGCGGCGCCCCGAGGCCAGTTTCGACGCCGTGTGGTCCTGGCATGGCTCGGCGTCACCACGGAGGGCCATCGAGGCCGAGATCGGCCGCGAACAGGCCCAGCAGGTCGTCACCCAGATCGAGACCGCAGTCCGCTACGCTGGTTACATCGATCGGCAGGCCGACGCCGTTGCGCGGGCTCAGCGGTCATTCGAGACCGCGCTGCCTGAGGATCTCGATTACGCCGCCATCCGCGCGCTCTCGCACGAAGCGCGACAAGCGCTCGAACGACGAAAACCGTCGACGGTCGGCGAGGCGTCGCGGCTGCCGGGCGTCACCCCGGCCGCTCTCAGCTTGCTGCTGGTCCATCTGAAGAAGCGCCAGCGCCTGGACGCCGCCGCCCTCGCCTCGGCGGCGTGAGCTGCGCCGCCCCGGCGTTCGACGTCGGCAGCGCCATCCGCGCCGCGGCCGGAGCGGTGTCGTTGTCGCTGAGCGACCGGCAGGCTGAACAGCTGGTCGCGTACGTGGATCTCCTCGAGCGTTGGAACGCCACGTACAACCTGACTGCGGTCCGCGAGCCTGATCGGATCGTGACGCTCCACCTGGCCGATTGCCTCGCCGCCATTGCCCCGTTGCGCCGGGAAATCGAGCGGTCGCCGAGCGCATCGATACTCGATGTCGGGAGCGGGGCCGGTCTGCCAGGCATCGTGATCGGGGTGATGAATCCGGAGTGGCGAGTGACGTGTGTCGACGCCGTCGGCAAGAAGGCGGCGTTCATCAGGCAAGCGTCTGCGAACCTGTGCTTGACGAAGGTCGGCGCCGTCCACGCCCGGGTCGAGTCGATTGACGAGCAGCACGACGTGATCGTGTCGAGGGCCTTCTCGAGCCTCCTGCATCTGGTTTCGGCCACCGATCGCGCGCTGGCCGATGGGGGCTCCTGGATGGCGATGAAGGGACGTGTTCCAGACGATGAATTGGCTGCCCTGAATGTCTCGAAATGGACGTTTCACGTGGAACAACTCGAAGTTCCGAATCTTGAGGCGGAGCGATGTCTCGTCTGGATCGGTCGAAATGACGCCGCCAATCAGTAAGTAAGCGCCTACAAACATTTATGCTATAATGCGTACGTACTGTGTTGCCAATCAAAAGGGTGGTGTGGGCAAGACGACCACGACCATCAATCTTGCAGCAGGCCTCGCGAAACTCGGTCGCAGGACGTTGCTGGTCGACCTCGACCCACAAGGCAACGCGACCATGGGATCGGGAATCGACAAGCGGCTACTGGAGGCCAGCGTCTACGACGTGCTCCTCGACAACGCCGGCATCGCCGACGCACGGGTACCGAGCCCGCGCGGGGGATACGACGTGGTCGGCTCGAACCGCGATCTTGCGGGGGCGGAGATCGAACTCGTCGGGCTGGCACGGCGCGACCGGCGCCTCCGGGACGCGCTCGCCGCGGTGACATCCGACTACGACGTCGTTCTCGTCGACTGTCCGCCGAGCCTCAGCCTCCTGACGCTGAACGGGCTCGCGGCTGCTCACGGGGTCATTGTGCCGATGCAGTGCGAGTACTTCGCGCTCGAGGGCCTCTCGGACCTGGTCAACACCATCCGGCAGGTGCACGCGAACATCAACCCCCAGCTCGAGGTGATCGGAATCCTTCGGGTGATGTTCGACCCCCGCATCACGCTCCAGTCGCAGGTCGCCGACCAGCTCAAGTCGCATTTCGGCGACAAGGTGTTCGACACCGTGATCCCACGCAACGTGCGCCTCGCCGAGGCGCCGAGCTACGGCGTTCCCGGCGTCGTGTTCGATCCGGCGTCCAAGGGGGCACTGGCATTCACCGAGTTCGCCGCGGAGCTCGCCGGCCGGATCGACCGGGGCGCGGTGTGACACGGGAGCCAGCGTTCGACGACGCGCTGCTGTCGCGCATCGAGGATGCGGGCATCAACGCCAGTGCGCCGCGCGAGCAACGCTGGGTCGATGGCTGGTTGCTGCGCACGGCCCCCGGCAAGGCGAAGCGCGCGCGCTGCGTCCAGGCCGTCGCGGCCGGCACCGGCCCGATCGACGGCCGCCTCGCCCGCTGTCTCGCGGCGTTTCGCGAGGCCGGGCTGCCGGCGTTCGTTCGCGTCACGCCTTTCAGCCTGCCGAAGGGGCTCGACGCGCATCTCGCGGCACTCGGCATGGACAAGGTCGACGACACGGTCGTCATGGTGGCCGACGTCGACCGGCTCTCCACCGCGCGTGCCGGGGAAATCACGGCGATCGAGCTCGACGCCTACGCCCGCTGGATCGGTTCGGCCCGGGGTTCGACGCCACTCGAGATCGCCTCGGACGTCGACCGGATGGCGGGCGCACCCGTCGACTACCGGGCCTTCGTCATCCGCGACGCCGACGACAGAATCGACGCCGGAGGCCAGATCGCGATCGAAGATGACATCGCCGGGATCTACGGCGTGTTCACGCTGCCGGATCGGCGCCGCCAAGGGCTGGGCGAACGCCTCTGCCGTGGCCTCGCCTGTGCCGCGGCACAGGCTGGCGTCCGATCTCTCTACCTCCAGGTCGAGGCGACCAACGCGCCGGCCCTGCGCCTGTATCGACGACTGGGTTTCGCCGAGGCCTACCGCTACCACTACCGCACGCCAGCCGCAGCGTTGGCGTAGCGCGATCGCGCCGTCAGAGTCCCGTGCCCTCGTCGACGCCGAGGTGCACGTTCATCGACTGCACGGCGGCGCCGCTGGCGCCCTTGCCGAGGTTGTCGAGCCGCGCGAACAACACGATCTGCGTGTCGCTGCCGAATACGAACAGCTCGACCCGGTTGGTGTCGTTGCAACCCTGCACGTCGAAGAAGCCTTCGGCAAGGGTCGCGGGATCGTGCAGCGGCGCGACGTCGACGAAGCGCTCGTTGCCGTAACGCTCGCTCAATGCCGCGTGAACGTGCTCCGCGGTGGTGCCACGGCGTGTCTCCGCGAGCGGCAACGGGATCGTGACGGCGAGGCCCTTATAGAAGTCAGCGACCACCGGAACGAAGATCGGCCTCGTTTCCAGCCGGCTGTGAGTGGCCATCTCCGGCAGGTGCTTGTGCCCGAGCCCGAGCGCGTACGGCCGGGGTGCTGACAGCCGAGGGTCGCTGCCCGACTGGTACTGCTCGATCATCTTCTTGCCGCCGCCCGAATAGCCGGTGATCGACGTGGCGCTCAGGAGCGCGCTGGTCGCGATGATGCCGGCGTCGACGAGCGGCCGCGCGAGCAGGATGAAGCCCGTGGCGTGGCAGCCCGGGTTGGCGATGCGCTTGCTCGCACGAATGCGGTCGCGCTGGTCGGGCGCGAGTTCCGGCATGCCGTACGTCCAGCCGGCATCGATGCGATGAGCCGTGCTGGCGTCGATGACGCAGGTGTTCGCGTTGTCCACCATGGCGACCGATTCTTTTGCCGCCACGTCGGGCAGGCACAGGAAGGCGACATCGGCGGCGTTCAGGAGGCGCCTGCGCTCGGACGGATCCTTGCGCATCTCGGGCGCGGCGCGCAGCACCTCGATGTCCGGACGTGCGGCGAGGTACTCGTGGATGCGAAGGCCGGTCGTGCCTTCCTGTCCGTCGACGAAAACGCGTGTGCTCATGATCGCGCTCGAATGTGGCCGGGCGTGCGGTCCTGGACCGGCGAGGATACGGCAGCATGTCGTGTGCCGCTCGCGGCGGTGCGGTTCGCCGCATCCTCGACAATGGCTGCCGTGGCGATCCGCAAACAGAAGGGCCTCGGTCTCGGCCTCGAAGCATTGCTCGGGCCGAGCGTCAGGGAATCGTCCGCGGACCGCGCGGCGCAAACGCCGACCTCGCTCGCGCTCGACCGTCTGCAGGCCGGCCGCTACCAGCCGCGCATGCGAATGGACGACGCGGCCATGGACGTGCTCGCCGAGAGCGTGCGCACGCAAGGCGTCATGCAGCCTGTGCTGGTGAGGCCGATCGCAGGCGACGGCGGACGCTACGAGATCATCGCCGGCGAACGGCGATTCCGCGCCGCGAAGCTCGCCGGCCTCGACCGCGTGCCGGTCGTCGTGCACGACGTCGACGACCGATCTGCCGCGGCGATGGCGCTCATCGAGAACATCCAGCGCGAGGACCTCAATCCGCTCGAGGAAGCACGCGGCCTGCAGCGCCTGGTCGACGAGTTCGGCCTGACCCACGAGGCCGCAGCGCAGGCGGTCGGACGATCGCGCAGCGCGGCGAGCAACCTGCTGCGCCTCCTGCACCTGTCCGAACCGGTGCAGAAACTGTTGCTCGAAGGCCAACTCGAGATGGGCCACGCGCGGGCATTGCTGCCGCTATCCGGCGCGAAGCAGGTCACCGCGGCCCACGAAGTGATCGCACGCGGGATGAGCGTGCGGGAAGCCGAGCGGCTTGTCGTTCGTGAAACCGCGCACGCATCGTCGCCGCGAAGCGGTGCGCGTCGCGGCGGCAAGACGAAGACGTCGGCCGATGTCGCGCGAATCGAGCAGCGCCTCGCCGACGTGCTCGCCGCACCGGTGTCGATTCGCGTCAAGGGGGACGCGTCGAAGGCCCGTGCCAAGGGCGAGATCGCGATCGGCTTCGCGTCGCTCGACGAGCTCAACGGCCTGCTCGCGCGACTCGGCCTCGAGAACCAATGAGTGCAGTGCGACGTCAACCGAACCGAATTTCGGCACGTTGCTTGCTAATCCACACGCAGCGCCACAACGCCAAGTCTGCAACGAGAAGAGCCTGCTTCTCTGCCCTTGGCCTGTGGCACGATGACCGAAGCTTGACCCGCACCAGCTGGTGAAGGAAAGCTCTGATGGCGCCCTCGGACGGAGATCCGGGGCTCCATCAGAACTTCCCCGGACGATCGAGGGCCCCCTGCCCTCGTCGCCTCCTCGTCGCACAGGAGATCAGCATGGATGTCATCGGCAACTTCGCAGCCCGCTTCGAGCGCAGTCGCGAAGAAGAGCTGTCGATCGAAGACTATCTGGCGGAGTGCAAGCGCAACCCGCTCGCCTTCGCAAGCGCCGCCGAGCGAATGCTCAAGGCGATCGGCGAGCCGCAGATGGTCGACACGCGCAACGACCCGCGCACCTCGCGGCTGTTCGCGAACAAGGTCATCAAGATCTATCCCGCGTTCGCCGAGTTCTACGGCATGGAAGATGCGATCGAGCAGGTCGTCTCGTACTTCCGCCACGCGGCACAGGGGCTGGAAGAGAAGAAGCAGATCCTCTACCTGCTCGGCCCCGTCGGCGGTGGCAAGAGCTCGATCGCCGAGCGATTGAAGCTGCTCATGGAGCACGTGCCGTTCTACGCGATCAAGGGATCGCCGGTGAACGAATCGCCGCTCGGCCTCTTCGATCCGGCCGAGGACGGACCGTTGCTCGAGAAGGAATACGGCATCCCCGCGCGCTATCTCAACCGCATCATGAGCCCCTGGGCCGTCAAGCGGCTCGAGGAGTTCGGCGGCGACATCCGGCAATTCAGGATCGTCAAGCGCCACCCCAGCGTGCTCAGGCAGATCGGTGTTGCCAAGACCGAGCCGGGCGACGAGAACAACCAGGACATCTCGGCACTTGTCGGCAAGGTCGACATCCGCAAGCTCGAGACCTTCGCGCAGGACGACCCCGACGCCTACAGCTTCTCCGGGGGCCTGTGCCTGGCGAACCAGGGCCTGCTCGAGTTCGTCGAGATGTTCAAGGCGCCGATCAAGGTGCTGCACCCGCTGCTGACGGCGACGCAGGAGGGCAACTTCAAGGGCACCGAGGGCTTCGGTGCGATTCCGTTCGACGGCATCGTGCTCGCCCACAGCAACGAAAGCGAGTGGAAGACCTTCCGCAACAACAAGAACAACGAGGCCTTCCTCGACCGCATCTACATCGTCAAGGTGCCGTACTGCCTGCGCAGCTCGGAGGAGGTGAAGATCTACGAGAAGCTGCTGCGCAACTCGTCGCTCGCCGAAGCCAAGTGCGCACCCGGCACGCTGAAGATGATGAGCCAGTTCGCGATGCTGACGCGCCTGAAGGAGCCGGAGAACTCGTCGCTCTATTCGAAGATGCTGATCTACGACGGCGACAACCTGAAGGACACCGACCCGCGCGCCAAGAGCTACCAGGAGTACCGCGACTACGCCGGCGTCGACGAAGGCATGAGCGGCGTCTCGACGCGCTTCGCCTTCAAGATCCTCTCGAAGGTCTTCAACTTCGACCCGGCCGAGGTGGCCGCCAACCCGGTTCACCTGATGTACGTGCTCGAGCAGCAGATCGAGCGCGAGCAGTTCCCGGCCGAGACCGAGCAGAAATACCTCGGCTTCATCAAGGAGCACCTGTCGTCGCGCTACGCGGAGTTCATCGGCAAGGAGATCCAGACCGCCTACCTCGAGAGCTACAGCGAGTACGGCCAGAACATCTTCGACCGCTACGTGACCTACGCCGACTACTGGATCCAGGACCAGGAATACCGCGACACCGACACCGGTGAGGTCTTCGACCGCGCGCAGCTCAACGGCGAACTCGAGAAGATCGAGAAGCCCGCGGGCATCTCGAACCCGAAGGACTTCCGCAACGAGATCGTGAACTTCGTCCTGCGGGCGCGCGCCAACAACAGCGGCACCAACCCGCTGTGGACGAGCTACGAGAAGCTGCGGACGGTGATCGAGAAGAAGATGTTCTCGAACACCGAGGAGTTGCTGCCCGTCATCAGCTTCAACGCCAAGGCCAGCGCGGAGGACGCGAAGAAGCACGAGAACTTCGTCAACCGGATGGTCGAGAAAGGCTACACGCCGAAGCAGGTGCGCCTGCTGTGCGAGTGGTACCTGCGGGTTCGCAAGAGTTCGTAGGCCGCCGGGAACCGCGATGCTCCAGCAGATCATCGATCGACGGCTCGCCGGCAAGAACAAGTCGATCGGCAACCGCGAGCGGTTCCTGCGACGCTACCAGTCGCAGGTCCGCGAGGCGGTGAAGAAGGCCGTCGACCAGCGGGGCATCCGCGACATCGAGCAGGGCGAGGACATCCACTTGCCGAAGCGCGACATCTCCGAGCCCTCGTTCCGCCACGGCACGGGCGGCGCGCGCGAGATGGTGCACCCGGGCAACCGCGAGTACGTGCGCGGCGACCGCATCGAACGCCCGCAGGGTGGCGGTGGAAAGGGCAGTGGCAGCGGGCAGGCCGGCGACTCGACCGGGGGAGAAGACGACTTCGTCTTCCACCTCACCAAGGAAGAGTTCATGCAGATCTTCTTCGATGACCTGGCGCTGCCGCGGATGACGCGCACCCAGCTCGTCGAGACGCCGGAGATGAAGACCCAGCGGGCCGGCTATGCGTCGAGCGGCACGCCGAGCAACCTGTCGGTGATCCGCTCGATGCGCGGCGCGATCGGACGACGCGTGGCGATCGGCGCCGGTTCGCGTGCTGAACTGAAGGAGCTCGTGCAGCGTCTCGCCGAACTGCCGGCCCACGGTGGTGACGCTGCCGAGGCGCTCGCGCGCAAGGAGATCGAGGAGCAGATCGGCGCGCTGCGCGCCCGGCTCGCCCGCATCCCCTACCTGGACCCGATCGACCTGCGCTTCCGCAACCGCGTGAAGATGCCGGTGCCGACCGCCAAGGCGGTGATGTTCTGCCTCATGGACGTGTCGGGCTCGATGGACGAGGCGCGCAAGGACCTGTCGAAGCGTTTCTTCATCCTGCTCTACCTGTTCCTCACCCGCCACTACCAGAAGATCGACCTCGTCTTCATCCGCCACCACACGCAGGCGCAGGAGGTCGACGAGGAGAACTTCTTTCGCGCCCGCGAGACCGGCGGCACGGTCGTGTCGAGCGCGCTCGTGCTGATGGACGAGATCATCCAGCAGCGCTACTCGGCGAGCGACTGGAACATCTACGGGGCGCAAGCGAGCGACGGCGACAACTGGCACCACGACTCCGGCCGTTGCCGCGAGCTGCTGGTCGACTCGCTGTTGCCGAAGTGCCGCTACTTCGCGTACGTGCAGGTCGCCGAGGAAGAGCAGAACCTGTGGGAGGAATACGCACGGCTGCAGTCGACCGAGCGCGCCTTCGCGATGCGCAAGGTCACCGAGGCGTCGCAGATCTACCCGGTGTTCCGGGAACTCTTCAAGCGCGAAGGGATGGCGGCATGAGCGAGACGACGATCGAGCAGGCGATGGACAGGCAACCGGCGCCGCCCGTGTCCGGGGCGGCCAGCGCGCGGCGCCTGCGTGCCGAGAAACAGCTTCCGCAGGCGCCGGCGCCGGTCGGGCAGCGCGCCGCATCGCCGCTGCCCGACCCGAGCGACTGGACCTTCGAGATCGTCGAGCAGTACCACGAGAAGATCCGCCGCTGTGCCGAGCGCTTCGGCCTCGACACCTACCCGAACCAGCTCGAGGTCATCACCGCCGAGCAGATGATGGACGCCTACGCGTCGGTCGGCATGCCGGTGAACTATCGGCACTGGAGCTTCGGCAAGGAGTTCATCGCCAACGAGCGCAGCTACCGGCGCGGCCAGATGGGGCTGGCCTACGAGATCGTCATCAATTCCGACCCGTGCATCTCCTACCTGATGGAAGAGAACACGACGGCGATGCAGGCGCTCGTGATCGCCCATGCGGCCTACGGCCACAACAGCTTCTTCAAGGGCAACTACCTGTTCCGGCTGTGGACCGACGCGTCGTCGATCGTCGACTACCTCGTCTACGCAAGGAACTACGTCGCCGAGTGCGAGGAGAAGCATGGACTGCAGGCGGTCGAGGACCTGCTCGACAGCTGCCATGCGTTGCAGAACCACGGCGTCGACCGCTACCACCGGCCGAGCCGGATCTCGCTCGTCGAGGAGCAGACGCGCCGCGCCGAGCGCCTGGCCTATGCGCAGGGCCAGGTCAACGACATCTGGCGCACGCTGCCGAGAAAGCCCGGCGCCGCAGACGCCACCGCCGAGACCAGGCGGTTCCCTGCAGAGCCGCAGGAGAACCTGCTCTATTTCGTCGAGAAGAATGCGCCCCTGCTCGAGCCGTGGCAGCGCGAGGTCGTTCGCATCGTGCGCAAGGTCGCGCAGTACTTCTATCCGCAGCGCCAGACGCAGGTGATGAACGAGGGCTGGGCCACGTTCTGGCACCACCATCTGCTCAACACGCTCTACGACGAAGGCCACCTCACCGACGGCGTGATGATCGAATGGCTGAAGTCGCACACGAACGTGATCTACCAGCCGCCGGTCGGCCATCCGGCGTATGGCGGCATCAATCCCTATGCGCTCGGCTTCGCGATGTACACCGACATCAAGCGCATCTGCGAGCAGCCGACCGACGAAGACCGCGAGTGGTTCCCGCAGTTGGCCGGCACGCCGTGGCTGCCCGCGTTGCACCACGCGATGCGCAACTTCAAGGACGAGAGCTTCATCGGCCAGTACCTGTCGCCGAAGGTGATCCGCGACCTGCGCCTGTTCTCGATCCTCGACGACGAGCACGAGGAGCACCTCCAGGTGGCCGCGATCCACGACGACGGCGGCTACCGGCACGTGCGCGAGGCGCTGTCGCGTCAGTACGACCTGTCTTCCCGCGAGCCCGACATCCAGGTCTGGAGCGTGAACCTGCGGGGCGATCGGTCGCTGACGCTGCGCCACACGCGGCACGGAAACCGCCCGCTGCACGACGGCGCCGACGAGGTGCTCAAGCACGTCGCACGGCTGTGGGGCTTCGGCGTGAACCTCGAGAGCGTCGACAGCTGGGGCGACGTCACCACCAACTGGTCGGTGACGGCCTCCGAGGTCGCCCGCGCCTAGCGCACGCCGGAGCAACTTCGTGCTTACAGCGCGAAGATCTTCCCGGGGTTCATGATGTTCTTCGGGTCCAGCGCGCGCTTGATCGTGCGCATGAGGCCTATCGCATCGTCGCCGGCTTCCTTCACGAGGAAGCCCATCTTGTGCAGGCCGACGCCGTGCTCGCCGCTGCACGTTCCATCCATCGCCAAGGCGCGCATCACGACGCCCTCGTTGAGTTTCTCGGCGACTTCACGCTCCTCGGGCTCGTTCGGGTCGACGAGATAGGCGATGTGGAAGTTGCCGTCGCCGACATGGCCGACGATGTAGTGCTGCATGCCGGCCGCGAGCGCCTCTTCCGACGCCTGGGTCACCGACTCGGCGAGCCGCGAGATCGGCACGCAGGTGTCGGTCGTGACGGTGCGGCAGCCGGGCTTCATCTGCAGCCCGGCGAAGTAGGCGCGGTGCCGCGCGGTCCACAGCTTCTTGCGCTCCTCCGGGGTCGTCGCCCACTGGAAGCCCTCGCCGCCGTGCTCGGTGGCGATTTCCTGGACCATCGCCGCCTGCTCGGCGACGCCGGCCTCGCTGCCGTGGAACTCCATCAGCAGCATCGGCGCTTCGGTCAGACTCAGCTTGTCGTGCCGGTTGACTGCCTGAACCGCGAAGGTGTCGAGCAACTCGCAGCGGGCGATCGGGATGCCCATCTGGATGATCTGGATCGTCGTGCGCACGGCGGCGTCGATCGACCCGAAGGTGCAGGTCGCCGCCGACATCGCCTCGGGCACCGGGTAGACGCGCAGGGTGATCTCGGTCATCACGCCGAGCGTGCCTTCGCTGCCGACGAACAGGCGCGTCAGGTCGTAGCCCGCCGACGACTTGCGCGCACGCGTTCCGGTATGGACGGCGCTGCCGCTGGCCGTCACGACCGTCAGCCCGAGCACGTTCTCGCGCATCGTGCCGTAGCGAACGGCGTTGGTGCCGCTGGCGCGGGTCGCGCTCATGCCGCCGATCGACGCGTCTGCGCCGGGGTCGATCGGGAAGAACAGCCCGGTGTGGCGGATCTCGTCGTTGAGCTGGTTTCGCGTGACGCCGGCCTGCACGGTCACGGTGAGGTCCTCGGCATTGACCGACAGCACGCGCTTCATCCCCGACAGGTCGATGCTGATGCCACCCTGCACGGCGAGCAGGTGGCCTTCTAGCGACGAGCCGACGCCGAATGGAATCACCGGAACGGCATGGCGGTCGGCGAGCTTCACGACCTCGCAGACTTCCTCCGTGCTCTCGCAGAAGACCACCGCCTCGGGCGGCGGCGCGTCGATCGGCGACTCGTCACGGCCGTGCTGCTCCCGCACGACCTGTGCCGTCGAGCAGCGGCTGCCGAAACGAGCCTTCAGCGCCTCGATCATCTCGGCGGGCACCGGGCGCGGCTCGAGCTTGGGCAACAGGTGCGCGGGCAACGGTGCGTTCATGGTGCGTGTCTCCAGGGCCGGGCGGGCATGGTATCGCGCGCGATTGCCGGTCCCGCTGAGGCATCATCGATCGCATGGCCAATCGACTCACCCAGATCGCCACCCGCACCGGCGACGACGGCACCACCGGCCTGGGCGACGGCACGCGCGTGCCGAAGTCGAGCCTCCGCATCGCCGCGATGGGCGATGTCGACGAGCTGAACTCGCAGCTCGGCGTGCTGCTGGCCGAGCCGCTGCCCGACGATGTTCGCGAGCTGCTGGTGACGATCCAGCACGAGCTCTTCAACCTCGGTGGCGAGCTGTCGATCCCGGGCTACGAGCTGCTCAAGGCCGATGCCGTCGCCCACCTCGACGAGGCGCTCGAGCAGCACAACGGGCAGCTTCCGCGGCTCAAGGAGTTCATCCTGCCTGCCGGCACCCGCAGCGCTGCGCTGGCCCACGTCGGCCGCACGATCGCGCGCCGCGCCGAGCGTGCCGTCGTCGCGCTCGGCGCGGCCGAGGCGGTGCGAGCCGCGCCGCGCCAGTACCTCAACCGCCTGAGCGACCTGCTGTTCGTGCTCGCCCGCGTCCTCAACCGCGCCAACCTCGACGGGCTCGGCGGCGACGACGTCTACTGGCGCAGCGAGAAGCTGGCGCGTGGCGACGCCGCCGATGCGGCGGCAACGCCGTGAGCGCGCCAGCCTTTCACGGCGTCTTTCCCTACGTCGTCTCGCCCGTGCTGCCGTCGGGCGAGATCGACGCGCCAGTGCTGGCCCGACTCTGCGACGACCTCGTCGGTGCCGGGGTGCACGGCCTGTCTCCGCTCGGCTCGACCGGCGAGTTCGCCTACCTCTCGTGGGCGCAGCGGCGACGCGTCGTCGAGGTCGTCGTCGAAACGGTGCGCGGCCGGGTGCCGGTGGTCGCCGGCGTCGCCTCGACCACCATCGCCGACGCCGTCGCGCAGGCGCAGGAGTTCGAGCGCATGGGCTGCGACGGCATCCTGGCGATCCTCGAAGCGTACTTTCCGGTCGGCGACGACGGCGTCCACGCGTATTTCGCGTCGATCGCGAAGGCGGTGTCGCTGCCGCTCGTGCTCTACACGAACCCGAACTTCCAGCGATCGGACCTGAGCCTGGACGTGATCGAGCGTCTCAGCCGGATCGACAACATCGGCTACATCAAGGACGCATCGTCGAACACCGGCCGGCTGCTGTCGATCATCGAACGCGTGGAAGGGCGGATGCAGGTGTTCGCCGCGTCGGCACACATCCCGGCCTGCGTGATGATGATCGGCGGCGTCGGCTGGATGGCCGGGCCGGCTTGTCTCGCGCCCCGGCAGAGCGTGGCGTTGTACGAGCTGTGCCGGGGCGGCCACTGGACGGCCGCGATGGCGCTGCAGCGCACGCTGTGGAGCCTGAACCGGGCCTTCGCGACCTACAACCTCGCGGCCTGCATCAAGGGCGGCCTCGAACTCCAGGGCTACTCGGTCGGCGCACCCTTGCCGCCACAGGCGCCGCTGTCGCCGGCCGGCATCGACGACGTGCGGCTGGCGCTGTCGTCGATCGGCGCACTGTAGGTCGGCACCGGCGAGCCGCGCAGCACGACGCGCGCTCAGGAACGGCGTCGCCGCTCCTTCACGGCGTCGTCGAGCGTCGCCAGCAGCTCGACCGAATCGTCCCATCCGATGCACGCATCGGTGATGCTCTGCCCGTACGCCAGCGACGACGGATCGTCCCTGCCGGCGACGAACGGCTGCGCACCGGCGACGAGGTGGCTCTCCACCATCACGCCGAAGATGCAGCGGCTGCCGGCGCGCAGTTGCGCGCCGACGTCGCGCGCGACGTCGAGCTGTCGAGCCGCGATCTTCGAGCTGTTGGCGTGGCTGCAGTCGACCATCAGCGTGCACGGCAGCTCGGCGGCCTCGATCTCGGCGCATGCGGCGGCGATCGACTCGGCGTCGTAGTTCGGCTTCCTGCCGCCACGCAGGATGACGTGACAGTCGGCGTTGCCGCGGGTCTCGACGATTGCGACCTGTCCGTTCTTGTGCACGGAGAGGAAGTGGTGCGGGCGCTGCGCGGCGAGGATCGCGTCGATCGCGATCTTGACGGTGCCGTCGGTGCCGTTCTTGAAGCCGATCGGCGCCGACAGGCCCGACGCCAGCTCGCGGTGCACCTGGCTCTCGGTCGTTCGAGCGCCGATCGCGCCCCAGGCGATGACGTCGCCGAGGTACTGCGGCGAGATCACGTCGAGGAACTCGCTGCCCGCCGGAATGCCGAGGCGGTTGATGTCGATCAGGAGTTGCCGGCCGATGCGCAGGCCCTCGTCGATGCGAAAGCTCTGGTCGAGGTACGGGTCGTTGATGAGGCCCTTCCAGCCGACCGTCGTGCGCGGCTTCTCGAAGTACACGCGCATCACGATCTCGAGCGTGTCGGCGTGGCGGTCACGTTCGACCTTGAGCTTGCGCGCGTAGTCGAGCGCCGCCTGGGGATCGTGGATCGAACACGGGCCCATGACGACGAGCAGGCGGTCGTCGTCGCGTCGCATGATGCGGCGGATGGCATCGCGGGTCGCGCCGATCTGAGACTCGACGGCGGTGCCGGCGATCGGGAAGAACCGGATCAGGTGCTCGGGGGGCGGCAGCGGCGTCACGGCTTCGATCCGCTGGTCGTCGGTGCGGCTGGTGCGTTCGCCGCCGGCATACGCAGGCTCCGCATCGGGTCGGGCTGTGGCGTGCTGGGTCATGGTCATGTCCGGTGGATTCGCGTTCGGTCGGCGGGCGAAAAAAAACCGCCGGGCGGGTGCCCGGCGGTTCGGATCAGGTGTCGCGTTCGGTTCGTCTACGCGTTCGCCTCTCCAGCCGCCGGGCGGGGGAGATAGGCAAAGTAAAAGAACCGGGTGCGGGAAAGCATGCGGTGAATGTAGCGGCGGTGGGTCGAAAGCGCAACTCAGGCGGTGCCGCCGACGGTGAGCCGGTCGATCCGCAGCGTCGGCTGGCCGACGCCCACCGGAACGCTCTGCCCTTCCTTGCCGCACACGCCGACGCCGGTGTCGAGCGCCAGGTCGTTGCCGATGGCGCTCACGCGCGTCAACGCATCGGGGCCGTTGCCGATCAGCGTCGCGCCCTTCACCGGATACTGGATCTTGCCGTTCTCGACCCAGAAGGCCTCGCTCGCCGAGAACACGAACTTGCCGCTCGTGATGTCGACCTGACCGCCGCCGAAGTTGGTGGCGTAGAGGCCGCGCTTCAGGCCGGCGACGATCTCCTCGGGCGCCCGGTCGCCGCCGAGCATGTAGGTGTTGGTCATGCGCGGCATGGGCACTGCGGCGTAGCTCTCGCGGCGGCCGTTGCCGGTCGGCGCCACCTTCATGAGCCGCGCGTTCATCGCGTCCTGGAGGTAGCCCTTGAGGATGCCGTCCTCGATGAGCACGTTCTTCTGCGTCGCACGGCCCTCGTCGTCGACGTTGAGCGAGCCGCGCCGGTCGGGGATGGTGCCGTCGTCGAGCACCGTCACGCCCTTGGCGGCGACGCGCTGGCCGATCCGGTCGGTGAACGCGCTCGCGCCCTTGCGGTTGAAGTCGCCTTCGAGGCCGTGGCCGATCGCCTCGTGGATCAGCACGCCGGGCCATCCCGGGCCCAGCACGACGCTCATCTCGCCAGCCTTCGCCGGGCGCGATTCGAGGTTGGTGAGCGCCGCGTTGACCGCGTGCGCCACGTACGACTCGATGGTCGCGTCGTCGAAGTGGGCGAAGCCGAAGCGGCCGCCACCGCCGCCGTTGCCGGTCTCGCGCCGGACCTTGCCGTCGATCGTCTGCTCGGCGATCACCGTCACCGACATGCGCACCAGCGGCCGGACGTCCGCGGCGATCGTGCCGTCGGCGCGCGCGACAAGGACGACGTCGTACTCGCCGGCGACGCCCGCCATCACCTGCGACACGCGGGGATCCTTCGACCGCGCGAGCTTCTCGACCTTCTCGAGCAGCGCCACCTTGTCGGCGCTCGACAGCGTCGCGATCGGATCCATCGGCGGGTAGAGCGCACGCGTCGACGCGACCTTGGCCGCCTTGCCCACCTTGACGCGCCGGCTCTGCCCGGCGGCGGCGATCGTGCGCACCGTCCGTGCGGCGTCGAGCAACGCGGCCCTGGAGATGTCGTCGGAGTAGGCGAACGCCGTCTTCTCGCCCGCGACGGCGCGAACGCCGACACCCTGGTCGATGCCGAAGCTGCCGCTCTTGACGATGCCTTCCTCGAGACTCCAGCCCTCGCTGCGCGTGTACTGAAAGTAGAGGTCAGCGTCGTCGATCCGGTGCGAGCCGATCTCATCGAGCGCCTCGCGCAGCGTCGTCTCGTCGAGGCCGAAGGGCTCGAGGAGAAGGCTCCTGGCGATGGCGAGGCGTTCGATCGTGGGTTCGCGGGAGATCATGCAAGGGCCTTTCCGGCGTTGGCGTCTGTGTTTGCTGGGCAGGGCTGATTCTCGCGGGATTCACCATCCCCGACGCAGCACCGGTGCCGCTCAGGATTCCCGCTTCGCCAGCGCCTGCCGGTAAAGCGCGTTGCGCGGCGAGCCGCTGATCGCGGCGGCGAGCGAGACCGCCTGCTTCAGAGGCAGCTCGGCGAGCAGCAGTTCCAGCGTTCGCGACGCGTCGGCGGTGGCGGCGTCACCGTCGGCGCCGGGGACGACAGCACGGGCGTGGACGACGACGACGGATTCGCCTCGCGAGCGATTCGGGTCGGCGGCGATCCAGGCTGGCGCGTCGCCGACGGCCATGTTCGTCACGGCCTCGAACTGCTTGGTGAGCTCACGCGCGACAGTGATGCGGCGCGTCGGGTCGTGCGCCGCCATCGCGGCGAGCAGCGACGCGATCCGGTTCGGAGACTCGAACAGCACCTGAGCCTCCGCCGAAGTGATCACCAACTCAATCGCACGCTGCCGCTCGGCGCCGCGCGCCGCGAGGAAGCCACGAACGCGGAAGCCCTCGGCGAGCACGTCGCCGGCGACCGAGAACGCCGCCGTCGCACTGCTCGCGCCGGGCACCGGCACGCCGCGGTGGCCGGCGTCGCGCACCGCGGCGACAAGCCGCGCGCCCGGGTCGCTCACGCCGGGCGTGCCGGCGTCGCTGGCGTACGCAACCCGTTCGCCGCGGGCCAGGCGCTCGACGACCGA
>JBBSPY010000038.1:0-19295 GCA_038258415.1 Burkholderiales bacterium
AACTACGAAGGTGGGTGCTTGTGCGGTTCGGTCCGCTATCGGCTCAGTGCCGAGCCCATCACCTGCTATGTGTGTCACTGCCGCGATTGCCAGCGCCGCACGGGTAGCGCGTTCGCGCTGTCGCTCATCGTCCCCGCCGGCGCGCTTGAGCTCACGCTCGAAAGTACAGCGCCGTCTTTCGCGGCGCTGCCAGATGGCAGAGTCAAGCGCGGTCAGTTGTGTTCAGGCTGTGGCACGCGCCTGTGGGGCGAGCCGCGGCTCTACATGGCAATTCGCGTGTTGCAGCCTGGCACCTTGGATGAACCGTCACGGTTCCCTCCGGTGGCGCACATCTGGACCAAGTTCGCTCAGCCCTGGTTCGTCTTTCCGCCGGGAGTTGCGCTGTTCGAAGAACAGCCTGAGGAGCGCATGCAACTCGCCAAGCTCTGGCAAAGTACACACGCTGCGGCCTCTGACGCACATGTCACCTAACCCTTCCATCGAGGCGACGTCCCAAAGGCCGCCTCGCGCCCTTTGCGCTGCGCCTCATGTCAAACGTTAGGCCCCGGAAGCGACGCAGCGCAATCCCAGGTGCTGCTCAAATGCGTCGAAGTCTCGGTCGCTGTGAAGCAGCGTGTGTGCGCTCACGATGCAGCGCGTGGCAATCACCGTATCACTGGTCTTGCGCACGGTCACGCCGAGGTTCCTCAACTTGCGGTAGTTCTTCGCCGCTTCAACAGCAACGTCTGGTCCGCCGAGCACCACCATATCGAGCGCGAGCAGTACCTTGCGCGCAGCGTTCAACTCGCGGTCACTGCCGAACCCTTGAAGCACCTCGGTCAATATCAAGTCCCCAATGGCCAACGGTTCGCTGCCGAGCAACTCATCGAGTCTGTTGGCCTGCGCCGTGGCGTTGCCGCGAAAGTAGTCGATCCAAACGCTGGAATCCACCAGAATCACTGGTCACGCCTCATCGCGTCGAGGTCCCCTTGCCACTGAATCTTCCCGCGCAATCGTCGAATCTCCGCCTGCTTGCTGAGGCGCAGGACAGTTCGAAGGCCGAGTTCTACTGCTTCGCGCTTGGTTCTAAGGCCCGTCACCCGCAAGGCGTCGCTCATGAGCTTGTCATCAATCACAATGTTGGTTCGCATGGTGTGTAGTCCAGAGCTTGTGCGTACACATTCTACCGTGAGAGCAGGTGCGCCGAAACCTAACCACTACTCCATCGAGCGGACGTGCTCCGGCAGGCTTCGCCTGCCTACGCCTGCCGCTCATGTCGAACGTTAGGCCGCACAACCGGCTTGGTCTGCGACTCATCCGCTCCAAATGCAGCCTGTCGCAAGCCGGCCTTGGAGGCGCCGCCTAGGCCAGAATGCGGGGAACCTTCTTGCTCAAGGAGCACCCTTGTCCAATATCGACAAATCGAAACCAACATTCGGGCCGCTCGGCAGACTCTTTCGGCTACAACGAGTAGTCATCTTCGCGCTAGCTGGTCTGCTTGTTTTCTACCACACGTACACTCTCTGCGAGCTGTACGTTGGCTCAGGCACTGACTTGTACGGAGGCCCGAGCGCTAACGGACACCCCTTGTTTGAGCACACGCAGTCTATTCTTCGCCTTGCAATCATTGTCAGCTTGGTTCTTGTTGCAATGAATAGACGATCTGCGTTGTATGGAATGTGGGCTGCAATCGGTGCACTGGTAGCCACGCACTACTGGGCATACTTCCTCGATCTTCCGTTCCGGTTCTTGGAGGGAAGGCATCCGCTCTCATACCTGAAAGGTTTCATCATTCCCACTGTGATCACGCTTTTGCACTTGTCGACAAACTCCCACCGCAATCTTCGGGGGCGTGCGGCCTAACCCCTCGCTCAAGCTGACCCGCTACGGCAGCCGTCGCTTGGCCGCTCCAGGGGCCGGTGGCATCATTCCTTCCGCGGCCAAGCGCCGCCTGCCTTCGCGGGCAGCTTAGCTCGAACGTTAGGCCCCGCGAATGCACGCGCTCAGTGAAAGTGTCAGGCAACTCGATACGCTGCAGAGGAATTGCTTTTGCAAGCACCGGTGGCAGGTCGGTTGTTAGTCTTGCGACAGACAGGCCGGCTAGAGTCGGCAGTCGACAGTCACGTTGCTTCTCGTCGACGAGCACTCGTTGTCCACGGAATGCGAATGGCACCCGGTGGCATCCAGGAGTCTCCCGCTTCGGAAGCGTCTATGGCGCTTGAATGAAGTGGTCAGTTCGTTGTTCGCGCGTCGCGCGCTGGTCCGGCGGTGGCGCTCCTTGAACCGTCCTTGGCGCGCGAACCTCTCGGCAAGTCATCGGTGGCGCAATACCACGCCCGGCGGCGACTCGGGGCGAAGGAGCGCGTGGCCTAACCGTTCGTTCGAGGCGAGGTCCAACAGCCGGCCGCGCTACAGCCGTGGGTATATTCTGCTTCCGCGCGACCGGCTGTCGGTCCCGCCTTAACTCAAACGTTAGGCATCAGAGAACAGGCCATCACGCATGTCACACGCCGCCGAACTCCAACGAATTCTCGATGGGCAGCCTGCGCCGGACTGCGCCGCCCTTACACCATGCTCGGTGGAAGAAGCGGACTTCGAAGCTGGCAGAGTCGTGCTGCGCTTTGCGCCGCAGCCGGCATTCAAGAATCACTTTGGCAACGTCCAAGGTGGCTTTGCGGTCGCGATGGTCGATGTCCTTGTCTCGGTAGCCGCTTTCGCCAAGACCAAGGCATGGCTTCCAACCGTGGAGATCAAGAGCAGCTTTGTCGGACCGATGAGGCTTGGTGAGTGCCGCGGTGAAGCAGTGGTCATCAAGGCTGGAAGGCAACTCGTCTTTCTGGAGGCCAAGCTCTGGGGTGCCAACGGCAAACTCGCCGTCCACGCAACAGCTACCGCTGCCGTTCCTGCAGCCTAGCGGCGCGCGAATGTTCAAGGTAGTGCATGGGCCCTGGCCATCCGGAGGCTGCGAGCTGACGCCTAACCCCTCCATCGAGCGGACGTCTCAAAGGCCGCATCGCACCCTTTGCGCTGCGCCTCATGTCAAACGTTAGGCCCCGTGCTCAACATCCGAGCTATTGCTGAGCCCGAGCTAGCTGAACTTCTGGCGCTGTACCGACATCTGCATAGCGCGGAAGAGTCGCCGCCTTTGGCCGTAGCTGCCAGTGTGTGGCACGAGCTATGCGCCAACCCTTGCTACCGCTACTTCGGCGGCTTTGCCGATGGTCAGCTTGTCTCCACCTGCGCACTTACGGTCATTCCCAACCTCACAAGAGGCGGCCGGCCGTATGGAGTCGTCGAGAACGTCGTCACACACCCGGAGCGAAGGCGGCTAGGCTTCGGGTGCGCCGTGCTTCGCGAGGCACTGGCTTACTCTTGGTCCCAGGGCTGCTACAAGGTCATGCTTTCCACGGGTCGTCAAGATGAGGCAACTCAGCGCTTCTATTCAGCGGTCGGATTCGATCGCAATGAAAAGCAAGCCTATGTCGCGCGGCCCGAGGCCTAACCCTTCCATCGAGGCGATGTCCAAAAGGCCGCTTTGCGCCCTTTGGCCTGCCGCTCATGTCGAACGTTAGGCGCCACATAGCCGTGCTTCAACCAGGAGTCGTGTCATGAACATCCTCGTACTTTGCTCAGGTCTGCTGGCCGCCCTCTATGCCGCACTGAGTGTAAATGTCTCCGTTACACGTCTGCGGAGGAGAAAAGACTCGTCGATCACCGAGGCGCAGCTCACGAAGGCGATCAGAGCCCATGGGAACGCGTCTGAATACATTCCACTGTTCATTGCCTCGTTCCTCTTCCTTGGCATCTCGGGATCGAGTCCCACTCTGGCCGTGGTTGCAGTGTTGGCAACCGTAAGTCGCGTGGCACATGCCGCGGGGATGTTCCTTATCGCAAACGTCAGTGAGCGTCACCCTCTCAGGTACTACGGGGCACTCGGCACATACGTTTGTCTCATTGCGGTTGGCGTTGCAATCCTGCTACGCGCCTTCTAGCGCCGAAAAGTGATGATGCCTGCTTTATGAATGCGACCAGGCCAGGATGGAATGCATGGACGCCTATGTCGGAGCGAATCTGCGCCTGCAGTTCAATATCAACTCCATCGGCAACAAAGCCGGGCGCTACATGTTCGCGAGGCTCGATCAGGCCCATCAGACAGCGTATCTGGTGCTGGGGGTTGGCGAACAGTATACGGACGTGCACGTGATTGAGATCAAGAAGATGGAGACCGGCAAGGTGTCGGTGAACCTCGAGAAGCTACTCGAAGGGCTGGACAAGGACGGCTATGTCGTGCTGGAGGGCATCTACTTCGATACGGGGAAAACCGAAATCAAGCCAGAATCCATGCTGGCGATCAACCAGGTGGCGGGATTACTCAAGCAAATGCCGGATCTCAAGCTGTATGTCGTCGGCCATACCGACACGCAGGGAAAGTTGGCCTACAACCTAAACCTGTCGGACGGGCGCGCGAAGTCGGTGGCGGCGGCGCTTGTCAACGAGCACCGCATTGCGGCGGACCGGCTGGAGGGACGCGGCGTCGGGCCGCTGGCGCCCGTGGCGAGTAACACAACCGACGGCGGACGGGCGAAGAACCGCCGTGTCGTATTGGTGCAGCGCTGAGGGTTACCTGCAGCACGCTTTTCTCGAAAGCGGACTTGTGCATTGAAGCGCGAAGAGACGCCCAACCGATCATTCCAGCGGACGCCGACTGACGGCGCCGCTCAATTCAAACGCTAGGCGTCACAGCCCACATTCGAGATCATGCTCATATGAATACCAACCCTATATCCATCACGACGCTCTCGGTTGCGTCACTGCCGCAGTTCCTCCGGTTCTTTGATGGCGAGGCCTTCTCTGACAACCCGAAGTGGTCGTCGTGCTACTGCCAGTGCTTTTACGAGAATCACGATGTGGTTAAGTGGTCAGAATGCACAGCCGAGCGGAACCGGGCCATTTCCTGCAATCGCACGCAGAGTGAAGAGATGCAGGGCTATATCGCGCTGAAAGGCGAAGAGCCTGTCGGATGGTGCGGCGCGGCGCCACGGCATCTCCTTCACGCACTCGATGATGAGCCAACGCCCAATTCGGAGACCGTGGGCGCGATAGTGTGTTTCCTGGTCGCACCGCGCTATCGGGGCGAAGGAATTGCTCGCCTTCTGCTCGAGGCGGCGTGCGACGGCCTGCGCGGACAGGGAATGACAATTGCCGAAGCCAATCCACGTCCAAAAGCAACCACACCAGCCGACAACCATTTCGGACCGCTTTCACTGTATTTGAGCTCGGGATTTGCAGTTCATCGCGAAGACACAGATGGCAGCGTCTACGTGCGGCGCGGCCTCTACGCGCGGTGACGCCCAACCCTTCCATCGAGCGCACGTTCCAAAGGCCGCTTCGCGCCCTTTGGCCTGCAGCTCATGTCAAACGTTAGGCGCGCGTTCGTTTCATCGGTGTTCAAAGGGTAGAAAATGAAAAGAAGACGAGCTAGGAGTGGTGGCGTGCGCAATCCAGTGAGGAACGCGGTGCTTTTCGGCGTCATCACTGTCGTCAGCATTGTTCTTGTCCTATTGGGCGTGGCGGACATGCGCGGAACCGGCAGGACGGGGTCGCCGTTGTTGGCTCTGGGGCTCTTCCCTGCGCTTCTGTGCCCGATCTTCTTCGTTTATTACGTGAGCAGAATCCGAGTGTTTCGCGACATGCGGAGCGGGCGGAGTGCAATTGCACGCTGGACATTGCCGGCCGAGCAATTCAACCGATTCTGCGAGGAGCAGAAGAGAATTCCTGCCCGAAGCATCATGACCAACTTCTACAAACCGCCGAAGACTACCCCCGCTGCGGGCGTGGAAGTGATCTTCTCCGATGATGGGGTCATGATCGGCGGCGGCTATTTTCCTTTGTCGGCTACCCGCGGGAGACGCCTTCAGAACGTGAAGTACATCGCTTCCAATCCTCCGTCTATCGAGTTCGGGACGGTCATGAATGCAATGGCCAGCACTTCGAGCTCGACGACCAGTACCTACTGCATTGCGGAAACGCTACGCGTGCCCGTGTCGACCGACGCCACAAAACAAGCCGGTGAGGTCGTGCACCGATATCAGGCCATCATCGATCGGTGATGAGTGCGAAAGCCTTCTGTTCCATGCGGCCGGTCGCCTCGCGGCGCCTGCCCCTTCCATCGAGGCCGCGTCCCAAAGGCCGCTTCACGCCTTTTGGCCTGCCGCTCGTCTCAAACGTTGGACCTCACGGCATGCCATGAATCCGCTTGTCCGAAACGCCGTCCTCGTCGTCGGCATCGCCATTGGCGTCTGGATGCTCTTCGACGGCGCAAGGGCACTCATGACCGGGGCCTACACGATGCCAGGCGCGGGGAGGTTTGCGGGCAAGCTCGGGCCCTGGGCGGATGTGCTTCAGTCGGTCGGCGTTTCGCCGTTGGGCCTCGCGGCCAAGCTAATTCACGTTTTGCTGGGCGTTGCCTGGCTGGCGGCGGTGCTGGCACTGTCTCTCTCGCTCCACATGGCTCGTCCCTTGCTCTTGGGCGTCAGCGTACTCAGCCTTTGGTACCTGCCTTTTGGCACTGTGGCTGGCCTTCTGGTGGGGGCAACCGTACTGTTCACCGGCAAGGCGCCGGCTGCGTGAGGCAGGCCGAGTCAGGCAAGTGCATGTACGGTCTCGCCTTCCATCGAGGCGATGTTCCAAAGGCTGCGTCGCGCGCTTCAGCCCGCGCCTCATGTCAGACGTTAGGCGTCACAAAGCAACGCCGGTCTCGTTCGCTGGATTGGCCTCACACTCAGGCGTTCGCCCTCGAACCGCAAGCATGGTCACCGTTTTCGGCGAAGGGAGAGGGTTCCGGGTCGTCCGCCGCCTGAAGAGATGGGGCTAACGTACAGGCCGAGACGCCTGAACTTTCTGGGTGGCGTCGAGAACGATTCGGAGTGTCCGGCCCTAAACCCTGGCGGCTTCATGTCATCAAGCGATTCAAACGACGCGTCTCAAGAGAAGTCGGAGCCGTTTCACAGGAAGGCACAGGCACGTGATGCCCTGCTTGAGTTCGCAGAAACGTCAGGGGAACTGAACAGCGCAGCACTCAGTGCACTGGGTTCGGCCAGGGGCGCGAAGAGCCGCGCCGAGGCGCGGCGAATCCGTCTTCCCCACTTCGTTGCGCACGTGCTCGCGCTCGCCGCGATACCTGGGCTTTTCGGTATCGGCTTGCTCTACTGCGCGCTGCGCACGTGGTCGGCCCAGGCGCTCCGCACTCCACTTTTCGCGGTTCAGGCCGGGTCAAACCAAGTCGGGTTCTACGCTGCGCTGATCTTGCTCGGTTTTCTCGGCGGCGCACTGTCGGTCATGGCGCTCTATCTCCTGTCGCGAGTCGCCGCTCCACGTCGTGAGCGTCATCGGTTCATCGCTGCGCTGCCCAGAGCGCTCCGGCCGGGACGCCCGTCGCTCTTGGTCGGGGCATGGCTGCTTTGCGCGCTCGCCTTCTTGGCTTGGCGCGGCACTGGCACCTAGCCGCGATGGAACAGTCGAGAGACTCAGCATCCCAACCGTCGACGCGATGAACAAGTTTGCTCCGGAAGGTTTTGCAGGCCGATGGTCGGCATCTGACCGAGCATGGGTATCGCTTGGCTGCCGAGAAGTGACGCTTCGCGTCGTCGTGCCTCATGCCAGCCCCTAGACCCAGCCCGCCGCCCCGGCCACCGCGCCGATCGCCACCAGCCACATGGGCCCGACCTTCGTGCGCAGGGTCGCCGCGACGGTGAGCGCGACCAGCGCGATCGCGCCCCAGCGGTGCGACTCGCTCAGGACGTAGGGGCGGGCCAGCACCCACCCGGTGGCGACGAGCAAGCCGATCGTGATCGGCGTGACGCCGCTGGAGAACGCACGGACGGCGCGCGTGTCGCGGCGGCGCATGCCCCAGCGGCTGGCGGTGATCGTCAGGATCGCCGACGGCAGCAGGATCCCGCTCAGCGTCGCCAGCATTCCCGCAGGGCCGGCGATGTTCCAGCCGACGACCGCGACGAACAGCACGTTGGGGCCGGGCGCCGCCTGCGCGAGGGCGACCGATGCCGTGAACTGCGAGCCCGTCAACCAGCCGTGCTCGACGACGACGTAGCGCTGCATCTCCGGTGCGACGGTGATGGCGCCGCCGATCGACAGCAGGCTGAGCAGCACGAAGTGGCCGAACAGACCGAGCAGATCGGGCCAACCGAGCACAGCGTGTGTCACGCGCGTCGATCTCCCCAGGCACGCCACGCGAGCGCGATGGCGACCGTGCCGAGCCCGGCGAACACCCACAACAGCGGCCAGCGCAGCGCGCCGATGGCGATCGCGGTCGCCAAGGCGATGCCGTACGACACGGGCTTGCCGAGCCGGCTGGTGCGCAGCGTCGCCGACAGCTTGAACGCCGTGCCGAGGATGAGGCCGGCTGCCACGGCACCCATCCCGCGCAACGCCCCGGCGACGGCTGGCATGCTCGACAGCTCGGCATAGGCGATCGTCAGTCCCATGACGACGATGAGCGGCGCGCCGAGCATGCCGCCGAGCGCGGCCGCCGCGCCGCGAACGCCGAAGCAGCGGTCGCCGAACATCAGCGCGAGGTTGACGACGTTCGGCCCCGGCAGCACCTGCGCGGTCGCCAGCATCTCGACGAACTGTTCGCGCGTCATCCAGCGCGTGCGCTCGACGAGCTCGCGCTGCGCGATCGGCAGCACGCCGCCGAAACCCTGCAGCGCCATCCGCGTGAAGACGAGAAAGACTTCGCCGGGCGATCGCGGTGCGACGATCCCGTCGCCAGCCGGAACCGGCCTGGCCGGCGCTTCTCCGCTCACGTCCGCGATTCGGGCGAGGCCACGACAGCTGCCGACAATGCAGCGCGCGGCGCCGTCATCGCAGGAGAGCCGTTTCGTCGCATCGCCCAGACGCTGACCGCGACCGCGGCGACCAGCCATCCGAGGCCCACCCAGCTGAGGGGGGCGTAGCCACCGTGCGCCAGCAGCCAGCCGCCGGTCGACGCGCCGGTCGCCTGCCCGAGGTAGATCGCCGAGGTGTTCAGCGCGAGCATCGCGGAGGCGAGGGCAGGAGCGGTCGCCTGCAACCGGGCCTGTTGGGCCGAGTTGCTGGAGAAGCATCCGAAGGCCCATGGCACTAGCACAAGGCCGACGCCGATGATGCCGCCCGCGAGCGGCCACAGCGCGAGCGACAAGGCGATCAACGCGACCAGCCAAGTTGCCGAACGATCGATGCCGACACGGTCGATGAAGCGCGTGAGCATCACATTGCCGGCGAGGCCGAAGACACCGAACCACACGAGCAGCAGCGACGCCTGCGTGGCCGATGCGTGCAGCACCTCGCGGAAGTAGGGCATGAAGTACGAGAACAATGTGAACTGGCCGGCGCCCGAGAGGAACGTGACGGCGACGATCGCCATCAGCAATGGGTCGGTGAGGGCGGCCTTCCACGCCGCGAGCGACAGCGCGGCGGGCCGAACGCCGTCGGGCATCACGGCGTAGACCCAGGCCGCGGCGACCAGCGACAGCGCCGCGACGGCAAGGAACGCGCTGCGCCAGCCGTGCGCGTCGCCGAGCCAGGCCGCAACCGGCAACCCGACCACCGATGCCAGCGACCAGCCGAGAAAGATGAACGCGATGTCGCGGCCCCGGTCGGCTCGAGGCGACATGAAGCCGATCGCTGCCGCCGCCTGGGGCGTGAAGACGGCGGCACCGAGCAGCGTCAGGGCGCGCAGCGGCAGCAGCGCCGCATAGCTAGGCGCCAGCACGCACGCAGCGTGGCCGGCCGCGTAGAAGACCAGGCTCGCGGCGAGCAGCCGGCGCCGATCGAAGGCGGCGACCCAGCCCGCCAATAGTGGTGCGCCGAAGCAGACGGCGGCCGCGCCGACGGCGATCAACTGGCCGGCGATCGACACCGAGACGGCCAGGGAGCGGGCGAGGTCGTCGAGCGTGCCCGGCGCGACCATGATGCCGAAGCCGATCACGAAGTTGCCGAACATGAGCGCCCAGCGCGCCCCGGTCATGGAGCGGCCTTCAACGCAGCACCTTCAGGGCCTCCGGATTGACGATGTTCGTCGGTCGACCTTCGATGAAGGCGACGACGTTGTCGAACGCGGCCCGGAAGTACAGCTCGTAGCTGTCCTGCTCGACGTAGCCGATGTGCGGCGTGCAGACGGCGTTCTCCAGGCGCAGCAGCAATTGCCCCTGCAGGATCGGCTCGCTCTCGTAGACATCGACCGCGGCCATTCCGGGCCGGCCCCGGTTCAGCCCCGACACCAGCGCCCCTTCCTCGATCAGCTCGGCGCGCGACGTGTTGACGAGCAGCGCGGTCGGCCGCATGCGCGACAGGAGTTCGAGGTCGACGGCGCCGCGTGTCTCTTCGACAAGCCGCAGGTGCAGCGACAGTACATCGGCATCGTCGAACACCTGCTCACGGCTCGCGGCGACTTCGTGGCCGTCGTCCCTGGCGCGCACCCGCGATGTGTCGCTGCCCCAGACGAGGACGCGCATGCCGAACGCCTTGCCGTAGGACGCGACCAGCTGGCCGATCCTGCCGTATCCCCAGATGCCGAGCGTGCGGCCCTTGAGCACCAGCCCGAGCCCGAAGTTCGGTGGCATCGAGGCCGCCTTCAGCCCCGACTGCTGCCAGGCGCCATGCTTGAGGTTGCCGATGTACTGCGGCAGCCGCCGCATCGCCGCCATGATGAGCGCCCACGTGAGCTCGGCAGGGGCGACCGGCGAGCCGACGCCTTCGGCGACCGCGATGCCCAGTCGCGTGCAGGTGTCGATGTCGATGTGCGGGCCGGCACGGCCGGTCTGCGAGATCAGCTTCAGGCGCGGCAGCTTCTCGAGCAGCGACTTCTGGAAATGAGTGCGCTCGCGGATCAGCACCAGCACCTCGGCATCGCGCAGCCGCACCGAGAGTTGCCCGATGCCCTTGACGGTGTTGGTGAAGACCTTGGCGTTGAGCGACTCGAGAACGGAGGCGCACCGGAGCTTGCGCACCGCGTCCTGGTAGTCGTCGAGGATGATGATGTTCACGGCTGCGCCCAGCTCCGCGACCATTGTGCACGCCGCGAAGGTGGCCGCTACGATCCGTCGCCCCGACTTGACAACCTCACTGGGAGACGACGAGATGACGATGACGATGCATGCGGCGAGTGCGCCGGTCCTGGCGCGCATGCTGCGCAACATGAGCAGCTGGCTCGACAAGGCCGAGCAGCACGCGGCGGCGCGCAAGTTCGACCCGGAGGTCTTCATGCAGGCGCGGCTCGCTCCCGACATGCTGCCGTTTCCGAAGCAGGTGCAGATCGCCTGCGACGCGGCGAAGTTCGCCATCGCGCGGATTTCGGGTGTCGAGGCGCCGAGCTTCGCCGACGACGAGGCGAGCCTGCCCGAGCTGCGCGAGCGCATCGCGAAGACGATCGCCTATGTCGAGTCGGTGCCGGCATCGGCGCTCGACGGCACCGATGCAAAGGACATCACCGTGCCTCGCCGCGACGGCTCGATGACGATGACCGGCGAGAACTACCTCAAGGGTTTCGCACTGCCGAACTTCTACTTCCACGCGACGACGACGTACGCGCTGCTGCGCCACAACGGCGTCGAACTCGGCAAGCCCGACTTCCTCGGCAAGCTGGGTTGACGGCGCCGCGTTCGGCGCCGAGGCGCTGAAGAGCGCTCAGGCGAAGTGTCGGTCGAGGCCTGCGAGTCGTTCGTTCGCCTCGCCCTGGCTGTGCCGTCGCGAGATGAGGCTGAAGGCATCGGCTCGAAGGTGCCACAGCTCGTGCAGCGAGCGCGTCAGGACGATGCGCGACTGCAGGCCGTAGGCCGCCTCGGTTCGAACGTCGTCGATCGCGTCGACGAAGTCGAACCGCGCGGCGGCGAGCCGTTCGGGGTCGGGCCTGCCGAGGCTGAAGCCCCAACCCGACACGAACCCGAGGCGGGAGGCCCAGTCGGTGGGACGTCGCGGCGGCATCGGCGTGCCGCTGTCCGGTGCGACACCGCGAAAGCTCGGGCCCGTCGCTGGTCTGGGGCGGAGGAGGAGTCGTTCCATCGCTGCATTCTTGGCAGCGACGATGACAACGATGCGACGAAAAGGCGGCCCGCAGGCCGCCAATTCCCGGCCGGGCCGAGCTGGGCTCAGGTGAGCATGTTGTTGCGCACCAGCCCTACGGCGAGACCTTCGATCTCGAAGAAGTCGCCCTCGCCGACGACGATCGGCTCGAAATCGGCGTTTTCCGGCAGCAGCTCGATCCGGGCCTTGGTCTTGCGGAAGCGCTTGACCGTGACGTCGTCGCCGAGCCTCGCCACGACGATCTGGCCGTTGCGCGCCTCCTTGGCCTTCTGCACGGCGAGCAGGTCGCCGTCCATGATGCCGGCGTCCTTCATGCTCATGCCGCGAACCTTGAGGAGGTAGTCCGGGCGGCGCGAGAACAGGCTGGCCTCCATCAGGTAGGTCTGGTCGATGTGTTCCTGGGCGAGGATCGGGCTGCCTGCCGCGACGCGGCCGACCAGCGGCAGCGCCAGTTGTGCCAGGCTCGGCAGCGGCAGCGTGAACTGCTTGCCGCGCGACTGGTTCAGCGCGCGCAGCGTGTCAGACTTGAGCCGGATGCCTCGTGATGTGCCACCGATGAGCTCGATGACGCCCTTCCTCGCCAGCGCCTGCAGGTGTTCCTCGGCCGCGTTGGCCGAGCGGAAGCCCAGTTCTCCGGCAATTTCGGCGCGGGTGGGCGGCGCCCCGGTGCGTTCGATGGCGCTCTGCACGAGTTCGAGGATCTGCTGCTGGCGGTCGGTGAGCTTGGGTTTTTCGAGCATCGTGCGCTCCGGCTGGTCATGTATCCAGCGCTGTATTTTCATCCAGTCTGCGACATGACGCAAGCCGTGCCGACGCTCGTCGTCCTCGGCACGGGCGGGACGATCGCCGGACGCGGTGCATCCGGCACCAGCGCCGTCGGCTATCGGGCCGGCGAGGTCGGCGTCGAGGCGCTGGTCGAAGGGCTGGTGCCGGAAGGCGCGACCGTCGAGGCCGAGCAGATCGCCCAGCTAGACAGCAAGGACATGGACGCCGCGACGTGGCTGCGCCTGGCGTCGCGGATCGCGCATCACGCGGCGCGCGACGCGGTGCGCGGCGTCGTCGTGACCCACGGCACCGACACGCTCGAGGAGACGGCGTGGTGGCTGGCACGAACGAGCCGGACGGGCAAGCCTGTCGTCGTCACCGCGGCGATGCGGCCGGCCACCTCGCGCTCGCCCGATGGACCGCAGAACCTGGCCGACGCCCTGGCCGTCGCGGCGACCGACGGGGCCACCGGCGTGGTCGCGGTGCTCGCCGGACGCATCCACGGTGCGGCAGACGTGCGCAAGGCGCACCCCTATCGGGTCGAGGCCTTCTCTTCGGGCGACGCCGGGCCGATCGGCTACGTCGAGGAGGGACGGGTCCGCCTGCTCCGCGCCTGGCCGACCAGCGTAGCGGGCGCAGGGGAGCGGAACCTCGAGGCGTCACCTTGGCCTTGGGTCGAGATCGTGTCGAGCACGGCCGCGGCCGACGCGCGCGCCGTGCCGGCGCTGGTCGCCGCCGGCGTTGCCGGCCTCGTCGTCGCGACCACGGGCAACGGGCAGATCCACCGGGTCACGGAGGCCGCGCTGCGGGCCGCGCAGCGCCACGGTGTCGCGGTGCTGCGCTGCCTGCGTGCGGGCATGGGCGGGACGATCGTGGCTGGCAGCGAAGCCGGCGCCTCCGGCGCTGCTTCGCCATTCGAATCGGCGGGCGCGCTCGGCCCGGCTGCTGCGCGTGTCGAGCTCATCGTTCGCCTGCTCGGCGTCGATTGAGGACAGGCAGGGGGCTCAGGTCGCGGTGAGGGCCTCGAGCTCGGTCTCGAGTGCGAGCCAGCGCTCTTCGAGCATCGCCGCCTCGGCGCGCACGTGGGTGAGGTCGCGGCCGAGCGTTGCGTAAGCCTCGGTGGCGAGGCCCGGCGAGGCGAGACGCGACTCGAGTCCGGTCGCCTCGGTCGAGAGCCTGGCCATTCGCGCTTCCACCTGCTGGCGCTCGACGCGCAGCGGCCGCGTCGCCTCGGCGAACCGCGCGCGCTCCTGCTTGCCCGCCTGCCGCTCGTCGCGCTTCGTCGCGGCTGGTGGCGGCGCCGGCGCAGGGGCGATCGCGGCCTTGCGCGACGCACCCGTCGCGGCCGCCTTCGACTGCTCGAGCAGCCACCGCTGGTAGTCGTCGAGGTCGCCGTCGAAGGGTGCGAGCACGCCGCCCGTGACGAGCCAGAACTCGTCGCAGACCTCGCGCAGCAGCGCGCGGTCGTGGCTCACCAGCATCACCGTGCCCTCGAATTCGTTGAGCGCCATGCTGAGGGCCTCGCGGGTCGAGAGATCGAGGTGGTTCGTCGGCTCGTCGAGCAGCAGCAGGTTCGGCCGCTGCCACACCAGCATCGCAAGCACCAGGCGCGCCTTCTCGCCCCCCGATAGCGTGCCGATCGCCTGGGTGACCATCGCGCCGGTGAAGCGGAAGCGGCCGAGGAAGTCGCGCAGTTCCTGCTCGCGCCCGGGCGGGCCGACGTCCCGGGCGAGACGGACCATGTGCATGAGCGCCCCGTCGCCGGGCGAGAGCACGTCGAGCTCCTGCTGGGCGAAGTAGCCGATCGTGAGCCCCTTGCCGGGAACGACCTGGCCGGCGACCGGAACGAGATCACCCGCGACCGTCTTCACCACGGTCGACTTGCCCTGGCCGTTCGCGCCGAGGATGCCGATGCGCTGACCGGCCAGCACCGAGCGGTCGATGCCGGAGACGACGACCTTGGGCGGCGCGCCGTCTTCGCCTCGATAGCCGCACGCCACGTCGGCGAAAGCGAGCATCGGGTTCGGCAGGCTGCGCGGCTCCCTGAACTCGAACTGGAAGTCGGCGCTGGTCAGGACGGGTGCCAGCCTTTCCATCCGTGCCAACGCCTTGACGCGGCTCTGCGCCTGCTTCGCCTTGCTCGCCTTCGCCTTGAATCGGTCGATGAAGCTCTGCAGGTGGGCGATGCGCTCGCGCTGCTTCTCGAAGCCGGCCTGTGCCTGCGCTATCCGCACCGCGCGCATCTCCTCGAAAGCGGTGTAGTTGCCGCCGTAGCGGACGAGCTTGCCCTCGTCGACATGCACCGTGACGCGGGTCACGGCGTCGAGGAATTCGCGGTCGTGGCTGATGACGACCATCGTCCCGGCGTATCGCTTCAGCCATGCCTCGAGCCAGACGAGCGCGTCGAGGTCGAGGTGGTTGGTCGGCTCGTCGAGCAGCATCAGGTCGGCCGGGCACATTAGGGCGCGGGCCAGCTGCAGCCGCATCCGCCAGCCGCCGGAGAAGCTCGACACCGTCGCGTCGAGCTCGCCGACCTTGAAGCCGAGACCGAGCAGCATGGCCTGTGCGCGAGGCCTCGCGTCGAAGCCGCCGGCGGCGCCGATCTGCTCGTGCGCGGCGGCGATGGCGATGCCGTCGCCGCTGGCATCGGCCTCGGCGAGCGCGCGCTCGGCTTCGACGAGGGTCACGTCGCCGGCCAGAACGAACGCCGTGGCGCCTTCGTCGCTTTCGGGCATTTCCTGCGCCACTTCGGCGAGCTGCCAGCTCGATGGCACGGTGGAATCGCCGGCGTCGGCCTGCAGGCGTCCGGCGAGCAGGCTGAACAGCGACGACTTGCCGGCGCCGTTGCGACCGACGAGGCCGACCTTCTCGCCGGGCTGGATGGTGAGCGACGCACGGTCGATGACGACCTTGGCGCCGCGGCGCAGGACGAGGTTCTGGAGAACGAGCATCGCCGGATTTTGGCCCGGCGTGGCTCAGCGCTGTTTTGCGAGGGCTCGCTGCTCGACGAGGACAACGCGATCGTCGCCACCGCTTGTCTCCAGCCAGGCGCATTCCAGTCGCGGAAATGCAGCCTCGAAGCGGCGCCGCTCGCGACCGACCTCGAGGACGAGGACGCCGGTGTCGTTCAGGTGGGCGCCGGCGTCGGCGACGATCCGTCGCACGAGGTCCATCCCGTCGGCGCCGCCGGCCAGCGCCAGTGCCGGCTCCGCGCGGTACTCGGGTGGCAGCGCGGCCATGGCGGCGTCGGTCACGTATGGCGGGTTGCAGACGATGAGGTCCCAGCGACCCTCGAGCGCGCCGAACAAGTCGGACTCGACGACGCGGACGCGCTCGCCGAGGCCGTGCCGCGCGACGTTGATCCTGGCGATCTCGAGGGCGTCGGCCGACACGTCGGACGCGTCGACCGTGACCTCGGGCCACGCCATCGCCGCGAGCACGGCGAGGCTGCCGTTGCCGGTGCAAAGGTCGAGCGCCCGCGCCGTGCGGTCGCTCAGCCAGGCATCGAGCGTGCCGCTCCCCTCGGGATCGACGATCAGCTCGGCGATGTAGGACCGCGGCACGATCGCGCGCCGGTCGATCGTGAACGGCACGTCCTGCAGCCACGCTTCGCCGAGCAGGTAGGCCGCAGGCTCACGCGACTCGATGCGCTTGTCGACGACGGCGCGCGCCGTGGCGAGCGCGTCGTCGTCGAGAGGCTTGCCGCCGCGTGTCTCCAGCGCGTCGAGCGGAAGTCCGAGCACCGCGGTGACGAGCCAGGCCGCCTCGTCGAACGCGTTGACGGTGCCGTGGCCGAACGCCACGCCGGCCGCCTTCAGCCGAGCGGCCTCGGCCGTCACGAGCTCGACCAGCGTCACGCGACCAGCCGTTCGAGGACGCCGCGGTAGACCGCCGCCAGCGGATCGAGGCTCGCGATCGCCACGTGCTCGTCGATCTTGTGGATGCTCGCGTTGACGGGGCCGAACTCGATCACCTCGTCGCAGATCCGCTTGATGTAGCGGCCGTCGGAGGTTCCGCCGGTGGTCGAGAGCTCGCACTCGACACCGGTCGCCTCGCGGATGGACGCGGCGAGCGCCTCGCTCAGGATGCCGGGGGGCGTGAGGAAGTGGTCGCCACCGAGCGTCCAGGCAAGTCGGTGCGCGACACCGTGCCGGGCGATGATCGTCTCGAGCCTCGACTTCAGTGATTCCGGCGTCGACTCGCTGCTGAAACGGAAGTTGAAGTCGATCGTCAGCTCACCCGGGATGACGTTGCCGGCGCCGGTTCCGGCGTGGATGTTCGACGCCTGCCACGACGTTGGCGGGAAGTGGCCATTGCCGCGGTCCCACTCAACCGCCACCAGCTCGGCCAGCAGCGGCGCGGCCAGGTGGATCGGGTTCTTCGCCAGGTGCGGGTAGGCGATGTGCCCTTGCACGCCCTCGACGACGAGCCTGCCGGTGAGCGTGCCGCGGCGGCCGTTCTTGATCGTGTCGCCGAGCTGCGTGACGGAGGTCGGCTCGCCGACGACGCAGCAGTCGAGCCGCACGCCGCGCTCGGCGAGCCAGTCGCAGACCTTCGCCGTGCCGTCGAGCGAGGGCCCTTCCTCGTCGCTGGTGATCAGGAAGCCGATGCTGCCGGTGTGCGTTGGGTGCGCCGACACGAACGCTTCGGCGGCGACCACCATGGCCGCGATCGAGCTCTTCATGTCGGCGGCGCCGCGCCCGTAGAGCGCACCGTCGCGATGCGTCGGTACGAAGGGATCGCTGGCCCACGCGGACAGCGGGCCGGTCGGCACGACGTCGGTGTGGCCCGCGAAGGCAACGAGTCGGCCGTCGAAAGCCTCGCCGCGGCGGATCGCCCACAGGTTGGAGACGGTGCTGCCCTCGGCGCCGAAGGGCAGGTGGCTGCAGTCGAAGCCGATCGCCGACAGACGCTCGGCCAGCAGCTGCTGGCAGCCGCCGTCGTCGGGGGTCACGGAGCGGCGCGCGATCAGCCGCTCGGCGAGCTCCAGCGTCGCACCCACCGCAGTCGGGCGTGCGCCGGTCAGAAGCGCCGCGCTTGCGGCGACGCCGTCGTCGTGACCTCGTCCGGCCGCACGTCGATCGTGATCTCGGTGAAGCTCGGCTGGTCGTCGTTCTCTTCCTTCTTCGGCGTGATGCGCGACGCCGGAGTCATGTCGTTCTGCAGCCGCCACATGAGGTTGGTCGGCGAGTCGGCGTACGCGAGGCCCTCGTCGCGGGTGATGATGTTCTCGGTGATCATGCGCGCCAGGTCCTGCTCGAAGGTCTGCGAGCCTTCGGCTAGCGACTTTTCCATCGCCTCCTTGATGCCGGAGAAGTCGCCGCGTTCGATCAGCTCCTGTATCAGCTTGGTGTTGAGCAGCACCTCGACCGCCGGCATCCGGCCGCCGGCGACGCTGCGCACCAGCCGCTGCGACACCACCGCGCGCAGTCCCGCCGCCAGGTCGGCGAGAAGCGCCGGCCGCGCCTCCGGCGCGTAGAACGACAGGATCCGGCCCATCGCGTGGTAGCTGTTGTTGGCGTGCAGCGTGGAGAGCACGAGGTGGCCCGAGAGCGCGTACGAGATCGCCGCCGTCATCGTCTCGCGGTCTCGAATCTCGCCGATCATGATGCAGTCGGGAGCCTGGCGCAGCGCCGTCTTCAGGCCGATCTGCAGGTTCTGGGTGTCGCGGCCGACCTCGCGCTGGTTGACGACCGATTTCTTGTGGTTGAACAGGAACTCGATCGGGTCCTCGATGGTGAGGATGTGGCCCGCGAGCTGCTGGTTGCGCTGCTCGAGCATCGACGCGAGCGTGGTGCTCTTGCCGGTGCCCGTGGCGCCCACCATCAGGATCAGCCCGCGCTTCTCCATCACGAGCGTGTTGAGGATGTCCGGAACGTTGAGGCTCTCGAGCGAGGGGATCTCGAACGGGATGCAGCGAAACACCGCGGCGATCGAGCCGCGCTGCTTGAAGCCGGAAAGGCGAAAGCTCCCCACCCCGGCGAGGCCGACGCCGATGTTGAGCTCGCCCGTGTCCTCGAGCTCCTCGAGCTGGCTCGGCGTGAGCAGCTCGGCGAGCAGCTGGCGTGGCTGCGCATGGGCGAGCGGCTGGTCCGAGAGCTGCAGCAGCTGCCCGTTGATCTTGATGAGGATCGGCGAGTTCGCCGACAGGTAGACGTCGGAGGCGCCTTTCTCGGCCATCAGCCGCAGCACCCGCTCCATGTTTCCGCCGCTCATCGCGTTCTCCTTCGCTTCGCCGCCCGCTGTCAGGCGCGAAGCAGCTCGTTGATGCTCGTCTTGGCGCGCGTGGCCGCCGTGACGCGCTTGACGATCACGGCGCAGTAGAGGCTGTGGCTGCCGTCGATCGCCGGCAGGTTGCCGCTGACGACGACCGACCCGGCCGGCACCCGCCCGTAGTGGACCTCGCCTGTGGCGCGGTCGTAGATCTTGGTGCTCTGCGAGATGTAGACGCCCATCGAGATCACCGAGTTCTC
>JBBSPY010000039.1:0-19285 GCA_038258415.1 Burkholderiales bacterium
CGTCGCAGCGAAGTAAAGGAGGAGCTGAGGGCCATACCTGGCCCTCAGCGGGGGACATGAGCAGCGACGGCCGCCCGGCATCCTCGCCCCGTGCCGCTGCGAGCACCCCATGCTGAAGATCTTCTTCCTCCTCTTCATGGCCGGCGGCATTCCGGTCGCCATAGCCATGGCAGGCGCCTCCCTCGCCTACATCGCGATCTCGGGCGACACGCCGCCCTTCGTCGTCATCCACCGGATGATCAACGGCATCGACAGCTTCCCGCTGCTCGCGGTGCCGTTCTTCATCCTCGCCGGCAACCTGATGAACAACGGCGGCATCACGACGCGGATCTTCAACTTCGCGCTCGCGCTGGTCGGCTGGCTGAAGGGGGGCCTGGGTCACGTGAACGTGCTCGCCTCGGTGATCTTCGCCGGCATGAGCGGCACCGCCATCGCCGACGCGGCCGGCCTCGGCACGATCGAGATCAAGGCGATGCAGGAGCACGGCTACCCGACGGAATTTGCGGTCGGTGTGACTGCCGCGTCAGCCACGCTCGGCCCGATCATCCCGCCGAGCCTGCCGTTCGTGATCTACGGAATGATGGCCAACGCCTCGGTCGGCGCGCTCTTCCTGGCCGGCATCCTTCCCGGCGCGTTGCTGACCATCCTGATGATGCTCACGGTCGCGTATTACGCGCACAAGAACGGCTGGGGCGGCGACGTGCGCTTCTCGAGCACCCGCTTCTTCAAGGCGATGATGGAGCTCGGCGTCGTCGTCGGCTGGCCGCTTCTGCTCTGGGTCGCGATCGCCAAGCTGGGCGCGCCGGCGCAGATCACAGTGTTCGTCGGCTTCGGCTTGCTGTTCGTCCTCGACCGCGTCTTCCGCTTCGAGGCGGTGCTGCCGATCATGACGCCGGTGCTGCTGATCGGCGGCATGACGACGGGACTGTTCACGCCGACCGAAGGCGCGATCGCCGCCTGCGCGTGGGCGATGGTGCTCGGCCTGGCGTGGTACCGCACGCTGACGTGGAGGATGTTCGTCAAGGTCTGCCTCGACACCGTCGAGACGACGAGCACGGTGCTCTTCATCGTCGCCGCGGCGTCGATCTTCGGGTGGATGCTGACGGCCACGGGCGTCACCGCCGACATCGCCGCCTGGGTGCTCGCCTTCACCAATGAAGCCTGGGTCTTCCTGCTGCTCGCCAACCTGCTGATGCTGTTCGTCGGCTGCTTTCTGGAGCCGACGGCGGCGATCACGATCCTCGTCCCGATCCTGCTGCCGATCGCGGTCCACCTCGGCGTCGACCCGGTGCACTTCGGGCTCGTGATGGTGCTCAACCTGATGATCGGCCTTCTTCACCCGCCGATGGGCATGGTGCTGTTCGTGCTCGCACGCGTGGCCAACCTGTCATTCGAGCGCACGACGATGGCCATCCTGCCATGGCTGCTGCCGCTGCTGGTAGCGCTCGGCATCATCACGTACGTTCCGAGCCTCGTGCTGTGGCTGCCGAGGCTGTTCTTCTAGCGGTCGTTCAAGGCCCGCGCAGGTAGAAGTAGAACCCTTCGATCGGCCGGCGCTGCTCCTCGCGCAGTGGCGCTTCGTCGATGCGTTCAACGAGAAAGCCATGACGAGCAGCGAGCGTTTCCAGCGCCTCGCGGCGGTGGGCGTGGCGCAGGCTCGGGCGGAGCGTGCCGTCGGCCTCGTCGGGGCCAGCCTTCTCGGCGGTGAAGCAGAACAAGCCGCCTGGCTCGAGGATTCGGCGGACGCCGGCGAAGACGGTGTCGAGCGCGCCGACGTAGATGAAGACATCGACGGCGGCGACGAGGTCGTAGCGCAACGTGGTCGTGCCGAGATGCGAAGCGAGGTCGTCGTGCACCAGGTTTCCATAGGCGCCGCTCGCGCGTGCCCGCTCGAGCATCCGCGACGACACATCGACACCGTCGAGCGCGTCGGCGTGGGGCCGCAGCTCACGGCCCGACAGTCCCGACCCGCAACCGAGGTCGAGGCCGGCGCGAAACAGCCGTGCGCCGCGCAGCGTCGCCAGGCCGTCGGCCAGGCGGACGTGGGCGCGGTAGGCGAGGCCGTCGACGACGTGATCGCCGAAGCCGGCGGCGTACTCGTCGAACAGGCCTTCGACGTAGGCGCGGGGCGGTGATGGCGGGGCAACACCGTGTGCGCCATCGACGGCGGCGAGGAAGAAGCGGTTGAGCGTCTCGTCGCCGCCGTGTGCGAGGGCAGCCTCGTAGGATTGCGTGGCCTCTTCGAGCCGACCGGCCTCGCGCAGCAGGCCGCCGCGCCGGCTCCACGCCTCGGCGTGATGCGGCTCGAGGCGCAGCGCATCGTCGTAGGCAGCGACCGCTTCGTCGCCGCAACCGAGCATGGCGAGAGCGTTGCCGCGGCCGTAGGCATCGACGGCGCGCGCCGGGTCACGCTGCCACGCGCGATCGTGGCTCGCCAGCGACTCGGCATGGTGGCCGAGCATCGACAGCGCCACGCCGCGTTGCGACCACGCGTCCAGATCATCGGGAGCCGCGGCGAGCGCGGCGTCGAGCGCTTCGAGCGCTGCGGCGGGCCGGCCGAGCTTGAGCCGCGCCGCGCCGAGGTTGGCGAGCGTCGAAGCGCGGCCGGGAACGGCGGCCAGCGAGCGCTCGAAGGCATTGGCCGCCTCGGCATGGCGGCCGGCCTGGTAGTGCGCGACGCCGTCGAAAAACGCACGCTTGCCGTCTTCGAAACCGTCGGCCATGACGACGATTGTCGCGGCCGCGGCGGCCGCCGTCCGACTAAGATCGTCGCCGCCATGCAGCCCTTCATCCGCCTCCATCCGAACGACGACGTGCTCATCGCGCGAGCCCAGCTCGTCGGCGGCGCCGAGGTCGAAGGCGTCGCGGTGCGCGGCCTGATCCCCGCCGGGCACAAGATCGCCGTTCGCGACATCGCCGCCGGCGAGCCGGTGCGCCGCTACGACCAGATCATCGGCTTCGCGTCGAAGCCGATCGCGCGCGGTGAGCACGTGCACGTCCACAACCTCGACATGGGCCCGGACAAGGGTGCGTCGACCGGCGCGGCGACGCGCGACTACGCGATCGGCGCGGGGGTGCGGCCGAAGCCGGCGCGGCGAGAGGCGAGCTTCATGGGCATCCGCCGCGCCGACGGCCGCGTCGCGACACGCAACTACATCGGCGTGCTGACCAGCGTGAACTGCTCGGCGACGGCGGCGCGCGCGATCGCCGATCACTTCTCGCGCACCACGAATCCGCAGGCGCTGGCCGCGTACCCGAACGTCGACGGCATCGTTGCGCTCACGCACGGCACTGGCTGCGGCATGGACACCAACGGCACGGGCATGCGCATCCTCGAGCGCACGTTGACGGGCTACGCGACTCACGCCAACTTCGCCGGCGTGCTCGTCGTCGGCCTCGGCTGCGAGGCGAACCAGATCAACGCCTGGCTCACCACCGGCAATCTCGTCGAGGGCGAGAACCTGCGCGTCTTCAACATCCAGGACACGGGCGGCACGACGAAGACCGTCGCCAAGGGCATCGCGCTCGTCAACGCGATGCTGCCGGCGGCCAACGCCGCGGTGCGCGAGCCCTGCAGCGCCGAGCACATCACGATCGGCCTGCAGTGCGGCGGCTCCGACGGCTACTCCGGCATCAGCGCGAACCCGGCGCTCGGCGCTGCGGTCGACCTGCTGGTGCAGCACGGCGGCACCGCGATCCTGTCGGAGACGCCCGAGATCTACGGCGCCGAGCACCTGCTCACGCGCCGCGCGGTGCGGCCCGACATCGCCGAGAAGCTGCTCGAGCGCATCCGCTGGTGGGAGCGCTACACGGCGATCAACGATGGTGAGATGAACAACAACCCATCGCCTGGCAACAAGGCCGGCGGCCTGACGACCATCCTCGAGAAGTCGCTCGGCGCCGTCGCCAAGGGCGGGACGATGAACCTCGAGGCGGTGCTCGAGTACGCCGAACCGGTGACGACGCACGGCTTCGTCTACATGGACACGCCCGGCTACGACCCGGTGAGCGCAACCGGGCAGGTGGCGGGCGGCGCCAACCTCATCTGCTTCACCACCGGGCGCGGCTCGGCCTACGGCTGCGCGCCGTCACCTTCCCTCAAGCTCGCCACGAACACGGCGCTCTGGAAGCGGCAGGAAGACGACATGGACATCAACTGCGGCGAGATCGTCGACGGCACGTCGACGGTGCAGGCGATGGGCGAGCGCATCTTCGAGCTCGTGCTCGAGACGGCGTCGGGCCACAAGAGCAAGAGCGAGCGGCACGGCTACGGGCAAAGCGAGTTCGTGCCGTGGCAGGTCGGCGCCGTCATGTGATGCGAGCGATCAGCGGCGCTTCGGCGTTGCTGTGCTCCAGACGATGAGCGCGATGAGCGCGATTTGCATCGGCAGCCGCGCCACCAGCATCCAGTACGGCACGCCCGGCCAGCGCTCGGCGGTCTGCAGCATGTAGAAGTTGGCGGGCGTGACGGCGATCGTGAGCAGCACGAGCAGCCAGCCGGCCGCGCGCCGAGTGCGCGGAAAGAGGAGCGCGAGCGCGCCGAGCAGTTCGACGACGCCGCTCACGAGCACGATCGTCCGCGGATCGCCCGGCAGCCAAGGCGGAACGATCGACGCTTCCAGGTCGGTCGCCACGAAGTGGGCGATGCCGCCGATGAAGAACCAGAGGAAGACGAAGCCGAGGCCGACGCGGCGCGCGCGCTCGGCGGAGGTGGGCGTGGACATCGCCGCATGATGGCGCAGGCGTCGGAGGGTGGCGGTACCCTCGGAGCATCCCGACCACCGATGGATGCGGGCCACGCCGAGGGACGCCGTACGGCGTCAGCGCTTGCGCCGCAGCAGCCACGGCAGCGCGTATCGCGCGAACAGGCCGATGCCGAGTCCGATCCCGACGTCTGCAACGGTGGCCGGGCGCTTCTGCTTCGGAGGCACAGGCGGCGGCACTTCGGTCAACGGCCCCGCCGGCACTGGCGCATCGCGCGTCGGGACCGCGGGCGCCGACCCCTCGGCGATGGCCTCCTTGGAGTCGGGCAAATGGCGCAGCGACCCGAACATGCGCGCATAGATCCACGTGAACTCAGCGCCCATGAGGAAGATCTGCGCCGAGTAGTAGACCCACACGAACACGACAATCAGCGAACCGGCGGCACCGAACCCCGAGGCGACGCTGCTCTTGCCGATGTACAGGCCGATCAAGAACTTGCCCACTGTGAAGAGGCTGGCGGTGACGATGGCGCCGAGCCACACGTCGTGCCACTGCACGTGCACCCTGGGCATGAGCTTGTAGATCATGGCGAACACCGCGGTCGTCAGGCCGAAGCCCACGGCCAGGTTGACGATCTGCGCCAGGATCGTCCAGCCGCCGAACACGTCGCCCCACCACTTGCCGAGCGCCGAGATCACGGCACCGAGGACGAGGGAAACCATCAGCAGAAAGGCGATGCCGAGGATCATGCCGAACGAGAGCAGCCGCGTGCGCAGCAGCCCCCACCGGCCACCCGATTTGTCGCGCGCGGGCGCTCTCCAGATGCGGTCGAGGGCGTCCTGCAGCTCGCCGAAGACGGTGGTCGCGCCGATCAGCAGCACGCCGACGCCGATGATGGCGCTCGTGATGCCTTCGGCCGGCCTGTTCAGGCCCTTCAGCAGGCCCTCGACGGCGCCCGCCGCCTGCGCGCCCATGAAACCGCGCAGCTGCTCGAAGATCTCGCCGCGCGCCGCCTCTTCGCCGAATACGAGCCCTGCGATCGACACGACGATGAGGAGCAGCGGCGCCAGCGAGAACACCGTGTAGTAGGACAGCGCCGCGCCCATGCTCGGCGCGTAGTCGTCGATCCAGGCGGAGGCCGTCTGCTTGACGAGCGACCACCACTGACGCCAGGCCAGCTTGGGCATGCGATGCGATGGGTGGTTCGGGGTCGGGCTCATGTCGGTGGCGTCCGGGTTGCAGAAGGCGGAGCAATGGGCATGCCGTGGCGCAGTCCGGAGGCGGCCAGCAGGCCGATCATCGACCGTGCGTTGCGCTGACCCTGGTCTTCCATGTTGTTGTTGAAGACGACCTGCGTCTGCAGCGCCTGCTCGGCGAGGCCCTGCAGGTGGGGAACGAAGGCGGCGAGCTCGGCGTCGGGGTAGTCGTAGTTGAAGCGGTCCGACGCCGACGTCTGCCCCTTGACGTTCCAGGTGTCGCGATTGCGCCCGTGCAGGCGCAGCAGCGCGTGGCGGGGATGCGTCACCGCCCAGACGGCGGGAACGCTGTTGGCAAAGCCCTGTGGGCCGTCGACCACGGTGTGCGCGGCGCCGAGCTGGCGCAGGAAGTCGAGCGTGCCGCGCTGCCGATCGGCGCCGTCCCACCAGGTCTCGTGGCGGAACTCGACGCCGACGTCGAAGCCCTGCATCCGCGCGATGCAGTGCTCGACGTGGGCGTGGCCGGCTCGGTTGCAGAGCAGCCAGGGCGGGAACTGGAAGTGCACGAGGCCGAGCCGGCCCGCCTGCTGCAACGGCAGCAGCGCCTCGCGAAAGCGCCGCCACAGCTCGTCGACGAGCTCGCCCGGCAGGTCGCGCACGTAGACGGTGCGCTTCGGCTCGAGGGCGAACGCCTGCTGCAGGTCCTTGTGGAAGACCATCGGCTGCGTCTGGTGGCCGGTGAAGAGGCGGAACGCCTTGACGTTCATCACGAAGCCCTCGGGCGTGCGCTCGGCCCACAGGCGCGCCGTCTCGGGTGCGGGCATCGCGTAGTAGCTCGAATCGACCTCGACCGTCGGAAACTGCGACGCGTAGTAGCGAAGCCGCGCTTCGGGCGTGCTCGCGCCCTTGGGATAGAAGCGGCCCGACGCGATCAGCGTCTTGTCGGTCCACGACGCGGTGCCGACGAGGATCGGCCCGGGCCGCGCCGCCGTCGCGGCCGTCATCGAGCCCGTCATGGGGTCGATAGCGTGGGCGCCCGCAGGCGCAGGCCGCGCACCCGCATCAGCAGGAAGATGGCGATCGACGCGTTGAGCGCGTTCCAGGCGATGCCGTTGAGAAAGGCCGCGTGGTACGAGCCCGTGAGGTCGAACACCTTGCCCGACATCCAGCCCCCGAGGGCCATGCCGAACAGCGTGAACATCAGCACCGTGCCGACGCGCTGCCCGGCCTCCTTCGGCGGGAAGTACTCGCGCACGATGATGGCGTACGACGGCACGATGCCGCCCTGGAAAAGGCCGAACAGGATGGACACCGCGTAGAGCGACGCGAGCGAGTCGAACGGCAGGAACAGCAGCAGCGCGGTGCCCTGCAGCAGCGAACCCATGAGCAACGTGCGCAGGCCGCCGATGCGGTCGCAGATGACACCCGAGGCGAGCCGGCTGACGATGCCCGCGGCGAGCATCAGCGAGAGCATCTGCGCGCCGCGCGCGGCGCCGTAGCCGAGGTCGCCGCAGTAGGCGACGATGTGCACCTGCGGCATCGCCATCGCCACGCAGCAGGCGACGCCGGCGATGCACAGCAGCGTCTGCGCGGCGTTCATCGACAGGCCGAACGGTCGCGTAGAGGCCAGGGCGCCGGCCGGAGAGGCTGCCGCGGGCGCGACGGCCGGCGCCGACATCGGCGGGCGGCGGCGCATCAGCAGCGCCAGCGCCGGCATCGTCACGGCGCACACCACGGCGATGCCGATGTAGGTGGCGCGCCAGCCGTTCGTCTCGACGAAGTGCTGCACGATCGGCGGCCAGATCGCGCCGGCAAAGTAGTTGCCGCTGGCGCAGATCGCGACGGCGACACCGCGGCGTCGCGCGAACCAGAGCGACGTGTCGGCGACGAGCGGCGCGAACGTCGCCGAGCTGCCGAGGAAGCCGAGCAGGACCCCGTGGACGATCGCGAAGGAGACGATGCCACGCGAGAACGCCGCAGCGACGAAGCCGACCACGAGTCCTGCCGTGCCGAGCAGGATCACCTTCATGACGCCATGACGGTCGGCGAGCCGCCCCATCCAGACGCCGCCGATGCCGAAACCAATCATCAGCAGCGTGTACGGCAGCGACGCATCGGCCCTGGCGACGCCGAACTCGGCCTGCACCGATGGCAGCACGACGGACACGACGTACATCGCGCTGCTGCCGATCGTCATCAGCGCGAGCGCGGCGGCCAGGCGCACCCAGGCTTCGCGCGAGTCGACCGCCGTAGCCGGCGCCCGCTCGTCCGGATCGTGATCGGAAAACGTGGCCTCGCGCACCGCACGATTGTCGGTGCGGAGCTACCATGGCTGCGCCGTGCTCGAAAAGGTTATTGCCGCCCTCGTCGTCGCCGCCTGCGTGGTGATGCTGGTTCGGCTTGTTCTCGGCAGCCGCGCGCGGGCGCGGCTCGACGCCGCTGTCCGGCGCAGCTGGCACCGCACCGGCCGCTGGACCCGCGAGGCGTTCGCCCGGCCGGCCGCCGAACGCCGCGCCCGGCGCGCCGCCGACGAGGCGATCCGTCGCGCGAGCCGGGGCTCGTGGGACGGCAACGTCTTCAGGCCCGACGATTTCGGGCGCCGCCGCGGCGACAAGAAGGCCGCCGACAAGCCAAGGCGCGACCTGCACTGACGCGCAGGTCCCGTGCGCCCCGTCAGGCGCGCAGCGTGCGGTTGAAGAAGTCGACGGTGCGCTTCCAGGCGAGCGCCGCAGCGGCGGTCTCGAAACGCGGCGTCGTGTCGTTGTTGAAGCCGTGCTGCGTGTTCGGATACGTGAACGCCTCGTAGCGCTTGTCGGCCGCCTTCAGCGCCGCCTCGTACGGCTCGCGCGTCTTGTTCACGAAATCGTCGTTCGACGCGAACATCAGCAGCAGCGGCGCCTGGATCGCCGCAACCCGGTCGAGCTGCGGCGCCGGCCCGTAGAACGGCACCGCGGCCGACAGGTTCGGCAACCGCGTGGCGAGGTAGTTCGTCATGCCGCCGCCCCAGCAGAAACCCACCGCGCCGAACTTGCCGTTGCCGCCCGGCACGCCTTCGAGGTATTTCGCCGCGGCGACGAAATCCTCGCGAGTCTTGGCCTGGTCGAGCTTGCCGAACAGCTCGCGCGCGGCGTCCTCGGTGCCCGGATAGCCGCCGAGCGGAAAGAGCGCATCGGGTGCGAAGGCGATGAAGTTGTCGAGCGCGAGGCGCCGGGCGATGTCCTCGATGTGCGGGTTCAGGCCGCGGTTCTCGTGGCACACGAGCACCAGCGGCAGGCCCTTGGTGACGTCGCCCTGCGGCGGCGCACTGGCCGGCCGCACGAGATAGCCGCGGCCGGTGCCATAGCCCTGCGGCGAGGGGAACTCGACCGTCGTCGCCTTGATGCGGGCGTCGGTCTTCGAAACAACCTCGGCAGCGGCAAAGGTCGGCGAGAGCGCCGCCAGCATCCCCGCCGCCGTCGCGCCGCCGACCGCGAACTTCGACGCGCCGTCGAGAAAGCCGCGCCGGTCGATCCGGGAGTGGACGTAGTCGTCGAACAGGCGCAGGACCTCCGGATGGAAGTCGTCGGCGGTGACTCGGCGTTTCGGCTGGCTGGGCATGGACGAGGCTCGGCGTGGTCTGCGGAGCCCGCGTTGTAGCGCATCGCGCAATCCCTGCGCCGGGGGTCTACTTCTTTGTCGCTGTCGCGGCTGCGCGTGAAGATCTCTTACAACGCTATCGCAGCTGCGATGCTGTCTCTGGCTGCCTTGTTCATGCGGATCTGAAAGGGAAGAAAGGTCAGGCTATCCGTAATCGTCGCGCCACCGGGGTTCGAAACGTAGTAGCTCGTCTGGAAGGGACTGCCGTCCGGAACGAGTGCGCCGGTGTAGACGTTGCTGCCAATCTGAAAGTAGACGCGGTACTGCGAGCTCAGCGAGAGCACCGCCGATATCGGCCGCGGGGCACTCGCCACCCAGATCTGCACACCGCCCACGGTTCGCAGGGCACCGTCGGCCAGCGTGTAGGTGACGCCGTCGGAGCCAGACGCGATTCCCGTCGTGAGCGCGGCGACTAGCGTCGTCCCGGTTCGGCAGGGCGTGATGTTCGCGTCGGTGGTCGCGGCTGCGCAATCGAACGCGTTGTAGCGATCGCCCTTCTCGCTGGCGAAATATTTCGTGTAGGCGGCGCCGGCAAGGTAGGTCGAACCTGGCCTGAAAATGGCGCCGTTCGAATAGAACGAGTTGTGATAGTGCGCGAAGTCGTCGGTCGCACCGTTCATGGCACCCGCCAATGCAACCGTCGAGTAGTTCGTGCGAATGTGCGAGTACGCGACCGTGGCGTTGTCTGCGGCCAGGTAGTCGACGCGTACGTCAGGGCCTGTATAGGTCGAATGGACCGACTGGTTCGTGGAGGGCACGACGAGAATCGCGCCGTTCTTCAGGATGCGCTGCGCCCCTGACGTGATCACCGGCAGCGTGCTCGTGAGATTCACGGGAGCGCTCTGTGTGGTGGTCTGCGGGCCGTTGGTCAGCGGGCTCAGCAACAGCGACGACGAGTCGGACCACGCGTAGTTCGTGCCGGGAGTCTCGGGGCCCAGATAGTTCAGATTCCACCGAATCAGGTAGCTTCCCGCGCTTGGCGGCAGCAGGAGCCCCTCGAACACTTGCTGATTCGCGCTCAGCCTCAGATCCAGCCGAGCAGGAGAACTCATGACCGAACCCGACGCGTTCGAAACGACGACGCTGTACTGCGCCCCCGAGTCGACCCAGGTCACCGGGGGAGTGGTGTAGGTGGCGGCGTTCGCGCCGACGATGGCCATTCCGTTTTTCGTCCACTGATAGGTGAGACCGGTTCCACTGGCGACAGCAACGAACGTGGCTGTCGCGTCCGTGATCACCGACTGCGCCGCAGGCTGGCCAACGATGATCGGCGCGAGCGGATTCACGGTCACGGTCAACGTCGCATTCGCGCTGGTCGCATTCGGCATCGTGCCGTTGCTGGCGACAGCGCTGACCAGCGCGCCGCTGCAGGCGAGCGGAACGGAAGTCAGCGTCACGGTTGCGGTGGCGGCGCCCGAAACATCGGCGCCGTTGCAGACGCCGGACGACAGCGCACCGTTCGCGAGGTCAGCACCATTCAATCGCCACTGAAGGGAGGGCGCCGGCGTTCCCGTCGCGACCGCCGTGAAGCTGGCCGCCTGACCGGCCACGACCGACGCGCTCATCGGCTGCGTCGTGAAGGCCGGCGCGGCAGGCGGATTCGTGACCGTCAAAACGGCAGCGGAACTGACGATGGCGCCTGCAACGTTGCTGATCCGAACCCGATAGCGATAGCCGGTCTGCGAAACCGACACACCAGCCAGTGTCAAAGTGGGTGCATTCGCCGCACCCGAAACGGGTGCGTAGCTCGCACCCCCATCGTTGCTGAACTGCCATTCGTACGCGAGCGCAGTGCCGGTGGCGGTGACGCTGAATGCAGCGGCGCCGGCGACGGTGACAGTCTGGTCGGCAGGCTGAACCGTGATGCCGGGTGCGATCGGTGCGGCCGTGACCGTCAGCCGCGCGGCAGCGCTGGTGGTGTTGCCGGCGCTGTTGCTCACCACGACGCGGTACTGGGTTCCGCTCTGGGCCAGAGTCGTAGCCCCCGTGGCATAGCTGGCAGACTGCGCGCCGGGAAGGGCCGTGAAGCTGCCGGAGCTGGTGCTGGCCATCCACTGATAGGTTAACGTCCCGCCGCCGTTGCCGACGGTGCTGAACGTGGCCCCCTGGCCCTCGACGACGCTTTGATCCGCAGGTTGAGCGGTGATCGACGGGACGCTGACGCCATCAGGCCCGGCGCCATCGTCGCTGCTTCCGCCGCCGCATGCGGCAAGGAAGACGACGATCAAGCTGGCGATGCTCTTCACTCTCATTACCTTCTCCTGTTCTCATCAGGCTATCGCCGCTGAAGGGTCCCGACAATCCCAACGGACCGAGGGAGTGGCACCCACCAAAGAGTGATCAGGCACGCTCTAAACGACGATCGGTTTCTCCGGATGTACTTCCGTGACCAGCCATTTCGGCTCACCAGGACTGTTTGGCCGGCTGTAAGAACCGCAGGAGAAAGAAGTGCGCAATCCAGGGAACACACAACGGGCGAGCAAACGGGACAGGCCGGGCGCTCGTGCTGTACCGAGCTCTGCCAACAGGGCCTCCGGCGAGAGCTGGTCGGTCACCGTTCGTCCCTGGCATTCACGCGAGGCGCACAAGCTGCTGCGAGACTATGGCTGCATCACGCCGCCGGATGTGCCGTCATGACCACGATCGGCCACTAGGTTTCCGGGACGTCGTGGGCGGGTCCGCCGACGCGTCAAGCACCAGTGGGTTTCATCAGCCGCCCGGCCCTCGTCACACGACGCCTGAAATCCACGTGTGCTGTCCGGTGCTGGCGGGCGCCTCGGTCATCCGCGGCTCGGAGCTTCGACTAAGAGCGAAGTCGGGCAATGTTCAGGTCAAGGCGCCAGCGCGGTTCCTGAAGGCGCTCTACGAGTGGTGCGACGGCACCCGCACCTCAGCGGAAATTCAGGGCGGCGCGCAAGCACGGTGGGGAGCGTCGCGATTCGCTTCATTCATGGGGGAAATGCTCGAATGCGGCGTGCTCGTCGACGCGTCCCGCATGCTCGACGCCCACCTGGAGGCAACCGATCTCGTCGACCCCTTCGACGGTGCCTGTGCGGAGCAACGAGAAGCTGCTGTGCGCAGGGGCGCGCTTCGAGCGAAGTTCGAGGCGTCAGCCGACACGCTGTTGCCATCGTCGCGCGCACCGCTTCTCGGCAAGTTGCTCGACACGAAGCCGTCTGCCGTTGGCTTTGGCTCAGGAACAGTCGGCGCGAGGCAGCTAGCCAACCTGCTCGACGCGGTCGGAAGCATCGAACCCTTGCGGATTTCTGTTGTTCTGATCCGTGCGGTAGGGCGCTTCAGGGCCGGCATCTACGATGTCCACGTCCCGCGCCAAGGCCGCGTCGCAATGGAACGGATCGCCGACGACGACGGCGAGTGGTGCCGGGCGCTGCTCGAAGCGCACCGGTGGCTCAGCGCCACCGGTCTGCTTATCGTGAGCGCGCGGGCCCTCCAGTTCGCCTTGCTCGAGGCAGGTGCGGCGTTGCAGAACGGCCACCTCGCCGCCGCCGAGACGGGTCTCGCGTTTCGCATCAGCCGTGAATACGACCCCAGCCGGCTGAGGCGAGTCTGTCGCCTCGACGCCGAGCGCGTTCTCGGATGCGCGATCTTCGGCGCGCCGCCCAAGCGGGTTGCGCGTACGGGGCAAGCCCGTCACTCGCTGCGGTTCTCATGGGGTGAGGGCGCGGGCGGCAGGTTTCACGTCGCGGGAGCGGAGGTCGTGGGCTGCGATGTTCCATCGAGCATCGGTTGGGGCCGCTCGCTGCATGCCCCGACAGCCTGCGCCATCGCTGTCTCCGAGGCCGTCGAGCGGTACTCGTACGCGAAGCTCGGCCCATGCGTCGAGGCCATTGCCGATGAGCTTGAAGGTTCGATTGATCCGCGAGCGCTCGTCCCCTACGCGGACGATCAGTACAGGAGCCGCCGCCTTCGGGTCAAGCGGTTCGATCCCTCACGGCGCTATCTCTGGGTGCCGGCTACCGACTTGCAAACGGGCCGCACCGCCTGGGTGCCCGCCGAATGCGCGCAATCGGTTTCCGCTCTGCCGGCCGCGTTCGCCGACCATGCCCTCGCGCGCACCACGTCATCGGGATGTGCGACGAATGCCGATCGCAAAACCGCAATCGAACGTGCCGCGTTCGAAGTGATCGAACGCGATGCGCTGGCACGACACTGGCTGACGCAGCTCCCCGGCACCTTGCTGCGCGGGGATTTCGGCGCGACCACGGCGGCCCGGTTGGCGCGGCTGCGCGCCAGCGGTTGCGGAGTGTCGATCGTTCTCCTCGAGGCCCGATTCGGTCCCGTGGTGGTCGTCGTTGTTGAATCGGAGACGAAGGGCTTCAGCGCCCTTGGCTCGGCCTGTGGAGCCGACATGCCCACGACGCTCGAGCATGCGCTGACGGAGGCCGAGGTTCTGAGCGAGGTTCGCCTGCGCATGGACGACAGTCCGCGTGTGAAGGCGAGCGAGGCTTGGGCACCGCTGGACCACTCCAACCTGTACGCCATGCGGCGCCACTTCCGGCGCGCCCGAGCACTGACCCACGGTGGAGCGACAACCACCCTGCGCCGGATGGAGCGGAAGTGGCCGAGATCGCTGCGCGAGCGCTTGTCGGCGACCACCAACTCTTTGGGCCGGCATATGCGACCGTCCATGTGGATCGACCTCACGCAATCCGATGCGCCGTTGGGGCCCGCTGGCAAGGAATTGCAGACCGTGCGAGTGCTCATCCCAGGCTGCCTGCCCATCGGCTTTGGCCACGACGCGATTCCGCGCGGCGGCATCGGTCCGATCGGTGCTGCCGGCCGGTTCCCGCATCCTTTGGCCTGAACGCGCCATGGGCTACGCCAATTCCGTTTTCAACCATTTCCGAGCGGTCGAGCGGTGGGCGAAAACCACTGGCGGCCGCGCGACGCTCGACGCTGTCACCTTTCAATTGGAGGTGAAGCATCGCAACCGCTACTTTCACCTGCTACCGCAGTTCACCGCGATCGTCGACGGTCGCTCTGCCTATGTGCCGAGCCTCGTCGAGGGCGCTTTCGGTTTTGCCGGCTGGTTGCCATACCGCCCGTATAGCAGCCAGCTCGCCGCCGACAAGCTTGCCTTCAAAGCATTCCTCGTGTCTGCCGGGCTTCGCACGCCAGCGATGTGGGCAAGGGCGGCCGACGCCGAAGACGACTTCGTTCTCAAGTGTTCGCGAGGCTCGTTCGGCGTTCAAGTCGCAGGGCCCTTCCGCGCCGATCAGCGCGACGTGGCGGAGGAAGGCGTCGCCGGCCAAGGGGGCGGTGTCGTTTTCGCGGAGCGATTCATTCAGGGCAGGATCCTGAAGGCTTGGTTCTGGGGCAGCCGGCCCTTCTTCGCTCATTCGCAGCCATACGCGACCATCACGGGCGACGGACACACTCTCCCTGGCGAGTTGGCTCGTCGCCGGGCAATGGTTGAAGCCTCCGCGTGGAACGACTCGGCCGACGCACACATGGTCAAAAGCTGCATGGCCTTCCAAGGCCTGGACCAGAACCTCGCCTTACCAGAGCGTGTCGCCGCGTGGGTCGACTTTCGTTACGGGCGCGCAACGCCGCGGAGCCCCGACACTCCGCTATCAGACAACGCACTCGATGCGCTCGGAGCGCAAACGCGCGATGACATTTTCGAGGCGGGCCGGGTTGTCGGCGCGAAGCTTCGAGAATCGTTGTCAGCTCCAGTTCTGTACGCAGTCGACGGCATCGTCGACGATTCCGATACGGTGTGGTGGCTGGAGATGAATTCGAATCCGGTGCTGCCGCCAGACGGATACCAAGAGATCTTTGCCGATCTGTTCGGCTAAGAACTTTGGTCCTCCCCAGCCAGATCCAAGACTCAACCGCGGCTCAAAACTTCACCCAGCGGCGTCGTACTGGAACCAGCGGTCGTCGCTGCGGATGTCGTCGGCAATGCCTGCGTTGGGCGCCAGGGCGACGTTGACCTTGGTCTGGATGCGGGTGCGGTTGCCGACGGCGTCGTAGTGCACCTGCAGCTGCACATGGCCGTCGTCGTCCAGGCGCAGGCGAACGGGGGTGTCGTAGCCGAGGTGGTTGTCCTGGTAGACAATGCTACCCCGCATCGTGCGCTCGAGAACACGGCGGCCGGAGAAGTCGTAGGCGTAGCTCGTCACCTGGCCGAGCGAGGCGTCGGTGAGGCTCGTGAGCTGGCCGGTGGCGTCGTAGGTGTAGGCGAGGTTCTGGCCTCGCGTGTTGGTCTGCGAGACGAGCTGCATCGCCTTGTCGTAGGCGTAGGCGTAGGCGTAGGTGGCGCCTCCTATGTCGGTGCGGCCGCTCTGCAGGTGGCCGAAGTCGTAGGACCAGGTGGCGCCGTTGCTGTTCTGGTCGGTGTCGCGGCCGGCCTTGTCGTAGACTGAGATCTACGAGAGGTTCCGCGTGCCCAGGCTCGACAGGGTCTTGTTCGTGACGTTGAAGACGGCCCAACTACCCTGTCGGACTCCTGAAGTTAAAACCGCTTGATGGGTAGCCAGAAACTGTATGCGCGAGATAGTGGTCCAACGATGTATTAGGATCTGAAAGCACCTTCGCCTCATCAAATCGATCGTCCGAAACGTGATAAACCTTTTTATCACACCGTGATTCGTCAAGCCACAGGGTATCTCCAGCATCCGTTGCAAGCCAACAAACAAGTTGATTAGACCCTAACTCCTGCTCGAGAATTAGTGGACCTTGGCTGTCTGCCGTCCTTCCGGCACTATAATTTCCGACGGTGAGGCGAGACGAGTAGCTGAACGGTGTGTTCTTCCAGTGAAGGCCCAAGAGATCGTCGCTCGTAATCCCGAACGACCAGAACGATCGGTACAACTCCTTCCAGCCTTCGGGAAGCATCGAATGACTCGTTTCAAAATCTGACCCGTCAGTTTTAAGAGCGATAGGGCAAAGATCGAAAAACAAGTTTAGCTGTGGCCCTTCAAGGGCCAATGCGGCTACCCACTTGGTGCGAAACTGCCTAAACAGCAAAATGGGACGCGACCAATGGGCTTCCATCCGATTGACCGTCATTGGCATCCGACTCGCAAACCGCGGAAACATTTCGCTCACCGGCAATCCAAGCGAAATGGCGATTTCACTTCGAACACATGACCTTAGCGGATCCGGGATCTGTCCGGCTGTCCTGCAAATATACTCCCAAGTCCTCACACTGAGCATATCTAGTGCCCCCCAGAGTTTATCGCTTGGTACTTAACAATTTGACTGACGATGGCATCTCGAATAATCACTTGCTCCAACTTTAACGTTTTGACGTAGTCTTGATTCAACGGCTGATCTTTATACTCCTTCCAAAGCCCATCAACCCTACTTCCTTTTGACGAGTTTAAGGATTGAGGAAGAGGCTGAAGATTTCCAACGTTGATTTTGTCCTGAAGAATGTTCTCCATCTGCTCCTTTGTCAGAGACCTAAAGCCGGGGAGATTCGAAACATCTCGTACCGGCAAGATGTGATCTACGCTCATCGTTTCCCCCACTCTACCGGCCTTAAACGTGTTCGTTAGAGGATCAAGATAGCCCATCCCCTGTACTTGATCGCTCATCTGCCGAGTAACGGTGGTAACGCGCTGTCCCGGAACTCCTCCCGTCCAGCTTGAGTTGATCTGCGAGACAGGTGGCGGCACAACAATGGACCGCTCTCCGTGAATTCTCTCAAGTGCGCTTCGCGCGAAGCCCAGAACCTTCGTCGCCCCCAAACCGACGGCCGCGGCGACCACGGCCATGGCTCCTACCCCACCAGATCCGGCGTCTTCCGAGTCGTATCCCGCCTCGGAGTAAAGGCTAGACACGGAGGTGGTGATGCGGCGCTGGCCGTCTTCAATTGCTTGGCCTAGAGGCGTTGCTCCGATCGCTTTGGTCACCGCATACGCGACTGGGGCGGATGCAATATTTAGTACTTCGACAGCAATGCCGATCAGGGGCCGCTGTTCAATGTACTCGCTAACGTTCTCGACGAACCGCCCAGTGTTGATGCCCAACCAGTCCACGGTCCGCGCACCCAGTGCAACATTCGTCGGGTGCATTGGGCCTGTTACGAGAACAGGTCCCAACACAATTGCGTCACCAGCAATTCTGTTTGCTTCTGTTGGTTGAATACCGGCTGGGGGCGTTGGCGCTTCAGGCAGGACTTGTTCTGAACGAAGCGCGTTCATTATCTCTGCGCGGTCATGTTCATCCAGCCCGCGCGCCTTCAGTGCAAAGTCTGTCAGATCAGCTCTGCGCTTATCGGAAACGACATCTTTCTCGAAGGCCATTCTCACAATATCCGTGAGATTGGCCGCGTGCTCTTCCAAACTCGGATCGATCTGCCATCGCTGAGCTATCCGCTGCGCGTACTCGCGCTGTTCCTGTCCCATTTCGCGGATCGCAGCGGGAAGTCCAGCGTTTTTGATCTCGTCTGCAAGACCACTGCCAAGCGCGTTGCCAAACGAGTCTGCTGCAATCTGAGCGATTTCGATTCGACCTCCTTTCATGACTGCCGCAGCGACGCCACCGGCGAACCCAGCCGCCGTTCCTGAAATTACCCCTTTCGCGAAGCTGGAAAGATCGACCCCTTTCAGCGAACTTCCGACTGCTTCCCCAACGACACTTCCAACTCCTGCGCCGGCGGCCGACGCGGCAACACCTTGCCAGTTGAAGTTGTGCTGCAGCCCAGTGACGATCCCAACGCCTTGGCTGAGCGCGTTGGAGACTGCCGCACGTGCAACCGCACTGCTGCCGAGCAATCCCGAAGTGCCACTTGCATAGCCCGCAATACCGCCGGAGACCCCGCCGCTTATCGCCGACAACGCGACCTGCTTCCAGCTAAAGCTCTGCTGCACGCCGATGGCCACACCGACGCCTTGGCTGACGACTGAACCAACGGCCGCGCCAATCGCTCCGGCCACAATTCCGATCGTCGCTCCGTAGGTGCCGGTGAGCGCTGCTGCACCGACCGCGAACGTGCCGGCAATTCCGCCCCCAGCTGCCAAGGACGTGCCTGCCACGGCGGTCCCCGCGGCGGCACTGACCCCCGGGGCAATCGCTGCCGCCGCCACCCCCGCCGTAAACACCGTCACCACGATGGCCACGACGATCACCAGGATCAGCCCGATCCCCCCACAGCCTCCATTGCTGGCACTCGGCTGCGCCATGTACGGCGTCGGATCCCCCGCCACCTTCGTCGGGTCGTACGGCTTGTAGGTCTGATCGGTGTTGTGGACCGTGCCGACCTTGCTCGGGATCGTCAGCGTCTGGCCGACGCGCAGGTCGGCGTTGCCCGACAGGCCATTGGCCTCGGCAATGCGGTACCAGAGCTGCGCGTCGCCATACGCCCCGCGGGCGATCGACTGCAGCGTGTCGCCTGCCTGCACGGCATAGCTGCCGGCGCTCGCGGTCGGATAGTTGCCGTTGATCGGCTGGTAGCCAAAGTTGAAGTCGGCCACCGGCTTGAAGAGCGGGTTGCCGGTGCCGGGCCCGTCGGTGTCTCGGGGCCTCACGTCGTTGATCCCGATGCCGTAGCGGCCGAGCACCTCGCCGTTGACCACGAGCTGGCGCTGCACGTTGCCGTTCTGCGTCGCCTGCAGGACGCGGCCGGCGGCGTCGTTGACGAAGGCGTGGCTGCTCGAGGCCTGCTTGGAGTCGGTGGTCGAGCTCAGGTAGCCGTTGGCGTCGTAGGTCTTGTGGGTGCTGCCGTCCTGGAGCTTGAGCGGGTAGCTGATGCCGGCGTCGCTCGCGTAGCCGTGGGC
>JBBSPY010000040.1:0-19007 GCA_038258415.1 Burkholderiales bacterium
CTCGCCGTTGTGCTTGATGTGCACGACGTTGCCGTAGCCGTTTTGCCAGCCGGCGAACTCGACGACGCCGTCGCCAACCGTGCGCACCGGCGTGCCCGACGGCGCGCCGTAGTCAACGCCGTTGTGCTGCTTCCACGTGTTGAGGATCGGATGCATCCGCATCGAGAACCCAGACGTCACGCGCGAGAACTCAAGCGGGCTCGTGAGGAACGAACGCTGCTTGCTCTGTCCGTCGAGCCCGAAGTAGGCGCCCTTCGACGCGCCGTCCTGGAACCACATCGCCGAATACGTCTGAGCGCCATTGACGAATTGAGCCGCTACGACGCGGCCGGTGGTCGTTCCCCACGTGACGGCTTCGCCGTCGGCCGTCATCGCTTCGTATGCAACCGAAAACGTGGCGCCCCGCTTAAGTTCGCGGCGGAAGTCGATGTCGTTGGCGAAGATCTCGGCGAGCTGGGTTGCGACAGCGTCGGGAATGTCGGCTTCGTCGGTCGCCGCGAACAGGCTGGTGCGCACGGTGCCGCTGGCCAGCAGCTGGCGCGACGACAGCGGCGCGATCGTCGTGTAGGCGACCAGCGTGTCGCCGACGCGCTCGACGCGCAAGCGTGTGAAGAGCGTCGGCAGCTTGTCGTTGCCGGGTGCGGCGTACCGACCGACGAGCTCCTCGAGCTGGCCGTGCGCGTCGACGCGCGCCTGGACGCGTTTGCCGGCGCGGCCCTCGAACAGCTTCTTCGCGGCGGGGTCGGTGCGCAGGAAGGCAATCGACGCCGCGTCGGTGACGCCGAGGCGGCCGAGCAGGGCCTCCGCAGTGTCGCCGGAGCGTGTGGCGTCGCCGCGATAGATGTCGTAGTCGTGACCGGCGAGCGCCTCGAGCTGGCCCGGGACGTCGGCGGTCGCGACCTCGACGACCACCGTGCTCTTGGGCATCAGCGACGCGTCGGGCACCATCGGGGCCACGCCGAAGGCGGTTGCGGCAAAGCCCGCAAGGCCCAGCGACACGGCGGCTGCGAGCGTTTTCGGATGACGGGAGGCGAAGCTGGCCGCGTGCGCCGACGCGTAGGACCAGGCCACCTCGAGGGAGGCGATAGATTTCAAGGGCTGCGGAGCGATGGCTCGGTTCAGTCGGCGCCGGCTGGCATGAACACCAGGGTGCGGCGTCTGTGTGTCATCGACCGCTCGGACCCGCCCCTAGAATGGAGCGCACTCGGCCGGCCTCGTAGGAAATCGCGGGTCGTCTGTGTAGGAAATCGCCGTTCAGTATAGCGGCCACCGCTCCCCGAACCTCCGAATAGCCGCTTTCATGTCTGATTCTTTGGTTGCAACGCGTGAGGGCGTGCAACACCCGGTGTCCGACGCGGTCCGCGCGGCGTTCGAGATCTCCAGGCGCCGGTGCGCAGAGTTGCTGCCCGAAGGCGATTGGCTTGCCAAGCTGGCGCGATCGGCCGAGACCGGCCGGCCGCTTCGCGTCAAGCTCGGGCTCGACCCGACCGCGCCCGACATCCACCTCGGCCACAGCGTCGTTCTCAACAAGCTGCGCGAGTTGCAGGATCTCGGGCACACGGTGATCTTCCTGATCGGCGACTTCACATCGATGATCGGCGACCCGTCCGGCCGCAACGCGACTCGGCCGCCACTCACACGCGACCAGATTGACGCGAATGCGAGGACTTACTACACCCAAGCCAGCCTCGTGCTCGACGCCGATCGGACCGAGATTCGTTACAACTCCGAATGGAGCGACCCGCTCGGCGCGCGCGGCATGATCCAGCTCGCGTCGCGCTACACCGTGGCGCGGATGATGGAGCGCGACGACTTCTCCCGGCGCTTCAAGGCGGGCACGCCGATCAGCGTCCACGAGTTCCTCTATCCGCTGATGCAGGGTTACGACTCGGTGGCGCTGAAGTCCGACCTCGAACTCGGCGGCACCGACCAGACCTTCAACCTGCTCGTCGGCCGCGCCCTGCAGGCCGAGTACGGCCAGGAGCCGCAGTGCGTCATGACCATGCCGCTGCTCGAAGGGCTCGACGGCGTCGAGAAGATGTCGAAATCGAAGGACAACTACATCGGCCTGACCGAGCCGGCCAACACGATGTACGCCAAGGCGATGTCGATCAGTGATTCCCTGATGTGGCGCTGGTACGACCTCGTGAGCCTGAAGGATCCGGCCGACATCGCCCGGCTGCGCGCCGAGGTCGATGGCGGACGCAACCCGCGTGACGCCAAGGTGATGCTGGCGACCGAGATCACGACGCGCTTCCACGACGCGCATGCCGCGGCGTCGGCCGAGGCCGATTTCGACCTGCGCGCCAGGGGCGGCATCCCCGAGCAGATCGATGCCGTGTCGCTGGTCGGCGCACCGATGTCGATCGGCGCGGTGCTGAAGCAGGCGCGACTCGCCCCGTCGACCAGCGAGGCGATGCGGCTCGTCGACGGCGGCGGCGTGCGGGTCGACGGCGCTGTCGTTTCCGACCGTGCGTTGAAGCTGCCGGCGGGCACCTTCGTCGTGCAGGTCGGCAAGCGCCGGTTCGCCCGCGTCACACTCGGCTGAGCCCGTCGTTGACGATGCCGGTCAAGGCGCTGCTTCGGCTGTCGGTGGTCGCTGCGCTCGCGGCGATCGCCCTCAAGTCGGCCGGATGGTGGATCACCGGGTCGGTCGGGCTGCTGTCGGACGCGATGGAATCGTTCGTCAACCTCGCGTCGGCGTGGTTCGCGCTGGCGATGGTGACGATCGCCGAACGCCCGCCCGACGCGGATCACCCCTCCGGTCACACCAAGGCCGAGTATTTCTCCAGCGCTTTCGAAGGGCTGTTGATCGCCGGCGCCGCCGTCGCCATCGTCTGGACGGCGTTGCCGCGTTTCGCCGACCCGCAGCCGCTGCAGTCGATCGACATCGGCATCGCCCTGGTCGTCGTCAGCTCGGCGATCAATGGTGCCCTGGCATGGAAGATGATGGCCACGGCCCGGGCCGAACGGTCGTTCGCGCTGGAGGCCGACGCGCGACACCTCTACGCCGATGTGTGGACATCGGTTGGCGTGATCGTCGGTCTGCTGCTCGCCAAGCTCACGGGATGGCTGTGGCTCGACCCGCTGGTGGCGATTGCCGTCGCCGCCAACATCGTCCGCGAAGGCGCGCGCGTCGTGTGGCGGTCGGTCGAGGGGTTGATGGACACGGCCGTCGAGCCCGATGTGCAGGCGCGCATCGACGCCACGCTGGAGCGCTACGCCGAAGCGGAGACCGTCCGCTTTGACGACATGGTCTCGCGCCGCGCCGGGAGCCGCCGCTTCGTCGACCTGCACATGCACGTGCCGGCGAGCTGGACGCTCGGCCGCGCGGCCGAGATGCGCGGCGACGTCGAGCGCGCGCTGATGGAGGCGGTGGCTGGCCTGCACGCGTCGATCCAGCTCCTGCCGTCGAACGTCGAGCCGTACGCCAAGACCGTCGAGGAGGCGCAGGCGAGGGCAGCGGCCGAGGCCGGCGGCGGCGCTGCGTGAGGATGCCCGCCCGGAGGCGGCCGCCGGTCACCCGACCGACCGGCCGTCCTCGATGACCTTGCCGTCGTTCGGCAGCGTGCCGGCGCCGACGATCTCGACTTCGCCGCGCAGCTTCGTCAGCTCGCGCACGCTTTCCGCGAGCCGCGCCGCCAGGCCCTCGGGCGGCGCCCCGTCGACCTCGACTCGAAGCGTCATCCGGTCGCTGCCCGGATCACCATCGACGACCAGGCGCGCTTTCGTCACCTCCGGGTGGCGCCGCGCGATCTGCGCCACCTGCGTCGCGTGGACGAACAGGCCGCGCACCTTGGCCGACTGATCGGCCCGGCCGAGCCAGCCCCGGATGCGCTGGTTCGTTCGCCCGGTCGGGCAGTGGCCTGGCAGCACGGCCGACAAATCGCCCGTGCCGAAACGCACGAGCGGGTAGTCGCGGTTGAGCGTGGTCACGATGACCTCCCCGATCTCGCCGTCGGCAACCGGCTCGCCGCTGCCTGGCCGCACGATCTCGACGATGACGCCCTCGTCGACGACGAGCCCTTCGCGTGCGTCGGTCTCGTAGGCGACGAGGCCGAGATCGGCGGTGCCGTAGCTCTGCAGCGCAGCGATACCCCGCGCCGCGAAGGCCGCGCTCAATGCGGCGGGGAACGCCTCGCCGCCGACCGACGCCTTGACGAGCGAGTCGAGCCCGCCGCCGCTTTCGTCGGCCTTGTCGAGGACGAGCTTGAGAAAGCCTGGCGTTCCGACGTAGCCGTCGGGCCGCAGCCGCCGCATCGCCTGCACCTGTTGCTCGGTCTGTCCGGTGCCGGCGGGGAACACCGTGCAACCGATCGCCTGCGCCGCAGTCTCCATCATCGCGCCGGCCGGCGTGAAGTGGTAGCTGAAGGCGTTGTGCACCAGATCGCCGCGCCGAAAGCCCGCAGCGAACAGCGCTCGGGCCATGCGCCAGTAGTCGATGCGCGCGGTGTCGGGCTCATGGATCGGTCCAGGGGAGGCGAACACGCGCAGTGCCCGCCGCGACGCGTCGCGATCGGAGCCCCAACCCACCGTGGAGAAGCCGCCGAACGCATCGGGCGCGCCGGCGTCGGCCTGCGCTTCGAGCAACTCGTGCTTGCGCAGCACCGGGAGCCGCTTCAGGTCGGCTCGGGACTGCAGCGTGCTCGATTCGACACTGCGCAGTCGCTCCCGCCAGGCAGGCGCGTGGGTCGTGGCGTGGTCGATCAGGTTGCGCAACGATGCGAACTGCGATGCGTCGCGCTCGGCGGGGTCGCGGCTCTCGAGCGCGTCGAAGTGCTCGGTCATGTGGGGTGTACGGGCGTAGGGATCAGTCGTCGTCGAACCGGCGCGCGCGAAGCCTGGCCTCGTCGACGAAGCGTCGTTGCTCGGGTGGTGTCGCGAGCGCAAAACGGTCGAAGCCCGAGCCGCCGGGCTTCTTCAGGTCGGCGTACAGGGCGCCGCCTTCGTCGTGGAAATGGATATAGGCATCCCCTCGCGCGTGGAAGGTGCCCGGTTGCGTCTCCTTCAGCCCCTTGATCTCGCGCAACGGGCGCAACACCGGCTGCAGGACTTTCAATGCGTCGGGTCCGGCGCGGGCCATTGGCGCGATCCGGCTTCAGGCCAGCCAGCGCTTGCGGCGCCGGTAGCTCTTCACGTCGCGGTAGCTCTTGCGCTCGCCCGAGCCGGCGCCGGTGCCGAGGTAGAACTCGCGCACGTCATCGTTTTCGCGCAGCGCCGCGGCGGCGCCGTCCATGACGATGCGGCCGCTCTCGAGGATGTAGCCGTAGTCGGCGTAGCGCAGCGCCATGTTGGTGTTCTGCTCGGCGAGCAGGAAGGTCACGCCTTCCTTCTGGTTCAGGTCGCGCACGATCTCGAACACCTCGGCGACGATCTGCGGTGCCAGTCCCATCGACGGCTCGTCGAGCAGCACCATCTTCGGGTTCGCCATCAGCGCGCGGCCGATCGCGCACATCTGCTGCTCCCCTCCGGACGTGTACGCGGCCTGCGACGAGCGTCGCTCCTTCAGGCGCGGGAAGTAGCGATACACCTTCTCGAGCGTCGTCGCGACCGCCGCCTTGCCGTCGCGCCGGGTGTAGGCGCCGGTCATGAGGTTGTCCTCGATCGTCAGGTGCGCGAAGCAATGCCGGCCTTCCATCACCTGGATCACGCCGCGCTCGACCATGTCGGACGTGCTGAGCTTCTCGATGCGTTCGCCGCGCAACTCGATCGAGCCCTTGGTCACCTCGCCGCGCTCCGCGCGCAGCAGGTTGCTCACCGCGCGCAGCGTCGTCGTCTTGCCTGCGCCGTTGCCGCCAAGCAGCGCCACGACCTTGCCTTCAGGCACCGTGAGCGAGACACCCTTGAGCACCAGGATGACGTGGTTGTAGATGACCTCGATGCCGTTCACTTCGAGGAGAGGGGAGCCGTTCACGGCTCCCCTCTCCTCTCCGAGGGAAGAAGGATTGCTCCCTCCCCGCTTCGCTCCCCTCCCCCCGAGGGGGAGGGGCGTGGCCCGTTGGGCCACCTTGTGGTCGACGTCCGGCTCAAGTCTGGCAGTCCGCGGGGGTGCGCCGCTCGAGCTTCTTGTCGCTGGCGTACTTGTCGGCAGAGGCCTTGACCATCGGCTTGAGGATGGCGTCGTCGGCCTGGTACCAGTCGGAGGTGAAGCCCCACTTCGAGCCGTCCCAGGTCTGGATGCGCGCCCAGGCCGAGCCCATGTGGTCGGCGCACGAGGTGCTCACCGGCCGCATCACACCGGCGAAACCGAGCGCATCGAGCTTCTTCTGGTCGAGCGCAAGGTTCTCCAGGCCCCAACGCACCTGCTCACCGGTCATGACTTTGCCTTTGCCGTAGCGCTCCTGCGCGCGCCTCACGCCTTCGACGCCGAGCATCGAAGACAGCACGCCGCGCATGTAGAGCACCTGGCCGACCTGCTCCTTCGGACCCGTGCCCTGTCCCTTGTCGTAGACCTTGGCGAGGATCTCCTTGGTGATCGCCGCGTTCGGCTCGGCGCCGTGCTGCATGGCCAGCGCGTGATATCCCTTGGCACCTTCGCCGACGTCCTTCACGTCGGGCTCTGCACCGGCCCACCAGACACCGTACATCTTGTCGCGCGAGTAGCCTGTCGCGACGGCTTCTTTCAGCGCCGTCGAATTCATGACGCCCCAGCCCCACAGAAAGACGTAGTCGGGGCGGTTCTGCCGGATCTGCAGCCAGGTCGACTTCTGCTCGACGCCGGGGTGCGTGACCGGCAGCAACTGCAGGTCGAACTTGTACATCTTCGACAGTTCCTGCAGGACCGGGATCGGCTCCTTGCCGTAGGGGCTGTCGTGGTAGACGAGGGCGATCTTCTTGCCCTTGAGCTTGTCGATGCCGCCATTGATCTTGGCCAGGTGCTCGACCAGGATGTCGGCCGCGACCCAATAGGTGCCGAGGAGCGGGAAGTTCCACTTGAAGACGTTGCCGTCGACGCTGTCGGCTCGCCCGTAGCCCGCGGTGATGAGCGGGATCTTGTCGCCGGGCGCCTTCTCGGTGAGGGCGAAGGTGATGCCCGTTGAGAGCGGCTGGAACACGGTCGCGCCGCCGTTCTTGCCCTTCAGGCGCTCGTAGCACTCCACGCCCTTGTCGGTCGCGTAGCCGGTTTCGCATTCCTCGAAGCTGACCTTCACGCCGTTGATGCCGCCGCGGGCATTGACGAGCTTGAGGTAGTCGACATAACCGTCGGCAAATGGCACGCCGTTCGGTGCGTAGGCGCCGGTGCGATAGACGAGCACGGGGAAGAACTGCTCGCCGGCCGCGCTCGCGGCAGCCGGTGCCAGCGCCGCCGCCGCGAGGGTCGCGATGAGGGCGAAAGATCGGAATGTCATGGTTGTCTCCTTGATGACGCGATATGCACCGAGGTCTTCAGTGCGGGTTGGAACCGGAAATGTGGGCGTGGTTTCAATGCGGAAATGGCCACAGGCGCAGCTTCTCCTTGCCGATCGACCACAGACGGGCCAGCCCGTGCGGCTCGACGATGAGGAAGAACACGATCAGGACGCCGAAAATCATGAACGTCAGGTGCGACGCGAGCGCGGTGTCGATCGGAATGTCGAACCAGTTCGGGAGGTTGTCGAGGAAGATCGGCAGGGTGACGATGAAGGCGGCGCCGAAGAAGCTGCCCATGATCGAGCCGAGGCCGCCGATGATGACCATGAAAAGGAGCTGGAACGATCGGTCGATGTTGAACGCCGCCGGCTCCCACGAGCCGAGGTGGACGAAGCCCCACAACCCACCGGCGACGCCGACGATGAAGCTCGACACCGCGAACGCCGTCAGCTTGGCGTAGACCGGGCGGATGCCGATCACGGCGGCGGCGACGTCCATGTCGCGAATCGCCATCCATTCGCGGCCGATGTGGCCGCGCACGAGGTTCTTCGCGATGGCCGCGAAGAAGGCGAGGAAGGCGAGGCAGAACAGGTATTTCTGCGCCGGCGTCTGGATGTCCAGCCCGAAGGCGTTGAGCCTCGCGACGCTCACCGAGCCGGACGATGAGTTGTGGGTCAGCCAGGGAATGCGCAGGAACGCCCAGTCGAGAAAGAACTGTGCCGCGAGCGTCGCCACCGCGAGATAGAGGCCGCGGATGCGCAGGCTCGGGATGCCGAACAGCACGCCGACCAGCGTGGCGAAGAAGCCGCCGAGAAGCAGCGCGACGACGAGCGGCATCCCCGGAACGCGCACGATCAGGTTGTAGGCCGCGTAGGCGCCGACCGCCATGAACGCGCCGGTGCCGAGCGAGATCTGACCGCAGTAGCCGACCAGGATGTTCAGGCCGAGCGCGGCCAGCGCGAGGATCAGGAACGGGATCAGCACCGCGCGCATCAGGTACTCGGAGGCGAGCCAGGGGACGACGACAGCCGCCAGCACGAGCAGCACCACCACCGCGACGCGATCCTGCAGGATCGGGAAGATCTGCTGGTCGCTCCGATAGCTGGTCTTGAACTGGCCGTTTTCGCGATAGAGCATGGGTTGCGATTCCGCTCAGACCCGATCGATGATCTTCTCGCCGAACAGGCCCTGCGGCCGTATCAGCAGGAAGGCGAGGGCGAGCACGTAGGCGAACCAGATCTCGATGCCGCCGCCGAAAAACGGCCCGATGTAGATTTCCGAGAGCTTCTCGCCGACGCCGATGATCAGGCCGCCGATGATCGCTCCCGGGACGGACGTGAGGCCGCCGAGGATGACGACCGGCAGCGCCTTCAGCGCGACCAGCGAGAGCGAGAACTGGACGCCCAGCTTGCTGCCCCAGATGACGCCGGCGACCAGCGCGACGAAGCCGGCGACGCTCCAGACGATGATCCAGATGCGGCCGAGTGGGATGCCGATCGACTGCGCAGCCTGGTGGTCGTCGGCAACCGCGCGCAGCGCCCGGCCGGTGGGTGTCTTCTGGAAGAAAACGGCGAGCAGCGCGACGAGCGCCGCGGCGACCAGCGCCGCGTAGAGGTCTTCAAGGCTGATCAGCAGGCCGCCGGGGAAGACACCGTCGAGGATGAAGGTCGGCTCCTTGGGCATGCCGACGTCGATCTTGTAGATGTCGTTGCCGAAGACGGTCTGGCCGAAGCCCTCGAGAAAGTACGAGATCCCGAGGGTGGCCATCAGCAGCGTGATGCCCTCCTGGTTGACGAGTTTGGCGAGCACCAGCCGCTCGACGATCCAGGCGAGCGCGATCATGATCAGCATCGCGACGGCGAAGGCGAGGGCGTTGACGAGCCACTTCGCCTCGAGCCCCGTCCATTCCGCGATCCACCCGGCGAACCGCGCCATCGCCAGCGCCGCGAACAGGACCATCGTGCCCTGCGCGAAATTGAAGACACCCGACGCCTTGAAGATCAGCACGAAGCCGAGCGCGATCAGCGAATAGAGCATGCCGACCATCAGGCCGCCGAGCAGGGTTTCGAGGAAGAAGGCCATGTCCGTTCTTCCCGTGGCTAGTGCTCGGCGCCGAGGTAGGCCGCGACCACGTCCGGGTTGTTGCGCACCTCGTCCGGCGCGCCGTCGCCGATCTTCTTGCCGTAGTCGAGCACGACGACGCGGTCGGAGATGTCCATGACGACGCTCATGTCGTGCTCGATGAGGACGATGGTCGTGCCGAACTCGTCGTTCACGTCGAGGATGAAGCGGCTCATGTCCTGCTTCTCCTCGACGTTCATGCCGGCCATCGGCTCGTCGAGCAGCAGCAGCGTCGGCTCCATCGCCAGCGCCCGGCCGAGGTCGACGCGCTTCTGCAGCCCGTACGGCAATCGTCCGACGGGGGTCTTGCGAAATGGCTGGATCTCGAGGAAGTCGATGATCTGCTCGACCGCCAGCCGCTGCTCGTCCTCTTCCCGCGACGCCGCGTCGAAGGCGAACGGCAGCCTGAAGGCCTGCTGCAGCAGGTTCGTCTTCATCTTCAGGTTGCGTCCCGCCATGATGTTGTCGAGCACGCTCATGCCCTTGAAGAGCGCGAGGTTCTGGAAGGTGCGTGCGACGCCCATCTCGGCGACCTGGCGCGGGTTCATGTGGCGAAACGTCTTGCCGTGCAGGTGGATCGAGCCCTCCTGAGGCTGGTACACGCCGTTGATGCAGTTGAGCAGCGAACTCTTTCCGGCCCCGTTCGGGCCGATGATCGCGCGGATCTCGTGCTCGCGGACGTCGAAGCTCACGTCGCTGAGCGCCGTCACGCCGCCGAAGCGGAGCGAGATGCCGCGCACGTCGAGGACGACGGCACCGACGGCTCGTCTCGGCACGGCGGCGGCCTCGGCGGCCGGCGCCTCGACAAGCGCCACGGCAGCTGCTCCTGTCACGCTGCCCGCTCCATCGCCGGGAACGTCTTGGCGTCGGCGATCTTCAGCGTCGCGGCGACCTTGCCGACGCGACCGTCCTCGAAGCGCACCGCGGTCTCGATGAACTGCTCGGCCTTGCCGCCGAAGAGCGCGTCGACCAGGACGTCGTAGCGCTCGCCGATGGTGCCGCGGCGGACCTTGCGCGTACGGGTGAGCTCGCCGTCGTCGGCGTCGAGCTCCTTGTGCAGGACGAGGAAGCGCGCGATCTGGCTGCGGCACAGCTTGTCGTCGGCGGCAAGGTCGGCGTTGACCTGCTCGACGCACTCGCGGATCAGCTCGTACACCTCGGGCTTTTGCGCCAGCTCGGCGTAGCCCGCGTAGGGGAGATTCCGCTTCTCGGCCCAGTTGCCGACGGCGTCGATGTCGATGTTGACGAAGGCGCAGACCCGATCGCGCCCGTCGCCGAACGCCACCGCCTCCTTCACGAAGGGGAAGAACTTCAGCTTGTTCTCGATGTACTTCGGCGCGAACAGCGACCCGTCGGCCAGCCGCCCGACGTCCTTCGCGCGGTCGATGATCTTCAGGTGGCCAGAGGCATCGAGAAAGCCGGCGTCGCCGGTGCGGTACCAGCCGTCGTCGCCGAGCACCTCGGCGGTCGCCTCCGGATTCTTGTAGTAGCCCTTCAGCAGCCCAGGCGAGCGCACCAGGATCTCGCCGGTGTCGAGCACCTTGATCTCGACGCCCTCGATGGGCACGCCGACGGTGTCGGCGCGAACCTCGTGGTCGGGCTGCAGGCAGACGAACACGGCCGTCTCGGTCGAGCCGTAGAGCTGCTTCAGATTGATGCCGATCGAGCGGTAGAAGGTGAAGAGGTCGGGCCCGATCGCCTCGCCGGCGGTGTAGGCGACGCGAACCCGCGAGAAGCCGAGCGTGTTGCGCAGCGGCGCATAGACGAGCAGGTTGCCGATCGCATAGCCGAGCCGGTCGAGCGCGCCGACCGGCTTCCCGTCCATCCTCGCCGGCCCGACGCGCCTGGCCAGCGCCATCGCCCGGTCGTAGATCCAGCGCTTGAGGCGGCTGGCATCTTCCATGCGGATCGTCACGCTCGTCAGCAGGCCCTCGAACACGCGCGGCGGCGCGAAGTAGTAGGTCGGGCCGATCTCCTTCAGGTCGATCGTCACCGTGCTCGCCGATTCGGGGCAGTTGACGACGTAGCCGCACACCAGCCACTGGGCGTACGAGAAGATGTTCTGGCCGATCCAGGCCGGCGGCAGGTAGGCGAGGATCTCGTCGGCGGGGCCGAGCTTGTCGAAGCGAGCGCCCGCCGCGGCGCGGTCGATCAACGTCGTGTGGCTGTGAACGACGCCTTTCGGATTGCCGGTGGTACCCGAGGTGAAGAACAGCGCGGCGACGTCGTCCGGGCTTGCCTTGGCGACCTCGGCATCGAAGACGCCCGGATGCGCCGCGTCGAAGGCACGGCCGGCGTCGACCAGCGTGTCGAGCGCGGCCAGGCCGGGTTCGTCGTAGTTGCGCAGGCCGCGAGCGTCGTCGTACCAGATGCGTGCCAGGGCCGGGTGCGACGCGCGCACCTCGAGCAGCTTGTCGACCTGCTCCTGGTCCTCGACGATGGCGAACGCGACCTCGGCGTTGGCGAGCGGGAACGCCAGCTCGGCAGCTGCGGCGTCCTGGTAGAGCGGCACCGGAATCGCGCCGAGCGACTGCGCGGCGAGCATCGCCGCATACAGCCTCGGCCGGTTCTCGCCGACGATGACGAGGTGGTCGCCGCGCGCGAGGCCGGCCTCGGCCAGTCCGCAGCCGATGGCCCGGACGAGGGCGGCGAGATCGCCCCAGTCGAGTGTCTGCCAGATGCCGAACTGCTTCTCGCGCAATGCGGCGGCGCGCGGCCGTTCGGTCGCGTGGCGGGCAAGCAGGGCGGGGAAGGTCGTGCGCACGTTCGGAAGGTGCACTCTAGGGGCGTTCTGACGCCGCGGTGTCGTTTGGACGACAAACTAGGGGTCAACGCCCTTGGGTCTATCCCGCACGCGCCCGCCACACCTTGGCAGTCAGGCGCGGATCGACACCGTCCCGGTGAACGTCGAGACCAGGGTTTCGTCGCCGTCGGCGCCGACCCGCACCACGTCGATCCGGTAGACGGCGATGCGCTTGCGCCGCTGCACCTCGTGGGCCCGTGCGATCAACCGCTCGCCGGCGCGCACGCCGGTCATGTACGTGATGTGCGCGTCGATGCCGGACGCGAGCGGCCCGTGCGAGTTAGAGGCCAACCCGAACGCGCTGTCGGCGAGCGCGAAGACGGCGCCGCCGTGGCAGCCGCCATTGAAGTTGAGGTGGCGCGCGTCGACGGTCATCGCGACCGTGGCGTGACCGGCGCCGCCCGAGACAAGCTCGATGCCCAGGGCGCAGCAGAGCCCGTCGGCCGTGGCGAGGTCCTGGAGGCGGGCCGCGACGTCGCCCGTCGCGACCGACGGATCGCGCGGTCGGTCCCGCAGTCGACGGCCGCGTCGCGCATCGCTGCCGTGCCGATCGACGACGGCGACGAGCTCTTCGATCCCGGCCCCGGACAGCGCCTCGACGACGACGACCGGTGGCACCCACGACGGATCGTCGCGCGGTGCCCGTCGAAGTTGTTGCATCTCGCTCAACTGCCGCGCGACCCGGTCGGCGAACGGCAGGTCGCCCTTGCTGACGGCGAAGACATCGGCGATCTCGAGGGTGCCCGCCTTGATCGCCTGCACGTCGTCGCCGAGGCCCGGTGGGACGACGACGACGCGCGTGTCGGCGAGCGAGGCGATGCTCGTTTCCGACTGACCCGTGCCGACGGTCTCGACGACGACGCGGCCGAACCCGGCCGCGTCGAGCGCATCGACCGCGCCGCGCACCGCGCGCGACAGGCCGCCGAGCTCGCCGCGCGCCGAGAACGAGCGCACGAAGGCGTTCGGGTGGGCGCCGTGCTCGCCCATCCGGATCCGGTCGCCGAGGACGGCGCCGCCGGTCAACGGGCTCGACGGGTCGACCGCGACCACCGCCACGCGTTCTCCGCGGTCGAGCCACACGCCGAGCAAGGCGTTGACGAGCGTCGATTTGCCGCTGCCGGGCACGCCGGTGATGCCGACGACGTGGGCGCGGCCGGCGTGCGACGAGAGGCGTCGGCCTGCGTCGGCGATGCCGGCATCGCCATCGTCGAACGCCGACAGCAGTCGGGCAAGCGAGCGACGGTCGCCGGCGACGGCGGCGTCGACGAGCGCGTTCAGGTCGACGCCGATCGTGCGCCCTCCTCAGACGAACGCCATCGGCTGGCCATAGCCGAGGTCGCGGCGCAGTCGTGCGCAGATCTCCTCGTTGGTCAGCCCAGCGCGGGCCGCGTCGACGACGGCGCCAAACACATTGCCGTCGGCGCTGCCGATCGGTGCCTCGCAAGCCCGGGTAAGGCCGTCGATCGCACGGTCGACGCCCGACGGCGAACGCGCCGCCTTCAATGCCGCGAAGTCGTCGAGGTGGCGCTGCATCGCCACGCGATCGGGTCGCTCGACCGTCGGTCGTGCCGACGCGTCTTCGGCGACGGCATGCCGGTTGACGCCGACGACGATCTGCTCGCCGGCGTCGATGCGCTGCTGCGTGCGCATCGCCGAATCTCCGACCATGCGCTGGACCAGGCCCGACTCGACCGCCGCGTACATGCCCCCGGCGTCGTCGACCGTGCGCATGATCGATGCGATCTTCGCTTCCATCGAGTCGGTCAGCGACTCGACGTAGTGCGAGCCGCCGAAAGGGTCGATGACGTCGGTGAGGTGCGCTTCCTCGCGCAGGATGTTCTGCGTGGCGACGGCGATCCGCGCACCGCCTTCGCTCGGCACGGCAAAGGCCTCGTCGTAGGAGTCGGTGTGCAGCGACTGCAGGCCGCCGAAGATGCCGGCCATCGCCTGCACCGCGACGCGGGCGATGTTGTTCAGCGGCTGCTGGCGCGTGAGGTCGACCCCCGAGGTCTGGCCATGGAACTTGAAGCGCCACGACTTGGCGTCGACCGCGCCGAGGCGCTCCCTGGCGAGCCGCGACCAGATGCGCCGGCCGGCACGGAACTTCGCGACCTCCTCGAAAAAGTTCATCGAGATGTCGAAGAAGAAGGTGAAGCGCGGGAGGAACGCGTCGGGGTCCATGCCGCGGGCGATGCAGTCCTCGGCGTTTTGCACCGCCGTGCAGAGCGTCAATGCCATCGCCTCGGCCGGTGTTGCCCCCGCCTGCTGCATGTGCTGGCCGACGACCGACATCGGATTCCAGCGTGGCACGTGGGCGTTGCAGTACGCGATGTGGTCCATCAGCACCCGCCGCGCGCCCGGCAGCGCGAGGCGGAAGAACATGTGGTTGGCAACGGCGTGCGAGAGGTAGTCGCTCTGGTTCGACGTGCCGGAGACGCGCGCCCAGTCCACGCCTCGCCGCTCCGCGGTGACCAGCATGAACGCGAGCAGCGTGAACGGCGACGGGTCGTTCAGCGAGCACGACACCTTGTCGAGGTCGACGCCCTGCAGGCACCGGTCCATGTGTTCGACGTGGTTGACCACGGTGCCGCAGGTGCCGAGCAGCTCGGGCTCGACCGAGCTCATGTCGAGACCGCGGTAGACCGAGTTACACGGGATCAGGGACACGGCGCCGGCGCCGCGGCCCATGATCTCGAGCAGCCGCTGGTTGTAGTCGGCCGGCGTGCCGAGGCCGACGAGCTGCCGCTGCGTCCACGTGCGGCCGCGGTGCATCGTCGGGTAGATGCCGCGCGTATACGGGTACTGGCCCGGGTATCCGAGCGGGTCGTCGCCGGCTGCGCTGTACAGCGGGTCGATGGCGATTCCGGACGCGTTGACGACGTCGCCATCGTTCGTGCCGATCGTCGCGTCGTACGCCTGCTGCCACGCGGCACGGCCCGTGCTGGTCGCGTCGGTCGGCCCGGCGATCTCCTGCCCGTCGGCACGGCGGTTCATGCCGCGGCCTCCCGGCCCTCGCGCCGCGCCGCTTGCGCATGGCCGCGAATCGCCTGGGTGATGTCGTCCATCGTGCTCCCGGGGTGGAAGACCTCCCGCACCCCGCTGTCGATCAGCAACCGCTCCTCGTGATCGGGAACGATCCCGCCGACGATGACCGCGATGTGGCCGACCCCGGCCTCGCGCAGCGCCTGCATCAGCTTCGGGACGATGAGGTGGTCGGTGGCGAGCGAGGAGATGCCGATCACGTCTGCGTCTTCCTCGAGCGCGAGCTTGACCACCGCGGCGATGGTTTGCCAGGGCGGCGTGTAGATCACCTCCATGCCGGCGTCGCGGCACGCGGCGGCGACGATGCGGCTGCCGCGGTCGTGGCCGTCGAGACCGATCTTGGTGACGACGACCCGCGGCGTGAAGACGCGGTTCGTTGCGGACATGTTCATCGGGCGCCCTTTCGGTTCGGGGAGGCAATCCGCCCTGCGGTCGACGCCGCGCCGCCGCGCAGCACGGCGACGAAGCGACGGGCGACGCGCGCGGGGGTCGCGGCGCCTTCTTCGCTGAACCAGGTCTGGCTCCAGTTCAGCGCGCCGAGCAGCATCAGGCGCAGCGCGGTGCGATCGCTGCCGCGCGCCAGGGGCAGGTCGTCGACGAGGGTCGTCCAGCGCGTCTCGTAGGCGGCACGCAGGTCGGTCAGCTGGTCGGCGACCAGCGGCGCATCGCCCGGCAGGATGCGGATCACGACCTGTGACCAGTCGGTGCGGTCGAGCAACGATTCGAGGTGGGCGACCGCCGCGGCTTCGAGTCGCTGCCATGGCTCGATCAAAGGGCCGACCGCAGCGTCGACGGCGGCCGAGATGCGCTCGACACCGCGCGTGTAGACGGCGACGAGCAGGTCTTCCTTGGTCGCGAAATGGCAATAAAGCGAGCCCGGCAACATGCCGATCGAGCCGACGATCTCACGCACGGAGGCCGCCGCGTAGCCGCGATCGGCAAAGGTGCGCGCCGCCGCTTCGAGAAGCTGCGGCAAGCGGCTGTTGGCGCGACGCGCGGGCACAGGGCTCTGGGCAGAGAGCGAAGGGGAATCCATCACGAGTTCATTAGACAGACAAACGATCGTTTGGTCAATGGCGGCGGAGGCGGTCGGCGAGGACAATGGGCGATGACCACCCGCCACGGCTCGTCGGCCGCGGGCCTCCTCTCGCGGGCTCGAGCGCCGGGCAGCGGCGAACTCGACGACGTCGTCTGGCTGCACGGTCTGGAGCCGGCGGAACGTGCGCGCGCGCTTGCCGACCTGAAGGTCGTCGAGGTCGGCGTCGGCGAGTTGCTCGTGCGCATCGGCCGTCCGGTCACGTATTGGTTCGGCTGCCTCGACGGATTGCTCAAGACCAGCAACGATTCCGCGCTCGGCATCCCGGTCACGTTCACCGGCCTGCCACCGGGTGGCTGGTTTGGCGAAGGCACGGTCATCAAGCGCGAGGCCTATCGCTACAACATCCAGGCGTTGCGCAAGAGCACCATCGCCGGGCTCCCCTCCGAAACCTTTCACTGGCTGCTCGATCGCAGCATCCCGTTCAACCGATTCGTGCTGCGCCAGCTCAACGAGCGTCTCGGCCAGTTCATGGCGGCGCGCGAGATCGACCGCATGATCGATCCCGACGCGCGCGTCGCACGCAGCCTGGCGGCGCTGTTCAACCCCGTGCTGTATCCGAACGCCGCAGCGCTGCTGCGCATCACGCAGCTCGAACTCGGCTATCTCGTCGGCCTGTCGCGGCAGCGCGTCAACCAGGCGCTGAAAGTGCTGGAGGCGGCCGGCGCCATCCGCGTCGAGTACGGCGGGCTGAGGGTCCTCGACCTCGAACGGTTGCGCGGCTACGCCTGAGCGAGGTGCTTCAGGGCTTGGCCGGTGCGACGGGGTTCGACACGCCCGCGGCGACATGCCCCGACGGCACGTGCGGCGCTGCGTTCTCGATGTGTCCGGTCTGGTCGTCGAAGAAGAAGTCGGGTTCGAACTCGCGCAGGAACTCGCCCTTGGCCAGCCCGCCGAGGAACATGGCCTGGTCGATCTCGACATTCCATTTCATCAGCGTGCGGATCGCCCGCTCGTGGGCCGGCGCACTGCGTGCTGTGACCAGCGCGGTTCGCACCCGCATGCCGCTCGCGCGCGCGCGCTGCAGCCGCTGCAGCGCGAGCAGCAACGGCTGGAACGGGCCAGCCGCGAGCGGCGTCTCCGCCTGTGCGAGTTCGTGCGCCTGGAATGCGTCGAGGCCGCTCTGCTGAAACACGCGTTCTGCCTCGTCGGAGAAGAGGACCGCGTCGCCGTCGAAGGCGATGCGCACTTCGTTCGGGTGCGCATCGGAGGCACGCGCCGACAGCGGGTAGACGCGCGCGGCCGGAACGCCGGCCTCGAGCGCGGAGCGCACGTCGGCTTCGTTGGTGGAGAGGAAGAGGTTCGCCGCCAGCGGCTTCAGGTAGCGCCATGGCGACTCGCCGCGCGTGAACACGCCGCGCTGCACCGACATGCCGTAGGCCTTGGCCGAGCGAAACACCCGCATCCCCGATACCGGATCGTTGCGCGACAGGATGACGACCTCGACCCGACGCGTGCCATCGTTGTTGAACGCGAGCAGCTTGTTCACCAGCGAGAACGCGACGCCGGGCTTGGCGGCGCGGTCGATGCGCTCCAGCTGCAGCTGCATGTAGGCGCGGTCGTCGTGGGCCTCGAAGTGCTCGTTTTCCTCCTCGAAGTCGAACAGCGCCCGCGAGGAGATCGCGACGACGAGCTGTCCTTCGAGCGTAGCCGGCATGGCGCGATGTTAGACAGGGACGCCGACGGCGCAGTCCGAGGCGCGGCTACTTGATGAACGTGTTCAGCTGGATGATCGGCAGCAGGACGGCGAGGACGATCAGCATCACCACGCCGCCCATGCCGACGATGAGCAGCGGCTCGAGGATGGTCGCGACCTGCAGGGCGCGACGCTGCACCTCGGCGGCGAGCTGGCGGGCGGCTCGATCGAGCATCTCGGGCAGCTTGCCGGTTTGCTCGCCGAGGCGCGCGAACATCGCGACGATGCCCGGAAAGCGCTTCTTGCCCGCGAGGGCGGATGCGAGCGGAGCGCCTTCGCGAACCTGCGTCAGCGCGTCCATGGCGTCGGCGCGCATGGCCCGGTTCGACAGCGTTTCGGCGGCCGCCTGCAGGGCCTTGAGGATCGGCACGCCGGCGCCGGCGAGCATCGCCAGCGTGCCGGCGAAACGCGCCGCGTTGTAGCCGCGCGAAAGACGGCCGATCAGCGGCAGCTCGAGCCAGCCGGCGTCGAAGCGCTCGCGAAACGATTCATTGCGCAGCGCGAACAGCAGTGCGCCGACGCCGGCCGCCATGGCGATGACGACGAGCCAGCCCCAGCTGCGCAGGAAGCCGCTGATGCCCATCATCGCGATCGTCAGTGCCGGCAGTGCCCGCTTCGAACTGGTGAACACGGTCGCGACCTGCGGCACGACGTAGGTGACGAGGAAGATGACGATCGCGAAGGCGATGCACGAGACGATCGCCGGATAGAGCGTCGCGCCGATCAGGCGTCCCTTGAGCTCCTGGCGCGCCTCGAGGTCATCGGCCAGCCGCTCGAGCACCTGGCCGAGCGCGCCGCTCTGCTCGCCCGCCGCGACGACGCCTCGGTACACGTCGTCGAACTCGCGCGGTGCACTGCCGAGGGCGCGCGCGAACGACGTGCCCGAGTTCACCTCGCTC
>JBBSPY010000041.1:0-18708 GCA_038258415.1 Burkholderiales bacterium
CCGAGAACAGCCTCGGCGAAACCACGTACGGCACCCGCTTTACCTCCGCACTCGGCCGCGATAACATTTTCGCGACCCAGTTCCACCCGGAAAAAAGCGCAGCGTTCGGTCTGGCCCTCTACGACAACTTCCTGCACTGGAATCCCTGACGCGCGCTCCGGCGCGTCCCGACCGGTCCATCCCGTTCATGCTCCTCGTCCCCGCGATCGATCTGAAAGACGGCCATTGCGTCCGCCTGAAGCAGGGCGACATGCGCGACGCCACCGTCTTCGGCGAAGACCCGGCCGCCATGGCTCGCCGCTGGCTCGACGCCGGCGCGCGGCGCCTCCACCTCGTCGACCTCAACGGCGCGTTCGCCGGCAAGCCGGTCAACGAGGCCGCGGTGAAGGCGATCCTCGCCGAGGTGGGCGACGAGATCCCGGTGCAGCTCGGTGGTGGCATACGCGACCTCGACACGATCGAGCGCTACCTCGACGACGGGCTCTCCTACATCATCATCGGCACCGCCGCGGTAAAGAACCCCGGCTTCATGCGCGACGCGTGCTCCGCCTTCGGCGGCCACATCATCGTCGGCCTCGATGCGAAGGACGGCAAGGTCGCCACCGACGGCTGGAGCAAGCTCACCGGCCACGAGGTGCTCGACCTGGCGAAGAAGTTCGAGGCCATGGGCGCCCTGGGCATCGTCTACACCGACATCGGGCGCGACGGGATGCTCAGCGGCGTGAACATCGAAGCCACGGTGCGTCTCGCCGAGCAGCTCACGATCCCGGTGTTCGCCTCGGGCGGGCTGTCGTCGATCGCCGACATCGAGAAGCTCTGCGCCGTGGCCGACGTCGGCATCGAGGGCGTGATCTGCGGCCGTGCGATCTACAGCGGCGACCTGGACTTCACGGCCGCGCAGGCCCGTGCCGACGAACTGTCGTCGGCAGACTGATTTCTTGCTCGCCAAACGGATCATTCCCTGCCTCGACGTCACCGCCGGGCGGGTCGTCAAGGGCGTCAACTTCGTCGAGCTGCGCGACGCGGGCGACCCGGTCGAGATCGCCGCGCGCTACAACGAGCAGGGCGCCGACGAGCTCACCTTCCTCGACATCACCGCGACGAGTGACAGCCGGGACCTCATCCTGCCGATCATCGAAGCGGTCGCGTCTCAGGTGTTCATCCCGCTCACCGTCGGCGGCGGCGTGCGGTCGGTGGCCGATGTGCGGCGGCTCCTGAACGCCGGCGCCGACAAGGTGAGCTTCAACTCCGCCGCCGTCGCCGACCCGCAGGTGATCCGCGACGCGTCGGCGAAGTACGGCGCGCAGTGCATCGTCGTGGCGATCGACGCGCGGCGGCGCTCGGGGGAAGGCGAAACCGGTTGGAGCGTCTTCACTCACGGCGGGCGTCGCGACACGGGGCTCGACGCCGTCGCCTGGGCGCGCACGATGGCCGAGGCCGGCGCCGGCGAGATCCTGCTGACCAGCATGGACCGCGACGGCACGAAGATCGGCTTCGACCTCGACCTCACCCGCGCGGTGACCGACGCGGTGCCGGTGCCCGTGGTCGCATCGGGCGGCGTGGGCGCGCTCGACCACCTTGTCGACGGCATCCGCATCGGCGGCGCCGACGCGGTGCTCGCCGCCAGCATCTTCCACTTCGGCACGTTTTCGGTCCGCGAGGCGAAGGAGCGGCTCGCACGCGAGGGGATCGCGGTGCGGTTATGACCGCACCCGTGCATCGGTTGCCGCGGCGCGAGGTCCGCATCGTCGGCGGGATGTGGAAGCGCACGCGGCTTCCGGTGGTCGACTCGCCCGGCCTGCGGCCCACGCCGGACCGCGTCCGCGAGACGGTCTTCAACTGGCTCGGCCAGGACCTCGCCGGCTGGCGCGTCGTCGACGCCTGGGCCGGCACCGGTGCGCTCGGCTTCGAGGCGGCGTCGCGCGGCGCGACCGACGTCGTGCTCGTCGAGCGCGAAGCGCGTGTCGTCGACCGGCTGCAGCAGTCGCGCGTGCGCCTGAAGGCAGAGGCGGTGGTGCGCGTCGAGCGCAGCGACGCGCTGGCGTGGCTGCGGCGTGCGCCGCCGGCGTCGTTCGACCTCGTCTTCGTCGACCCGCCCTACGATGCCGGCTCGCTCGGGCCGGCGATCGCCGCGGCCGCCGAGGCGGTCGTCGTCGGCGGCTGGGTCTATGCCGAGTCGGGCTCGCCGCTCGCCGCACCGATCGACGCGCGCCTCGCGCTGCTGCACAGCGGTCGCGCCGGCGCGGTCTGCTTCCACCTGCTCAGGCGTGTCGCGGTGCCCGAAATCGAATCCGGAGACTAAACTGCGCGCCCGTCCGAGACGCCCGGGAGATCGACGTGACATCCGCGACCCGCCTGACCGCCGTCTACCCCGGCACCTTCGACCCGATGACGCTCGGCCACGAGGACCTGATGCGCCGCGCCAGTCGCCTGTTCGAGCGTCTGATCGTCGCCGTCGCGGCTGGTCACCACAAGCGCACGATGTTCTCGATCGCCGAGCGGCTGCAGATCGCGACCGAGCTGTCGGTGCAGCATCCGAACGTCGAGGTGATGGCGTTTCGCGGCCTGCTGCGCGACTTCGTCGTCGAGCACAACGGCAAGGTGGTCGTGCGCGGCCTGCGTGCGGTGAGCGACTTCGAGTACGAATTCCAGATGGCCGGCATGAACCGGCAGCTGATGCCCGACGTCGAGACCGTGTTCCTGACGCCGAGCGACCAGTTCCAGTTCGTCTCCGGGACGTTCGTGCGCGAGATCGCCAGCCTTCACGGCGACGTGTCGAAGTTCGTGTCTCCGCTGGTGCTCGACCGACTGCGCGACCGCGTGAAGCGTGCCGCTGAGTGAGGTCATCACGATGGCGCTGCTGATCACCGACGAGTGCATCAACTGCGACGTCTGCGAGCCCGAGTGCCCGAACGACGCGATCTCGATGGGCGAGACGATCTACGTCATCGATCCGGAGCGATGCACCGAGTGCGTCGGCCATTTCGATGTGCCGCAGTGCGTCGAGGTGTGCCCGGTGGCGTGCATCCCGAAGGATCCGTTGCGGGTCGAGTCGCGCGGCGTGCTGTGGGCGCGCTTCGAGCGGCTGCAGGGCGCGGGCTGATCCCTCAGCGCGGCGTTGCCGACGCAGGCGTCAACGGCGCATCCGACGCCGACCTCCGCCCGGCCCCGGACGCCTTCACGGGCCGAGGCGTCGTCGCGGTGAAATCGTCGCGGTCGACGATGCGGATCTTTCCCTTCGCCTTCTTCTTCTTCGGGAGCGTCGGCGCGGAGGCGGCAGGCTTGGCGGCGGGGCCGAGCGAGCCGGCGAGCGGCGGCCGTTGATGCGCCTGCGCGTGGAGGCGTGTGCGCTGCAGGCGGTCGGCGTGGCGCTCGTCGCGTTCGTTGGCGGCCTGGGCACGTGCGGCGTCGGCCACGGTCGGGGTCGTGTCGGTCAGTGCGACAGGTCGTCCGCCGGCGCACGGCTGGTCCGAGTAGGCACTGCCGCAGCGGTAGGCGGAAGCGGCCGATGCGCAGGCAGGCGCGACGGCCAGGAAAGTCATTGCCGCGACCAGCGCGGCTCGCACGGGGGTCGTCTTCATGGCGCTTCTCCGAACGGTGGTGGCGTCGACGCCGGGTTGGACTTGGGTTCGGGCTTGGCCTTCGGAGGCCGGGCGTTGATGCGCATCGTCGCCTTCTCGGCGTCGCCCGCCAGCAGGGGGTCGAGACCGGCCAGGGCCTGCGCGATGGCGGCATCGATGCCGTCGCGCTGATCGGACGGCGGCTTCCTCAGCACGTAGTCGATCACCTCGGCGCGCACGCCTGGATGGCCGATGCCCAGACGCAGGCGCCAGAACCCGGCGTCGCCGAGTTGTGCCTGGATGTCCTTCAGGCCGTTGTGTCCGGCGTGCGAGCCGCCGAGCTTGAGCTTGACCTGTCCGGTCGGCAGATCGAGTTCGTCGTGCGCGACGAGGATCTCCTCCGGCGCGATCTTGAAGAAGCGCGCCAGCGCCGCGACCGACTTGCCGGAGACATTCATGAAGGTCGTCGGCTCGAGCAGCCAGAGCGGTCGGCCGCCGAACGCCGCGCGCGCCACGAGTCCGAAATAGCTGCGTTCCGGCACGAGCGACACCTTGAGGTCGCGCGCCAGCGCATCGACGAACCAGAAGCCCGCGTTGTGGCGCGTGCGCTCGTATTCGAAGCCGGGGTTCCCGAGGCCCGCGATCAGCTTGATCATGCGATCGATTATCGAACCCGTCCGCCCATGAAAAAGCCCCGCCGTGGCGGGGTTCGGTGGTCCTCCCGAGCGGTTCGTCCGCCCGGGGGAAGCCGGTCATGGCGCGCCGTAGCGTGCGCGACGGGTCACCTGACCGACTGGTCGCCCGCAACCGGCGCGTACCGCTGCGCGGCAGTCGCACGCAACTCGGCGCGGGCCTGTCGGAGCACGGACCTCGCCCCTGTGAGCGCGAGGACACCCATGATGGCGGCGACCAGCAAGTCCGGCCACGCGGTGCCCGTTCCGAAGACGCCGAGGGCCGCGAGGAGGACGGCGAGGTTGCCGAAGACGTCGTTGCGCGAGCAGATCCAGGCCGAGCGGAGGTTCGCGTCGGCGCTCCGGAACCGGTACAGCGCCACGGCGACCCCGGCGTTCACCAGCAGGGCCGCACTGCCGACCCACCCCATCGTGGCCGCCTCCGGCACGTGGCCGAGACCGACGCCGAGCCCAGCTCGCGCGACGACGAACAGGCCGAACGCAGCCATGCAGACTGCCTTGAAGACCGCGGCGCGGGCGCGCGTCGCGAGGCTGCTCCCGAAGACGGCCAGGCTCAACGCGTAGTTCCCGGCATCGCCGAAGAAGTCGATGGAGTCCGCCAGCAACGACACCGAGGCGGAGGACCACGACGCACCGAGCTCGACGACGAACATCGTCGCGTTCAGCAGCAGCGCCACCCAGAGCACCGTGCGATGCCGGGAGTCGGGTGGCGGTCCGTTGGAAAGGGCAGGAGGACAGCAGTGCGCGGACATCGATCGGGCCGAAGTGGAACATGGGATGATTTGAAACCCCGTACCGGGTACAGAGTCAAGGGCTTGTCGTGAAGATCGGTGAAATGGCGGCACGCGCGGGCTGCGACGTGCAGACCGTGCGGCACTACGAGCGCGAAGGGCTCCTGCCGGAGCCGCCCCGGGAGCCGTCGGGGTACCGGAACTACGGAGCCAAGCACCTGTCACGGCTTCGCTTCGTCCGCTACTGCCGCGCTCTGGACATGCCGCTTGCCGAAGTGAGGCAACTGCTGACGTTTGCTGCGCGACCGGTCGAGTCGTGCGAGCTGGTCGACGAGCTGCTCGACCGGAAGATCGCGCTGGTGGAGCAGCGCATCTGCGCGCTGCAGGGCCTACACGCCGAGCTCGCCGGTCTTAGGCGGATGTGTGCCGGCGACAGCGGGCGGGCCTGCGCGATCCTGGACGCCTTCGTGGAGCGCGCCTCGTCGGACGATCCGCCATAAAAAAAGGCCCCGCGTGGCGGGGCCTCGACGTCGGTCCGGGAGTCGTCCTCCCGAGCGCGTGCTACTTCTTGTTCTGCTTCTCTGTCTTCTTCGGCTTCGCTTTCTCCGCCGCCGGGACCACCACGACCGGAGCCACTGCGGCCGGATCCTCTTCCTCGGCCGCCTGCACGTTGGCCGACACGATCACCGGGTTCGGCTTGCCATGCGTCACCGCCTTGATGCCACGCTCGAGCTTGACGTCGGACAGGTGCAGCGACTGGCCCTTGGTCAGCTCCGAAAGGTCCACGGAAATGAACTCGGGCAGCTGCGACGCCAGGCACTGGATTCGCAGTTCCGTCATCACGTGGTTGACGACGCAGGCATCGGTCTTCACGGCGGGCGAGTTCTCTTCGCCCGTGAAGTGCAGCGGCACGTACTTCGTGATGCGGGTCGAATCGTCGACGCGCTGGAAGTCGATGTGCAGCACGATCGGCTTGAACGGATGCATCTGGAAGTCGCGCAGCAGCACCTGTTCGGTCTTGCCGGCGAGCTCCATGTCGAGCAGCGACGAGTGGAACGCCTCCTTCTTCAGCGCGAAGAAGAGGGCGTTGTGGTCGAGCTCGATCATGGCCGGCGCGCCGGCCCCATAGACGATCCCGGGTACTTTTTGCGCATTGCGCAGGCGGCGGCTCGCTCCGGTCCCCTGCAACGTGCGCTCGTAAGCGGTGAAATTCATGTCGACTCCAAAGATGAGGGCCCGCGACCAGGCTCCTCGGGACAACGGGGCGAGGCCCCGGAACTAGAAATTGTTGTTCTGCTCCGCGAAGAGCGACGTGACCGACTCGCCGTCGGAGATGCGCCGGATCGTCTCGGCGAAGAGGAACGCCACGGACAGCTGTCGCACCTTGGCGCAAGCCTCGCCCGCGGCGCCGAGCGGAATGGTGTCGGTGACGACGACCTCGTCGAGCTTCGACTCGTGGATGCGCTCGATCGCCGGGCCCGAGAAGACCGCGTGCGTGCAATACGCGTAGACCTTCTTCGCGCCGCGCTCCTTGAGCACGTCAGCCGCCTTCACGAGCGTGCCGGCCGTGTCGATCATGTCGTCCATGATCACGCAGTTGCGGCCCTCGATGTCGCCGATGACGTGCATCACTTCGGAGATATTGGCCTTCGGTCGCCGCTTGTCGATGATGGCGAGGTCGCACCCGGCCTGCTTGGCGAGCGCGCGGGCGCGGACGACGCCGCCCACGTCGGGCGAGACGACGACGAGGTCGTCGTAGCGCTTGCTCTGCAGGTCGGAGAGCAGCACCGGCGACGCATAGATGTTGTCGACCGGGATGTTGAAGAAGCCCTGGATCTGGTCGGCGTGCAGGTCCATCGTCAGCAGCCGCTCGACGCCGACCGCCTCGAGCAGGTTGGCGACGACGCGGGCCGAGATCGGCACCCGCGTCGAGCGCGGCCGACGGTCTTGGCGCGCGTAGCCGAAGTAGGGGATCACGGCCGTCACCCGGCGCGCCGAGGCGCGCTTCAGGGCATCGACCATGATGCAGAGCTCCATCAGGTTCTCGTTGGTCGGCGCGCAGGTCGACTGGACGACGAAGATGTCGCGGGCGCGCACGTTCTGCTCGATCTCGACGTCGACCTCGCCGTCGGAGAAGCGGCCGACCTTGGCCTTGCCGAGCCCGATCGAGAGATGCTCGGCGATCGCCAACGCGAGCGAGGGGTTCGCGTTTCCGGTGAAGAGGACGGTGTTGAAGAGCACGGCGTGTGGCGCGGTTCGCGCTGTTTCAGACCACAGGTCCTCGAAGGGTTTGGCAGGGGAGGAAGGACTCGAACCCTCGCATGTCGGAATCAAAATCCGATGCCTTGACCAACTTGGCGACTCCCCTACGCGGATCCGTCGCCTCGCGGCGGCGAACCCGACAACCTAGCGCCGTGCCCAGCCCGAGAGCGGATGCGCGGCCAGCGAGCGGCACACCCTGCCTTGCCAGCCCGGCGGCAACGGCGGCAGTGCCACCGGTGCCGCCGGGCCGTCCGGGACACGGGCGTAGACCGCGCTTCCCGAACCCGTCATCCGGCTCGTGCCGTAGGCGGTGCGAAGCAGGGCCAGCGCTCGCGTCACGTCGGGGCAGAGCTCCTCGGCGGCTGCCTGGAGATCGTTGCCACCGTCGGGATCAGACGTTTCCGGCTCGCTGTTTTCTCTCGGTCGCGCTTGCGCGCCACCGTCGGAAAAACCCGCGATTCTAGCAGCGGCCGCAGCGAAGACCGCCCGCGTTTCCAGTCCGGGCGACGGCTTGACGACGGCAAACGTCGCGGGAGCGTGCGGCATCGGGGTGCAGGCGTCGCCGGTGCCGGTGACGAGCGCCGGGCCGTCGCCGAGGAAGAACGGGACGTCGGCGCCGAGCGACGCGGCGATGGCGAGCAGGCGTTCGGGCGCGACGTCGAGCGACCAGAGCCGGGTCAGCGCCAGCAGCACGGTCGCGGCATCGGAGCTGCCGCCGCCGAGACCTGCTCCGGACGGCACGCGCTTCTCGATGGAGATGTCGGCGCCGAGGGCAAGGTCGCCGGCTGCGGAGCGCAGCGCGCGCGCCGCGCGCAGGCAGAGGTCGTCGGCGGGCAGAGGGTCGCCGAGGTCGTGGCGGGCGAGGATGCCGTCTTCGCGTCGTTCGACGTGCAGCGTGTCGCACCAGTCGATCGGCACCATGCGCGAGACGAGGAGGTGATAGCCGTCGGCACGGCGGCCGACGATGCGCAGGTCGAGGTTGAGCTTGGCCGGCGCCGGCAGGTCGACGAGCGATCGCAGCGACATGGATCCGCCGCCGCCGCTCAGTTCGCGTCGAGGCGAACGCGCGCGATCACCCTGGGCGGCGGTGACGTTCGCGTGGCGACGACGCTGCCGTCGCCGATCGCCGACACGTCGACCGACCAGCCGAGCTGGGTGAAGCCGCCCGCCTCGACCGCACTCGGCGCACCCGGCCACGGCCGCCCGCGCAGCCAGTCGAACCACGCCTCGATCGGCACGCTCTCGCCGAGCACGTCGCGCGTCATGTCGGCGAGGTCGGCGTAGCGGCGCGTCTCCCGTGGCGTCGCGAGCGTCACGCTGCCCGGGCGCCAGCGCGCCTGGCCGAGCGTGCTGCCGAGCGGCGTGCTGAGCGCGAGCACGCCGTCCTCCGGGCTGCCGCGCAATTCAACGGCGGCCGCCACGGCGCGAACCGGATCGCGCCCGGTCGAGTCCACGCGCAACGCGAGACGGCCCGAGATCGTGTCGCCCGCGGGCGCGGGCTCGTGCGGCGCGAGATTGGCGCAGCCGGCGAGTGCCGCGGCCAGGGCCCAGGCTGCAACGGCCGTCGCGCCGGCGCCCCGCGGGGCGGTTGTCACAGGTCGACGCGCAGGCGGGCGAGGGTCTCGACGAGCACGTCGTTGGCGGCGTCGCGCGAGCGCGCCTCGCGCCACACCTTGCGCGCTTCGTCGGTCCGGCCGTCCGTCCACAGCACCTCGCCCAGGTGGGCACCGATCTCGGTGTCGGGGCGCGCCTGGTAGGCCGTTCGCAGCAGTCGTATCGCCTCGTCGCGGTTGCCGAGGCGGTACTCGACCCAGCCGAGACTGTCGGTGATGAACGGCTCGTTCGGGCTCAGTTCGAGGGCCTTGCGGATCAGGTCGCGCGCCTCGCCGAGCCGCACCTTGCGCTCGGCCAGTGAATAGCCGAGCGCGTTGTAGGCGTTGGCGTTGTCGGGCTTGAGCGCGATCACCTTGCGAAGGAGCGTCTCCATGGTGTCCACGCGGTCGAGCTTCTCCTCGGCCATGGCGTGCTCGTAGACAAGGTCGGCATCGTCGGGCCAGCGCTCGTTGGCTCGCCCGAGCAGCCCGGCCAGCTCCGACCATTGTTTCGCCTCGCGCAGCAGCTGTGCTTCGGCGAGAACCTTGGCGCGCGCGTCGGCGGCGGTCTGTTCGGGTGCGCGTCGGATCAGCGCGCGTCCTTCGGCAAGGCGTCCCTGCTTGGCCAGCAGGGACGCGCGCCGGGTCTGCACCTCGAGCGCGCTCGCAGTGTTGTCGATTTTCGCCAGCCACGCCTCGGCGCCGGCGAAGTCACGCTGCTGCTCGGCGGCTTGCGCAAGCAGCAGCCAAGCCTGCGTGAGGGCGTTGCTCGCCGATGCCGGGGCCTCGTCGCCCTCGCCCCCGGCCGCGTCGAGCGTCACCGCCGCACCGCCTTCGACGAGTTTCGCGTACGCCTGCAGCGCGACCGTGGCCTCCCTGGGGTGCTTCAACTCCAGTTCGATGGCGCCGAGGGTCAACCAAGGCGGCGCGAGGTCGGGCGATGCCGCGGTGATGGCGCGAGCCTCCGTGGCTGCGTCGGCGAGACGCTGGGCCGAGGCGAGCGTGCGAACGTAGAGGAGCCGCAGCGCCGGGTTCGCGGGCGCCGCGGCGACGCGTGCACGAACGATGCCCTCGGCAGCCGGTGTGGTGCGCAGCATCTCGAGCGCGAGCAGCGCGGGTCCATCGGCTGCGGGGTCGAGCGCCGCCGCGCGCTGCGCGTGGTCGAGCGCCTTGGCTGGCTCGCCGGCGCCCAGCCAGCCGCGGCCGACGGCGACGAGCGCGGCGACGCGCGTGTCGCCGTCGTCGAGGAACGGCTGCATGGTCTTCTCGACCACCGACGCGGCGGCGGCACGGTCGGCGCTGCGCGCAAGCAGCCTCGGCACCGCATCGATCAGCCCGGGCAGCGTCGGCTTGGGCGAGCCCTTCAGCAGCGCCACCAGCGGCTCTTCGGTCTCGCCGACCCGATTGAGGGCAACGAGGAGCTGGACCTGGTAGCGCATCGCGTCGGTCGACTCCGGCACCGCCTTGCGCCAGGCGACGACCGCGTCGAGCGCCTGCTCGCCGGCGCGGGCTTGCAGCGCGACGTCGGTGGCGCGCTTGAACAGCGTCTCGTTCGAGGTGCGCCTGGCGGCGTCGAGAAGAAGCCGATACGCGGTGCCGCTGTCGCCCTCGCGCAGCTCGATCTCGCCGACGAGCAACTCGTAGAAGAGCTGCGCATCGAGCTGTGAACCGATGATCGGGGCGTCGCCCTCGGCAGCCTGCCGCGCCGGTGCATCCTGCGCCGGGCGGCTCTGCGCGCTGGCCGGAAGCGACGCCGCAAGGGACGCGGCGAAAACCACGGCCGCGCGGGCCGCTGTGCGGCGCGACCAGCGGCGCCAAGGTGCGAACTTGCGTAGCGCCGACATCGCGACTCCTCTGACGAAAAAGCATTCTAGGGGCCTCTCCCGGTTCGGCGTCGGCGGGCTTCGAAACCTGGGTTCGCTCGTGATAATCGCCCGCTTTCCAGCCGTTCCGTGCCGTTTCGCGTATGCCCGAGCTTCCGGAAGTCGAGGTCACCCGCCTGAGCTTCGCCGACCGGATCCGCGGCGCCGAGGTCACCGGCGTCCGCCTGGGCAAGCCGCTGCGCTGGCCGCTCGGCGTCGCATCGCAGACGCTCGTCGGCCAACGGGTGGGTGGCGTCACCCGGCGCGGCAAGTACCTGTGGCTCGCCCTCGACCGCGGCGGTCTGTTGATGCACCTGGGCATGTCGGGGTCGCTGGCATTCGCCGAGCGGGTGGACGAGCCCGGCGCGCACGACCATTTCGACCTCGTCACGAGCCGCGGCACGCTGCGACTCACCGACCCGCGGCGCTTCGGCGCGGTCGTCTGGTCGCCGTCTCTCACCGAGGGCGACGCCGAGAAACTCCTCCGACGGCTCGGCCTCGAGCCCTTCGATCCGGCTTTCGACGGCGCGCATCGTCATCAGGGGCTCAGGCGACGCCGCGTCGCCGTCAAGCAGGCACTGCTCGGCGGCGACATCGTCGTCGGCGCCGGCAACATCTACGCCTGCGAGGCATTGTTCGCAGCGGCGATCGACCCGCGCACCCGCAGCGACCGCATCTCGCGCCCGCGCGCTGCGGCCCTCGCGACGGCGGTGCGCGAGACGCTGTCGCGCGCCGTCGAGGCGGGCGGCTCGACGCTGCGCGACTTCCGCGACGCGCACGGTGCCGCCGGCGCCTTCCAGCTCGAGGCGCGCGTCTATGGCCGCGCCGGGCAGGCATGCGTGCGATGCGGCCAGGTCGTTCGGCGCATCGTCCAGGGCGGCAGGTCGACGTTCTTCTGCCCGGGTTGCCAGCGGCGCTAGAACCACATCAAGGGCCCCGCTGCGCCGCCCGTCGTGCGAAACGGCGCATCCGGCCGGTGAGCAAACGTTTCGGCACCTCGTGATCCGGCCCCGCTCGGCTACCATGATTCGAGCATGCCTGTGCTACGCCAAGCCGCCTCATGACGCCGTCGTTCGCCAACAGCCTCGACGCGCTCGGCGAATGGCGCGCGTCGCTCTCCGAACGGCTCGACGAGGTCGCCCGCTACCTTGGCGAAAACGACATCGCCGAGGGCGCGATCGGCGACCAGATCATGGCGCTGCGCGACCGGCTCGGCAACGAGAAGCTCGTCGTCGCCTTCGTGGCCGAGTTCTCACGCGGCAAGTCGGAGCTCATCAACGCCATCTTCTTCGCCGACACCGGCCGTCGCATCCTGCCGGCGACGCCGGGCCGCACGACGATGTGCCCGGTCGAGCTCGGCTGGAGCGAAGGCGAGCCGCCGTCGCTGCTGCTGCTGCCGATCGAGACCCGGCTCGAAGGGCTCGCGCTCGGCGAACTGCGCCACCAGCCGCGCGCCTGGCGTCGCATCGAGCTCGACACGCACGATCCCGAACAGCTCGCCCGCTCCCTCGTCGAGGTGACGCAGACCGAGTTCGTCAGCGAGGAGAAGGCGCGCGCGCTCGGATTCTGGGACGACGAACGTCCCGAGGACAACCCGCCGCGCGACGACTCCGGCAGGGTCGAGGTGCCGGCCTGGCGCCACGCCCTCATCAACTACCCGCACCCGCTGCTGCAGCAGGGTCTCGTGGTGCTCGACACGCCGGGGCTCAACGCCATCGGCGCCGAGCCCGAGCTGACGCTCTCGCTGCTGCCGACGGCGCACGCCACCGTCTTCATCCTCGGCGCCGACACCGGCGTCACCAAGTCGGACCTGGCGATCTGGCGCGATCACCTCGGGGCGCACGCGCCGACGCGCTTCGTCGTCCTCAACAAGATCGACGCGCTCGCCGACCCGCTGGCCACGCGCGCCCAGGTCGAGACGCACATCGTCGCCCAGCAGCGCGACACGGCGCGCACGCTCGGCGTCGCGCCCGAGCGCGTGTTTCCGCTGTCCGCGCGTCAGGCGCTCGCGGCCCGCGTGTCGGGTGACGATGCCGGCCTCGTCGGCAGCCGGCTGCCGGCGCTCGAGCTCGCGCTCGGCGCGCAGCTCCTGCCGCAGCGCCGGCAGGTGCTCGAGCACGTCGTCTCCGACGCCGCGCAGCATCTCGACCATCAGCTCGGCCGGCGCGTCTCCGACCAACGCCGCCAGCTCGCCGAGCAGACGCTCGAGCTGCGCGGTCTGCGGGGCAAGAACACGGCCAAGGTCCGCCTGATGCTCAAGCGCGTCGAGGCCGAGACGACCGAGTTCGAGGGCTGCACGACGCTGCTGCAGGCGATGCGAGCCGTGCACGGCCGCATGCTCAAGGACATGCTCCACGACATCTCGTCGGACCGCGTCCGCGACGAGGTCGCCGAGATGCAGGCGCAGATGTCGTCCTCGTTCCTGGCGTTCGGCGCGAGAAAGGCCTTTCTCGACCTGTGCGAGCGGCTGCGCGCGCTGCTCGCCGCCGCGCACCGCCGCAACGGCGAGATCCGCGAGATGCTGAGCGCCTCGTTCGCCAAGCTCAACGCCGAGTACGGCTTCAGCCTCACCGTCGGAAAGCCGCTCGACTTCGACCGCTTCTCGGGCGAACTGCAGCTGATCGAGAGCAATTACGTCCAGTACCTCGGTCTGACGCTGGCGCTGCGCCTGGCGCAGCCGAAGTTCATGGAGCAGTTCCGTCGGATGCTGATCTCGAAGCTGCGCGTCGTGTTCGAGAACGCGTCGAGCGAGCTCGAGCTGTGGAACAAGGCGATCTCGGCGCAGGTGGATTCGCAGTTGCGCGAGCGACGCAAGGCGTTTCGCCGGCGCACCGAGTCGCTCGAGAAGATCCAGTCGGCGTCGGGCGAGCTCGAGGCGCGCATCGGCGAGATCGAGGTCCAGGACGATCGCCTGGTCCAGTTCCAGTCGCGCGCCGCCGAGCTCATCGAGCGGCTGCGCGCGCATGCGCTCGAAGCGCCGATGGCAACCGACGGCTCGCTCGTCAAGATGGACGTGCCGCTGTTCGACGATCTCGACGGTGATACGCCGGCAGAGCCCGTCGAGGCGGTCGAAGCCGCCGGTTTGCAACGCCGCGCTTGACGCGTCACCGGCCGGCCGCACCGACTGCGGCCGAAGCAGGCTTCGGCGGGCGTGTCGTCGACTGGCAGCGGTCGCACGGCCGCCACCACCTGCCGTGGCAACGCGAGGGCACCGACGCCAGGCGCGACCCGTACCGGGTGTGGCTGTCCGAGGTGATGCTCCAGCAGACGCAGGTGGCCACGGCGCTGCCGTATTTCGAACGCTTCCTCGCCCGCTTGCCCGATATCGCCTCGCTCGCCGCGGCACCGCTCGACGACGTGCTCGCGCTGTGGAGCGGTCTGGGCTACTACAGCCGCGCCCGCAACCTGCACGCTGCGGCGAAACGGATCGTGGCCGACCACGGCGGCCGCTTTCCGGCGACGAGCGAGGCGCTCGTCACGCTCCCCGGCATCGGCCGCTCGACGGCCGCCGCGATCGCCGCGTTCTCGTTCGGCGAACGCGTCGCCATCCTCGACGGCAACGTCAAGCGGGTGCTCGCGCGCGTGCTCGCGTTCGATGCCGACCTGGCGCGGCCGTCGGCCGTCTCGGCGCTGTGGGACGAGGCGACGGCACTGCTGCCCGAGCGCGACGTCGGCGCCTACACGCAGGGCCTCATGGACCTCGGCGCGACGGTGTGCCTGCCGCGTTCGCCGCGATGTCCGATCTGCCCCGTGCGCGACCGCTGCAGGGCCGCCGCGTCGGGCACGCAGGAGCGTTATCCGGTCAAGACGCGCCGCACCGCGCGCAGCGTGCGCGAGACCGTCTGGCTCGACCTGCGCTGGCGCGATCGCCTCCTGCTCGTCCGGCGAGACCCCAATGGCATCTGGGCCGGCCTCTGGAGCCTGCCGGAATTCGAGAGCACGGCCGCGCTCGAGGCCGTGTCGGCAGCGTGGCCCGGGCGGGCCGACGTCGAGCTTCCGTTCGTCCACGTGCTGACCCACCTCGAGTGGCGCTTGCAGCCGGTGCGTCACGTGCTGCCGGCGCGCACCTCGGCCAGGGCCGCGGACGCGATCGCGGCAACCTGGCCGCGCAGCCGCTGGTTCGGGGTCGACGACGCACTCGCGCTCGGGCTGCCGGCGCCGTTGCGCAGGCGCTTCGTCTGAGGCCACCCGCGCCGTGTCCGCCTAACGGCGCAGCGCCACGGCGAAGCCGCGCTGCACCGCCGGCCGCGCCATCACCTGCTCGTACCACCGCCTGACGTTCGGAAAGTCGGCGAGGTCGACCTGGTGTCGCTCGTGCCGCCAGGCCCAGCCGACGATCGCGAAGTCGGCGATGGACAGGTCGTCGCCAGCGAAGAAGGGGTGCGCCCCGAGGCGCGCATCCATCACCTCGTACAGGCGCCGCGTCTCCTTCATGTAGCGCTCGAGGCCGTAGCGGCGTTCGGCCTCGTCCTTCAAGGCGATGAAGTGATGCACCTGCCCTGGCATCGGGCCGAAGCCGCCCATCTGGAACATCAGCCACTCGAGCGCGGCGACCCGGGCACGCGGCGCGACCGGAAGGAAGCGGCCGGTCTTCTCGGCGAGGTAGATCAGGATGGCGCCCGATTCGAATACGCCGATCGGCTTGCCGCCCGGGCCGTCGGGATCGAGGATGGCCGGAATCTTGTGGTTCGGGCTGAGGGCGACGAAGTCGGCGTGGTGCTGCTCGCCTTGGGTGATGTCGACGACGTGCACGTCATAGGCGAGGCCCATCTCCTCGAGGGCGACGCTGATCTTGCGGCCGTTGGGCGTGTCGAAGGCGTGGAGGGCGATGCTCATTCGGTCGTCAGGCGATTGTCTTGGCGCCGACCGGCGCCGCGGGGCGGATCATGCGCTGGCTCGCCGCGACGAGCCCGATCAGGGCGACTCCGAGCAGGTCCGATCGCCAGCCCGGCGCGATCAGGACGATCGCGGCGACGAGGAGCAACGCGCGTTCCCAAGACCGCGCCCGGCCCCAGAAGAAGTGCTCGTGCAGGCCGCCGGCCAGGCAGGTGACGCCGACGATCGCCGTCACCGTGGCGAGCACCATGTCGGGCACGTTCCCCATCAGCAGCAGGGAGGGCGAAAAGACGAACATGAAGGGGATGATGTAGCCCGTGAGGCCAAGCTTGACGGCGGCCCAGCTCGTCTCCATCAGCTTGGCGTGCGAGAGGCCGTTGGCGGCGTAGACGGCCATCGCCACCGGTGGCGTGATCGCCGAGAGCACCGCGAAGTAGAGGACGAACAGGTGTGCCGCCTCGACCCTGACGCCGAGCTTGACGAGCGCCGGCACGAGCAGCGCGACCTGCACGATGTAGGCCGGCGTCGTCGGCAGCCCCATGCCGAGCAGGATGCCGGCGAGCATGGTCAGCACCAGTGCCAGGATCTGCGAGTCCTGCGACAGCGTCAGCACGACGCCGGTGAAGCTGAGGCCGAGGCCCGTGAGCGTGATGGTGCCGATGACGATGCCGGCCGATGCGCACGCGAGCGCGACGACGACGGTGTTGCGCGCGCCCGATTCGAGCGCCTCGACGACGGCGCGCCAGCCGAAGGTGCGGCGGGTGCTGGCGCGCAGCCACGTCGTCGGAATCACCGAGGCGATGCCGCACAGCGCCGAGAAGGCGGCACTGCGCCCGGCCAGCAGCACGGCGACGATGACGACCAGCGGCAGGAACAGATGACCGCGCTCGACCAGCACGGTTCTCAGGCGGGGCAGGTCGGCCTTCGGCACGCCGACGAGGCCGATCCGCTTGGCCTCGAAGTGCACGGCCATGAAGACGGCGACGTAGTAGAGCACCGCCGGCAGCAGCGCGAAGCTGGCCACGGTGAGATAGGAGACGCCGAGGAACTCGGCCATCACGAACGCCGCCGCGCCCATGATCGGCGGCATCAGCTGGCCGCCGGTCGACGCGACCGCCTCGACGGCACCGGCGAACGCGGGCCGATAGCCGGTGCGCTTCATCAGCGGGATCGTGAAGGTGCCGGTCGTCATGACGTTGGCGACGGCACTGCCCGACACCGTGCCGAACAGGCTGCTCGTGATGACCGCGACCTTGGCAGGTCCGCCCGACGAGCTTCCGGCCAGCGCCAGCGCGAAGTCCATGAAGAGCTGGCCGGCGCCGCTGCGCTCGACGAAGGCGCCGAACAGGATGAAGAGCATCACGTACGTCGCCGAGACGTAGAGCGGGATGCCGAAGATGCCTTCGGTGGTGAGGTAGAGCTGGTCGAGCATGATGCCCGGCGACTGGTGGCCGAACGTCAGCCCGAAGGCCATGAAGACGATCGCCGTGATCGGCAGCGCCCAGCCGGTGGCGCGCCGTGTCGCTTCCAGGATGCAGACGATCAGCAGGCCACCGAAGATGTAGTCGGCGAATCGCGGATCGTCGATGTAGTAGATGCGGTTGAGGATGTAGCCGAGGCTGGCGCCCGGGTAGAGCGCGGCGGCGGCGGCGCCGACCAGCAGCGCGACGTCGACCCAGCCGACGCGCTCGGCGTTGCCGTGCCGGCCGGGCTGCAGCAGGAACGCGAGCACCAGCGCGAACGCGACATGCGAGCCGCGGAAGACGTACGCGTCGGGCGGCCCGACGAAGGCGACCCAGAGATGGAACACCGACATCGACACCGCGACGGCGGTGACGAGCCGCCGGGTGAAGACGACCGGCAGCCCAGTCATGCGGGCCTCTCGGTCAGAGGACGCCGATCTCCTTGTAGTAGCGCATGGCCCCCTTGTGCATCGGCACGCCGATGTCCTCGGCCATCATCTTCGGCGTCGTGCCGGCCATCGCCTTGGCGATCGCCGAGAGATCGGCCTTGTGATCGACGATGCCCTTGAGCACCTTGTAGACGACGTCGGGGTCGAGGTCGCAGCGGGCGATGACGTGGGTCGCGTAGCCGATCGTCTGCACGTCCTTCGTCTGCTTCGGGTAGCTGCCGGCCGGGATGACCAGCTTGGTGTAGCCCGGGTTGAGCTTGCGCATCGCCTGGAACTTGTCGTCCGGGATCGAGATGAGCTTGATGTCGCGCGCCGAGGCGAGGTCCATGATCGACGACGCCGGCACCGTGGTGCCGAGCGTGAAGGCCTGCGCGTTGTTGTCCTTCATCAGCGAGACGGCGTCGGTGTAGGAGACGTAGCTGACGCGGCCGAGGTCGGCCGGCTTCATTCCGTAGACCTCGAGCGCCTGCTGGCTGATGAACTCCGCCGTGTTGCCCTTGGGTTGCAGCGCCACCGGCTTGCCTTTCAGGTCGGCGAGCGAGTTGATGCCGGCATCGGCGTTGGCGACGACCTGGAAGTACTGCGGGTAGAGGGAGGCGACGTTGCAGACGTTGCCCGTCTTCGTGTCGAACGGCGCCCGGCCGGCAACGCCGTCGACGGTCGAGATCGAGTTGCCGAAGCCGAAGTCGGCCTTGCCGCCTTGCACGCCCTTGACGTTGGCGATGCCCGCGCCGGGCAGGACCTGCATGCTCATGCCCTGCTTGTCGGCGATGTTGGCGATGGCGCCGCCGAGCGGATACCACGAGCCGCCTTGCGGGCCGGTCATGAGCTTGACCTGTTGCGCGGAAGCGCCGGCGGCGCCAGCGAGCAATGCAATGCCGAGCAGCGGCGCGGTGAAACGGTGGATGGTCATGGTGGCACTCCGGAGTCGCGTGAACGGGCCGGCCTCGCGGCCGAGACCGGCCCATCCTAGGCGCGTCGCCGCCCCGGCAGCATCCGCACAAACGCGCACGGCAGGGCGTCAGCCGCTGGCGTGCCGCGTCTGCATGAGTTGCTCGATGACGTCGAGCCTGGCCAGCGGCTCGACGACCGTGAGCATGCGCTGCCTCGCCTCGACCGGCAGCGGCAGCACCTCGCACCACCGGTTGGCGACCCAGCCGGCGTCGTCGAAGCGGTGCGGCTCCAGGAAGGGGTGTGCGCCTTGTTCGCCGAGCGTCTTCACGGCCTCGGCCAAGCTGGCGACGAGGTTGGCGTGGCGCTC
>JBBSPY010000042.1:0-18553 GCA_038258415.1 Burkholderiales bacterium
CGAAGGGCGAACGGAAAGTGGCCGTGGATGCGGGAGGGAGATGCGGAGGCGGGGCGGGCGTGAAAAGCGTCACGCGGGATGGGTGAGTGAAGGATCGTGCGCCGCGGTCAGCGAACTCGTCGAGCGAGGCCGGCAACTGGCTCCGGCAGACCGCGAGCGCCTCGTCGATCGCCTTCTCGAATCGCTGAACGAGCCTTCGACCGTCGAACTGGACGCGGCATGGGAGGCAGAAATCGAACATCGTCTCGCCGAGTACGACCGGGGAGGCGCCCGCGCAGTCGATTCCGAGGAAGTGTTCGCCAAGGCCCGAAATCTCGCCAGGTGATCGCCGTTCGCTTTCTCCCTGCGGCCGAGATCGAACTGTTGAGAGAAGTGACACAAGGGCGGCTTGAGCAACGGTTGCCGAACCGTCTACGAACTTCACAGAATCTCTAGATTCTGGTACTGCGGCGCCTTTTCGTATACCGCCGGCGCGGCTTCCGACGCGGTCGCCGCCTGTTCCAGCGGGCCTGAAAAGCAGCACGCGGGTGAATGGATTCAGCGTCTGGCGGCAAGTTGCGAGAGGGCCTGCCGCGCCGTCACGATCGCGATGCCTTCGTAGCTGCCGAGCGGCAACAGGTCGCGCTTGTCGCCTGATGCGATCAGATCGGCCTCACCGGCAAGTGCAGCGGCCAGTACATGGTCATCGTCCGGGTCGGTCGGCACGATCCGCGGCACATTGGTTGGTGACACCACGATGGCGAGCCGCCGCAGGTCGTCGACCACGCTCGTGGGCGCCAGCCCCGCCTGCGAGAGACGGTCGTGAAACTTCGCCCGGGAAAGTACATCGAGAAGCTCAGCCAACAGCGCCTCGCTCGTGCAAAGCTCGAACTCACCGGTCCTGACGCCTTCGACAAGTTGGCGCGGCAACCCAGCGGAAATGACTCCCGACACCAGCAGGTTCGTGTCGAGCACCAGCCGCACCGATCAGGCGTCTTGTCGGGTTCGTCGATCGTGCCGCGCTGCCTGAACCTCGGCCTCGACTTCATCCTCGGTCAGTGCCGGCAACTTCAGGCCGTCGAGACGTGTCATGCCGTCGCCGAGACGCTTCGCTGCCGCAACGCGGTCCTCGCGATTCGCCAGGAACTCGACGAAGTCAGCGACCTCGGCCACGCGGCTGGGCGGGAGCTTCTTCAAGCGCTCCAACAACTGAGCTTCGATTGCCGTCATGGGCAGCTTCCTACGCGCCTCGTGGAACGTGCGCCGCCAACCGCCTTACGCCGCCTGCTGCACGAACTGCATCTGCGTGCCGGCGAGCTCGATCACGTCGCCGTTCTTCAGGCCCACGGTCTCGCCCGCCAGCGGCGTGTTGTTCACGGTCGGCCGCGAACTGCCTTCCACGTGGGCCAGCACGTAGCCGGTGGGGCGCTTGGTGATCGACGCGACCTGCACGCCAGGCTTGCCGACGGTGGTGACGACCTTGGTGAGGGTGACCTCGCGGCCGGCGGCGGCGCCGTTCATGACGCGGATCGTGGCGGGGCCGACCGCCGACGGCATCGCCGAGCCGACGCCACCAGGCGCCTGGCCGGCGCCCGAGAGCCCGCCGAAGCCGGAGGCACGGCTCGGCTGGTAGCCGCCGGCACCGCCCGCTGCGCCGGCCATCTGGCCCGGCTTCATGATCATCGTCTTCTCGTAGTCGGCGCTGTCGTCGACCAGGAACTTGATCTTGTACTTGCCGACCTCGACCGTGTCGTTGCCCGCGAGCAGCTGCTTCTTGACGGCCTTGCCATTGATGTAGGTGCCGTTGGTGCTGTTGAGGTCTTCGATGAAGACGTCGGCGCCGACCATCTGCAGCACGGCGTGCTCGCCGGAGACGGCGAGGTTGTCGATGACGATGTCGTTGTAGGGCCGGCGGCCGAGGGTCGTCTTGTCCTTCGTGATCTGGACTTCCTTGATGACCACCCCGTCGAGCGATACAACCAGCTTGGGCATGCTTGCGACCTCGAGATCTTTATTGTGTCGGCGCGAAGGGCGCTCTGGCTAGCGGCGGAACGGCCACCAGGAACGCGCAGCGCCGGCCGGGCCTTTGACCCGGACGAGAACAACGGAAATATTATCCTTTCCACCGGCCTCGTTTGCGGCGTCGACGAGCGTCTTCGCCGCTTCCGGCAGTAAGTCGCACTGCAACAACAAGTCGGCGACGGTGTCGTCGTCGAGCATGTCGGACAGGCCGTCGGAGCACATCAGGTAGATATCGCCCGCCTGGACGTCGTGCAGGTGCGTCTCCAGCAGCACCGTGTCTTCGACGCCAACGGCGCGGGTGACCAGGTTCTTGTTGGCCGAGAAAGCCGCCTGCTCGGCGGTGATGAGGCCGGAGTCGATCTGCTCCTGCAGCAGCGAATGGTCGTGGGTGATCTGCGACAGGCGCCCGGAGCGCAGGCGGTAGCAGCGCGAATCGCCGACGTGGCCGAGGAGGAGGCGGTTGTCGCGGAACACGCCGACGACCAGCGTCGTGCCCATGCCCTCGTACTGCGGGTTCGAGTTGGCGGCGTTGAAGATCGCGCGGTTGGCGTTGTCGACGCAGATGTCCATCGCCCGGCGCACGTCGGTGTCGGTGGCGGAGTCGGAAGCCTCGGAGAGCCAGCGGCCGAGCTCGGTCTTGATGAACGAGGTGCACATCCCGCTGGCGACCTCGCCGGCGTTGTAGCCGCCCATGCCGTCGGCGAGGACGGCAAGCGAGGTCGCCTCGTCGACAACGGCGGAATCCTCGTTGTTGTTGCGCGCCCGTCCGGTGTCGGTGGCGCAATGGAACTCGAGCGTCATCGTCGGCACGGAGCGGCGCGTAAGTGTCTGGGGGCCGCCGGATTGTGCCTCGGCGCGGGCCGGGCCTCCGGCTAGACGAGGCCCTTCATCAGCCGCCCCATCTCCGACGGGTTGCGCGTGACGGTGAAGCCGCACGCCTCCATCACTTCGAGCTTGGCATCGGCCGTGTCGGCACCGCCCGAGATCAGCGCGCCGGCGTGGCCCATGCGCTTGCCCGGCGGCGCGGTCACACCGGCGATGAAGCCGACGATCGGCTTCTTCATATGGTCCTTGCACCAGCGTGCGGCCTCGGCCTCGTCGGAGCCGCCGATCTCGCCGATCATGACGACGGCATCGGTGCCAGGGTCGTCGTTGAAGAGCTTCATGATGTCGAGGTGCTTCAGCCCGTTGATCGGGTCGCCGCCGATGCCGACGGCGCTCGACTGGCCGAGGCCCACCTCTGTGATCTGGGCCACCGCCTCGTAGGTCAGCGTGCCCGAGCGCGAGACGATGCCGATTCGGCCCTTTCGGTGGATGTGGCCCGGCATGATGCCGATCTTGATCTCGTCGGGGGTGATGAGGCCGGGGCAGTTGGGGCCGAGCAGCAGCGTCTTCTTCCTGCCGGCCGCCTCGCGCGCGCGCATCTTCGCCCTGACCTCGAGCATGTCGCGGACGGGGATGCCCTCGGTGATGCAGATCGCCAGGTCGAGCTCGGCCTCGACGGCTTCCAGGATCGCGGCGGCGGCGCCGGCCGGCGGCACGTAGATCACGCTGACGGTGGCGCCGGTCTTGGCGGCGGCGGCTTTCACGGTGGCGAAGATCGGGATGCCCTCGAAATCCTCGCCGGCCTTCTTCGGATGCACGCCGGCCACGAAGCACGCCTTGCCGTTGGCGTAGTCGCGGCACATCCGGGTGTGGAACTGGCCGGTCTTGCCGGTGATGCCCTGCGTGATGACCCGGGTGTTGCGGTCGATGAGGATGCTCATGTCTGCGTTCTCACTTCACCGCCGCGACGACCTTCTCGGCGGCCTCGGCCATCGAGTCGGCGCTGATGATGGGCAGGCCGGAGTCGGCGAGCATCTTCTTGCCCTGCTGCTCGTTCGTGCCCTTCATGCGCACCACGAGCGGCACCTTCAGGTTGGTCGCCTTGCAGGCGGTGATGACGCCCTCGGCGATCGTGTCGCAGCGCATGATGCCGCCGAAGATGTTGACGAGGATCGCCTTCACCTTCGGGTTGCCGAGCATGATCTTGAATGCCTCGGTGACCTTCTCGGCATTGGCGCCGCCGCCGACGTCGAGGAAATTCGCGGGCGACCCGCCGAACAGCTTGATCGTGTCCATCGTTGCCATCGCCAGGCCGGCGCCGTTGACGAGGCAGCCGATGTCGCCGTCGAGCTGGATGTAGGCAAGGTCGAACTTGCTCGCCTCGATCTCGGCCGGGTCTTCCTCGTCGAGGTCACGGTAGGCGGCGATCTCGGGGTGGCGGAAGACGGCGTTGGAGTCGAAGTTGAACTTGGCGTCGAGCGCCTTGATCGTCTCCGGGCCGCCGTCCTTGCCGCCCTCGAGGATCAGCGGGTTGATCTCGGCGAGCGACGCGTCGGTCTCCATGTAGCAGCGGTAGAGCTTGCCGAACACGTCGACCGCCTGCGCCTGCGCCTCGGCCGGAACGCCCATGCCGTCGGCGAGCTTCTTCCCCTCGGCGGCATCGAACCCGGCGGTCGGGTCGATGAAGATCTTGACGATCTTCTCCGGCGTGTCGTGGGCCACCTGCTCGATGTCCATGCCGCCTTCGCTCGACCCCATCATCGCCACCTTCTGCGTGGCGCGGTCGGTGAGGACGGCGAGGTAGTACTCCTTGCGGATGTCGGCGCCCTCCTCGACGAGCAGCCGCCGCACCTTCTGGCCATCGGGGCCGGTCTGGTGCGTCTTGAGCTGCATGCCGAGGATCTGGCCGGCGAGCTTGGCGACGTCGGCCTCCGACTTGGCGATCTTGACGCCGCCGCCCTTGCCGCGTCCGCCGGCATGGATCTGCGCCTTCACCACCCAGATCGACCCGCCCAGCTTCTGCGCCGCCTCGACGGCCTCGCGCTCGCTGAACGCCGCATAGCCGCGCGGCACCGGAATGCCGAACTGGGCAAGGAGTTCCTTGCCCTGGTATTCGTGGATCTTCATCGGCGCGAGCGTGCTCTGGTGGGGAGGGCAACGTGGCGCCCGGCAGAAAGGCGTGAAAAGCGGCGCCGAATGTAGCACGCGACCCCGGGCCGGCCGGCCGCGGAGGGGGTCAGGACACGATCGTGCGCATGAGGCGATGGATCACGTCGGGCGAGAAGCCGCGCTGGGCGAGGAAGCGGTTCTGTGCCGCACGAGCGGCGGCGTCGGCCGGCGGGTCGTCGCCGAAGCGGCGCTGCCGCACGTCGCGCGCGCGGTCGATCTCGGTGACGGCGAGCTCGGCCGCGACGGCGGCGTCGATCGACACGCCGTGCTGCGCGAGCTCGCTGCGGATGCGCAGGTTGCCGAACCGCGCCTGCCGGGCGTGAACGCGCGATTCGGCGAAGCGTTCGCTCGACAGCAGCCCGTCGGCCTCGAGCGCGTCGAGCAGGCGGTCGACCGCGGCGGCGGCCTCGGAGGGCTCTGCGTCGGCTTCGGCTTCGGCTTCGGCAGCCTTCGCCGCGTGACGCAGCAGCTTGCGCCGCAGCTCGACCCGGCTCTGGTCGCGCTGCGCGAGCGCCTGCAGCGCCCTGGCGCGCAGCGAAAGCCGCTGCGCTCGGGGCCTCATCCCTCCTTGACGACCTTGAGCTTGGCCGGGGCTTCGCCGATCTCGGCGCCAGGCAGCAGCGGAATGTTCATCGCCGCGCGCACCTTGTTCTCGATCTCGATGGCGAGGTCGACGTTCTCCTTGAGGAACTCGCGCGCGTTGTCCTTGCCCTGGCCGATCTTCTCGCCGTTGTAGGCGTACCAGGCGCCGCTCTTCTCGAGAATCTTCGCCTCGACGCCCATGTCGATCACCTCGCCCTCGCGGCTGATGCCCTGGCCGTAGAGGATGTCGAACTCGGCCGTCTTGAACGGCGGCGACACCTTGTTCTTCACCACCTTGACCTTGGTCTCGTTGCCGATGACCTCGTCGCCTTTCTTGATCGCGCCGATGCGGCGGATGTCGAGGCGCACCGAGGCGTAGAACTTGAGCGCGTTGCCGCCGGTGGTGGTCTCGGGCGAGCCGAACATCACGCCGATCTTCATGCGGATCTGGTTGATGAAGATGACCGTGGTGTTGGTCTTCTTGATCGACGCGGTGAGCTTGCGCAGCGCCTGGCTCATGAGTCGCGCCTGCAGGCCGGGCAGCGAATCGCCCATCTCGCCCTCGATCTCGGCCTTGGGAACGAGCGCAGCGACGGAGTCGATGACGATCAGGTCGATCGACGCGGAGCGGACCAGCGCGTCGACGATCTCGAGTGCCTGCTCGCCGGTGTCGGGCTGCGAGATGAGCAGCTCCTGCAGGTTGACGCCGAGCTTTTGCGCGTATTGCACGTCGAGCGCGTGCTCGGCGTCGATGAAGGCGCAGGTGCCGGCGAGCTTCTGCATCTCGGCGATCACCTGCAGGGTCAGCGTGGTCTTGCCGCTCGACTCCGGGCCGTAGATCTCGATCACCCGCCCGCGCGGCAGGCCGCCGACGCCGAGCGCGATGTCGAGGCCGAGCGAGCCGGTGGAGACGACCTCGATGTCGTCGATCACCTCGCCTTCGCCGAGCCGCATGATGGTGCCCTTGCCGTACTGCTTCTCGATCTGGGCGAGGGCGGCCTGCAGCGCCTTGGCCTTCTCGGTGTTGAGGGACTTGACGACGCTGTTGCTGTTGACGTTTTCCATGGCGATCGGGCTCCTGTGGGCTGGCGGGATTATCAGCGAAAGGCTGGATGTTTGTACAGTAGCCGATGCGCCTCGCCGACACACTCCCCGGGTCGGGCGGGAGCGACGCCCTCGAAAGGGCTCCCTCCGCGGTGTCGGCCCGATTCCATGTCGGCCCGCTCCGACAGGCACGGGCCGCCCGGGCCGACGCCTGCTCGCCGCGTGCGCCGACGCGGCCGAAGGTCCGATCTGCTTAACGTGGCGCCCCTGACCGCTCAGGAGACCCACCATGAACACCACCCCCCTGCTCACCCGCCTGACCGCCATCGCCCTGGCTGCCGGCAGCCTCGCGGTCGCCGGCTGCTCGCAGGCCGACCGCGACGAGGCAAAGACCAAGACCGATCAGGCCGTCGAGACGGTGAAGCAGAAGAGCGCCGAGCTCGCTGCCGACACCAAGGAAGCCGCCAAGGATCTCAAGGCCGACGTCAAGGAAGCGACCGCCGACGCCAAGGCCAAGATGGATGACATGGGCTCGGACGCCAAGGACAAGACGGCCGAGATGAATGCCAGCGCCAAGGACAGGACGTCCGACCTGAAGGAAGACGCGTCGCGGCTGATGGACAAGACGAAGGTGGCCGTGTCCGACGCGACCATCACGACGTCGGTCAAGGCCGAACTGGCCAAGGATCCGGTGCTGAAGGCGCGCGACATCGACGTCGACACCAGCGCCGGTACCGTCTCGCTGCGCGGCACGGCGCCGTCCACCGATGCACGTGAGCGCGCGACCACGCTGGCGTCGGGCGTGAGCGGGGTCGTCACCGTGAAGAACGAGCTGACCGTCGCCGCGAAGTCCTGACCGGAGCAGCGTTCAGCGCGCAGCGGCGCGCCGGCTGCGCGCGATCGACATGAGGATGCCGAGACCCAGCCCGAGCGTGACCATCGCCGTTCCGCCGTAGCTCACGAACGGCAGCGGCACGCCGACGACCGGCAGGATGCCGCTCACCATGCCCATGTTGACGAACGCATAGGTGAAGAACGAGAGCGTGACCGAGCCGGCGAGCAGCCGCGTGAAGACGCTCGGCGCGTCGGCTGCGATCGCCAGACCGCGTGCGATCAGCATTCCGAAACACAGCACGAGCGCAGCACAGCCGATGAAGCCGAACTCCTCGGCGAACGCGGCGAAGACGAAGTCGGTGGTGCGCTCGGGGATGAACTCCAGGTGCGTCTGCGTGCCCTTCATGAAGCCCTTGCCCGTGGTGCCACCGGAGCCGATGGCGATCTCCCCCTGGATGATGTGGAAGCCCTTGCCGAGCGGGTCGGTGGTCGGGTCGAGCAGGGTGCAGACGCGGTTCTTCTGGTATTCGCGCAGCATCGGCCACTGCACCTCGGGCTGGCAGATGCGGTCGCCCGAGAGGACGACCGCGGTGACGGCGATCGCCGCCCCCGCCAGAACGGGAACGATCAGCTTCCAGGACAACCCGGCGAAGAAGATCACGTAGAGGCCGGCCGACAGCACCAGGATGGCGGTGCCGAGATCGGGCTGCTTGACCACGAGCGCGACCGGCAGGAGGAGGATCAGGCCGGCGATCGCGAAGTCGAGCGCCCGCAGCGTGCCCTCGCGCTTCTGGAACCACCACGCCAGCATCAGCGGCATGGCGATCTTCATGATCTCGCTCGGCTGGATCGTCACGCCGAGGTTGAGCCAGCGCGTCGCGCCCTTCTTGGTGATGCCGACACCGGGCAGCGCGGTTGCCACCAGCAGCAGCAGGCCGACGACGTAGAGCGGAACCGCGATGCGCATGAGCTGCTGCGGCGGCACCTGAGCGACGACGACCAGCACGCCGAGCGCGATCAGCATGTTGCGGCCGTGGTCGACGAAGCGCGTTCCGTGGTCGAAGCCGGCGGAATACATCGTCACCAGGCCGAAGGTGGCGAGCAGCAACACGACGGCCGACAGCGTCGCGTCGAGGCCGACGAGGCGGCTCTTCGCCCGCCGCCAGACCGACGCCTGGCCGAAGACGGCGCTGCTCATCGCGCGAGCGCCGTCTTCTGCTCGGCCGCCGCCTTCGCGGCGGCGGCCGCGGCGCCGTCGATCACCGCGCCCCGGAGCGGGACGTCGGCGAGCGGCCTCGGCGTGCCGATGGGCGCCGTCGACTGGCCTTTCTGCGTCGCCGCCACGTCGGCCTCGCTCGGGTACAGGCCCTCGAGGACGAGGTCGAAGACGCGGCGGGCGATCGGCGCCGCGCTCTGCGCGCCGAAGCCGGCGTTCTCGACGATCACCGCGAGCGCGATGCGCGGGTTGTCGAGCGGCGCGAACGCGGTGTAGAGCGCGTGGTCGCGGTGGAACTCGTCGAGCCGGGCGGCGTTGTATTTCTCGTTTTGCCTGATGGCGATGACCTGAGCGGTCCCGGTCTTGCCGCCCGACTTGTAGGGCGCACCGGCGAACGCCCTGGCCGACGTGCCTTCCTGGGTCACGCCGTACATCGCGCGATGGATGAAGGCGACGTGTTCCGGCTTCCACGGCAACGCCGTCGGGTCCGGGAAGACCAGCGGCGTGGAGGCGCGCGACTCGACATGCTCGATGGCCCTGGCCACATGTGGCTGATGCCGAATGCCGCCTGCGGCGATGGTCGCCGTCGACTGCGCGAGCTGCAGCATCGTGAACGCGTTGTAGCCCTGGCCGATGCCGAGCGAGATCGTCTCGCCGGCGTACCACTTCTGCGCTTCCTTCTTCTTGTAGGCGTTGCGCTTCCATTCGGTCGACGGCAGCGTGCCTTTCAGCTCCCCCTGCAGGTCGATGCCGGTCAACTGGCCGAGGCCGAGCGGCGCCATGAAGTCGTGGATGGCGTCGACCCCGAGGTCGTTGGCGAGCATGTAGTAGTACGTGTCGCACGACTGCACGATCGACTTGTACATGTCGACCGTGCCGTGGCCGCCCTCCTTGTCGTCGCGGAAGCGGTGGTTGCCGAAGTTGAAGTAGCCCGGGTCGCTGATCGCCTGCTGCGGGGTGCGCTTGCCGAGGGTGAGCGCCGCCATCGCCATCAGCGGCTTGTAGGTCGAGCCCGGCGGGTAGGAGCCTCGCAGCGCGCGGTTGAGCAACGGCTTGTCGGGCGACTCGTTGAGCGCCTTCCAGCTCTCGACGTCGATGCCCTCGACGAACAGGTTGGGGTCGAAGTCGGGCTTGCTGACGAACGCGAGCACCTCGCCGTTTCTCGGGTCGATCGCGACCAGCGCGCCGCGGCGGTCGCCGAACAGCTCCTCGACCAGCGCCTGCAGGCGGATGTCGATCGACAGCACCACGGCGTTGCCGGGCGCCGCCGGGCTGGAGCGCAGGCGCCGCACCGCGTGACCGCCGGCGCTCGTCTCGACCTCCTCGAAGCCGGTGGTGCCGTGCAACTGGGTCTCGTAGGCCTGCTCGACGCCGAGCTTGCCGATGTACTGCGTGCCGCGGTAGTTGGCGAGCTCGTCGTCTGCCCAGGTGTCCTCCATCTCCTTCTTCTCGGTCGGGTTGATCCGGCCGATGTAGCCCACGAGGTGGCTGCCGACCTCGCCGAGCGGGTAGCTGCGGAACAGCCGCGCCTTGATGTCGACGCCCTCGAAGCGGTATCGCTGCGCCGTGAAGCGGGCCACCTCCTCGTCGGTGAGCCGCGTGCGGATGGGCAGCGAGTCGGCGCCCTTGGTCTCCTCCATCTGGCGACGCAAGCGCCGCCGGTCGCGCGGCTGGATCTCGACGATGGTGGAGAGCTCGTCGATCGTCCTGTCGAGGTCGGCGACGCGCTGCGGCGCGATCTCGAGGGTGTAGGCCGAGTAGTTGTTGGCCAGCACGACACCGTTGCGGTCGAGGATGAGTCCGCGGTTGGGCGGGATCGGCACGACGGCGATGCGGTTGTTCTCGGCCTGCGTCTGCAGCTCGTCGTGGCGGCCGATCTGCAGCACCGCGAGCCGCGCCACGAGCAGGCCGAACGCGAACAGCACGAACAGGCCCGCGGCGACCAGGCGCAGCCGAAAGCGCGACGCCTCGTGCTCGGTGTTGCGGATCTCGTTCAAAGTGGACGATTCTTGTCCGGGTCGGGCGCGCGGCGTTGCGGGGCGAGCAGCAACCACGTGGCGACAGGCCACAGCAGGGCCTGGAACACGGGCGCGAGCACCAGCTCCCAGCCCGGCAGCATGCCGCCGACGACGACGCGAACGAGCAACGAGACCGCCTGTGCGCCGAGGAAGAGCGGCAGGATCTGCACCGCCTGCGACGACACCGGGAACCAGAGCAGCCGGCGCGAGATGGTGACGGCGAAGAAGCTCAGCAGCGAATACGCGAGCGCATGCTGGCCGAGCACGGCGCCGCGATGGACATCCATCACCAGCCCGAAGGCGAACGCGGCGCCGACGCCGACGCGACGCGGCTCGTGCACGTTCCAGAACACGAGCACGAGCGCCAGGGCGTCGGGCAGTGCCGGCTCGCGGCCAAGCGGCAGCGCGTTGAGGAGGAAGGCGCCGACGAGCGTCGCCCACATGAACAGCGGGCTGACCGGCATCAGCAACTGGTCGGACGCGCGCGACATGATCATCGCTTCCCTGCCCCCTTCTTCGCGCCCGGCCTGCCGACGACGCCCGACGCTTCGGCGGCGGGCTGCGCCGCCGCCGCCTCCGGCCGCGGCGGCAGCTGCACCCCGATCGGCTCGAGGACGAGGACGTGGCGCACGCCGTCGGCCTGCGCCGTCGGCGTGAGGACGATGCGGGCGAATCCGGTGTCGACCTTGCGGTCGACCGTCGTCACCTTCGCCACCGGCAGGCCCGGCGGGTACACGCCGTCGACCCCGGAGGTGGTGAGGACGTCGCCGACCTGCACGTCGGCGTTGCCGGCCATGAAGCGCATCTCGAGCTGGCCGGAGCCGGCGCTGCCAGAGCCGAACGCCGCACTCCGCTTGCCCGTGCGCTGGTTGAGCACCGGGATGGCGGCGTCCCGGTCGGTCAGCAGCGTCACCTCGGAGGACTGCAGGTAGACGCGCGTGACCTGGCCGAGCACGCCGGCTTCGTTGATCACCGGCGACCCCGGGACGACGTTGTGCGCCGCGCCGCGGTCGATGACGACCTTGCGCGAGTACGGGTCGGCTGCCTCGTAGAGCAGCTCGGCGGCCTGGGTGCGGACGACGAGCGTCGGTCGCAGCTCGAGCAGGGCGCGCAGCCTCGCGTTCTCCTGTGCGAGCAGGTCGGCGCGCGCGCCCCGTTCGGCCTGCAGCGCCAGGTCGCGCCGGGCCGCGGTCTCCGCGTCGCGCGCGGCCCGCAGACCGACGAGCCAGTCGCGACCGGACTCGGTCGCATCGACGGGCACGAGCAGCGCGCGCTGCAGCGGGTAGAGCACGGTCGCGATCGTCGAGCGCAGCGGCATCGTCAGGCGAAAGCGCGCGTCGGCGACCATGAGGAAGAGCGCCAGCGCGGTGAAGAAGCTCACCTTGGTGAGCGCCGACGTGCCTTGGCGGAAGAACGGCGGCGGCGTGCGGTCAAGGGTGCCGAACGCCATCGAGTGCCGCTTCGTTCAGCAACGAGACCGGACGGCGATCAGCTGGATTCCGACGTGAAGATCGAGCCGAGGCGCTCCATGCGCTCGAGCGCCATGCCGCAACCGCGAACGACGCAGGTCAGCGGGTCTTCGGCGACCAGCACCGGCAGACCGGTCTCCTCGGCGAGCAGGCGGTCGAGATCGCGCAGCAGGGCGCCGCCGCCGGTCAGCATCATGCCGCGCTCGGCGATGTCGGCACCGAGCTCGGGCGGGGTCTGCTCCAGCGCGTTCTTCACGCTCGAGACGATCTGGTTCAGCGGGTCGGTCAGCGCCTCCAGGATCTCGTTGCTCGAGATCGTGAACGAGCGCGGAACGCCTTCGCTGAGGTTGCGGCCCTTGACCTCGATCTCCTTGACCTCGGAGCCGGGGAAGGCCGAGCCGATGGTCTTCTTGATCGACTCTGCCGTGGGCTCGCCGATCAGCATCCCGTAGTTGCGGCGGATGTAGTTGATGATGGCTTCGTCGAACTTGTCGCCGCCGACGCGCACGCTGCCCTTGTAGACCATGCCGCCGAGCGAGATCACGCCGACCTCGGTGGTGCCGCCGCCGATGTCGACCACCATCGAGCCGCTCGCCTCGCTGACGGGCAGGCCGGCGCCGATCGCCGCGGCCATCGGTTCCTCGATCAGATAGACGTGCGACGCGCCCGCGTTGAGCGCCGACTCGCGGATGGCGCGGCGCTCGACCTGCGTCGAGCCGCAGGGCACGCAGATGATGATCCGCGGGCTCGGCCGGAGCACCGAGCGCGGATGCACCATCTTGATGAACTGCTTGAGCATCTGCTCGGTGACGGTGAAGTCGGCGATGACGCCGTCCTTCATCGGCCGGATCGCCTCGATGTTGCCCGGCACCTTGCCGAGCATCGCCTTCGCTTCGGCGCCGACCGCCTGGATCGTCTTCTTGCCGTTGGGGCCGCCCTCGTGGCGGATGGCGACGACGGACGGCTCGTCGAGGACGATGCCCTTGCCGCGCACGTAGATCAGTGTGTTGGCGGTGCCGAGGTCGATCGCCAGGTCCGTCGAGAGGTAGCGACGAAAGGATCCAAGCATGGGTCAGGGGCGGTGAGGGAGCGTCTGCAGGAGCGGTCGGTTCGATTCCCGAAGCCAGGGGTGCGGGCGAGTCGCGTTGACGGCGCGGCCCCGGGGCAGCCGCGCCACGCTGCCGCAGTCGCGATCAGGGCCGTGAATCGACCGGGGATAATACCCGACGTGCCCCCGCGTTCCGCCCGCCCCGGCCTGCTTTCCATATGGCCTTGACCCTCCAAGACGTGCGCCGGATCGCCGAGCTGGCGCGCCTCGACCTCGGCGACGCCGACGCCGCGCGCATGCTGGTGCAGCTCAACGCCTTCTTCTCGGTCGTCGAGCAGATGAGTGCGGTCGACACGACGGGCGTCGAGCCGCTCTACACGCCGCTCGCCGCGATCGGCGACGCGCACCTGCGGCTGCGCGACGACGCCGTGACCGTGTCGAACCAGCGTGCGGCGAACCAGGCGAGCGCACCCGCCGTCGCCGACGGCCTCTATCTCGTGCCGAAGGTGATCGAGTGAGCGCCGCCTCGAAAGGAGCGGAACCGCACGAGCTCGGCGTCGCCGAGCTGGGTCGCGCATTGCGCGAGAAGCGGTTGTCGAGCGCGGAACTGGTCGGCGACCTGCTCGCTCGAATGGACCGTTTCGACGGCCTCGGCGCCACCCTCGTGGTCGGTCGCGACGCCGCCCTCGAGGCGGCGCGCGAGGCCGACCGACGCATCGCCGCGGGCAACGCCGGGCCGCTGGTCGGCATCCCGATCGCGCACAAGGACATCTTCGTCACGCGCGACCTGCCGACGACCGCGGGCTCGCGCATGCTCGCCGGCTACCGCAGCCCGTTCGACGCAACCGTCGTCGCGAAGCTCGCCGGTGCCGGCATGGTGACGCTCGCCAAGCTCAACTGCGACGAGTTCGCGATGGGTTCGTCGAACGAGAACTCGGCCTTCAAGGTGGCGAAGAACCCGTGGGACACGACCCGCATCCCCGGCGGTTCGTCGGGCGGATCGGCCGCCGCCGTCGCCGCGCGGCTCGTGCCGGTCGCCACCGGCACCGACACCGGTGGCTCGATCCGCCAGCCGGCGAGCTTTTGCGGCATCACCGGCATCAAGCCGACCTACGGCCGCTGCTCGCGCTGGGGGATGGTGGCATTCGCGTCGAGCCTCGACCAGGCCGGCGTGCTCGCCCGCAGCGCGCGCGACGCCGCGCTCGTGCTCACGGCGATGAGCGGCTTCGACGAGCGCGACTCGACGAGCGATGAGCGCCCGGTGCCCGACTTTGCCGCCGCGATCGAAACGCCGCGTGAGGGAGCCGACACGGCGCGCCCGTTGCGCGGCCTGCGCATCGGCATCCCCGCGGAGTTCTTCCCGCCGGCGCTGGAGGCGAGCGTCGGGCGGGCGCTGCGCGCGGCGCTTTCCGAGTTCGAGCGGCTCGGCGCGACACTCGTCGACGTCAGCCTGCCGCGCACCGAGCTGGCGATTCCCGTGTACTACCTGATCGCGCCGGCGGAAGCGTCGTCGAACCTGTCGCGTTTCGACGGCGTGCGCTACGGCCACCGCGCCGAGCACTACGCCGACCTCGCCGGCATGTACCGCGCGAGCCGCAGCGAAGGGTTCGGCCCCGAGGTGAAGCGCCGCATCATGATCGGCACCTACGTGCTCTCGCACGGCTACTACGACGCCTACTACCTGCAGGCGCAAAAACTCCGCCGCATGATCGCCGACGATTTCCGTGCCTGCTTCGGCCAGTGCGACGTGATCGCGGGCCCGGCCGCGCCAACGGTCGCGTGGAAGCTCGGCGCCAAGGGCGACGACCCGGTCGCCAGCTACCTCGCCGACATCTTCACGCTGCCAGCGAGCCTCGCCGGCCTGCCCGGCATGAGCATCCCGGCCGGCTTCGGCGGCGAGGGCGATGCCATGCCGGTCGGGCTGCAGCTGATCGGCAATTACTTCGCCGAGGGCACGCTGCTGCACACGGCGCACGCCTTCCAGCAGGCGACCGACTGGCACACCCGGGCGCCGGCGCCATGACCGCCACGCTCGTTCGAGGCTTCGAGGTCGTGATCGGCATCGAGACGCACACGCAGCTGTCGACCGCGTCGAAGATCTTCAGCGGCGCCTCGACCGCGTTCGGCGCCGAGCCGAACACGCAGGCGGCTCCCGTCGACCTTGCCCTGCCAGGAACGCTGCCGGTCGCCAACCGCGGCGCCGTCGAGCGGGCGATCCGGTTCGGGCTCGCGGTCGGCGCGCAGATCGCGCCGCTGTCGCTGTTCGCGCGCAAGAACTACTTCTATCCCGACCTGCCCAAGGGCTACCAGATCAGCCAGTACGAGGTGCCGGTCGTCCAGGGCGGCAGCCTCGACATCCTCGTCGGCGAGACGCACAAGCGCGTGCGGCTCACGCGCGCCCACCTGGAGGAAGACGCAGGCAAGTCGATCCACGGCGTCGCCGCCGGTGACCGGCAGAGCCTGGGCGACGCCCCCGGCGACTGGCACGGCGGCTGGAGCGGCATCGACCTCAACCGCGCCGGCACGCCGCTGCTCGAGATCGTCTCCGAGCCCGACCTGCGGTCGAGCGCCGAGGCGGTGGCGTACGCGAAAACGCTGCACGCACTCGTGGTCTGGCTGGGCATCTGCGACGGCAACATGCAGGAGGGGAGTTTTCGCTGCGACGCCAATGTGTCGGTGCGTCGGCCCGGCGCGCCGCTCGGCACCCGGCGCGAGATCAAGAACCTCAACAGCTTCCGCTACCTGCAGCAGTCGATCGACTACGAGGTGCAATGGCAGATCGAGCTGCTCGAGGACGGCGGCTCCGTGCAGCAGGCGACCGTGCTGTTCGACTCCGACCGCGGCGAGACGCGCGCCATGCGCTCAAAGGAAGACGCTCACGATTACCGTTATTTTCCCGACCCCGACCTGCCGCCGCTGGCGATCTCGCCCGAATGGATCGAGCGCATGCGCGCCGAGATGCCGGAACTGCCGGCGGAGATGTCGGCGCGCCTGCAGCGCGACTACGCGCTCGCCGCGGACGACGCGGCGATGGTCACGCAAAGCAAGGCGCACGCCGCGTTCTTCGAGGCCGCGGCGAAGGCGAGCGGTCAGCCGAAGCCGGTCGCCAACTGGATGATGGGCGAGATGTCGCGGCGCATGAACGTGGCCGGCGTCGACACGATTCCGATCGCGCCGGAGCAACTCGCCGCGCTGGTGTCGCGCATCGCCGACGGCACCGTCTCGCACAACGCGGCGCGACAGGTGTTCGACGCGATCTGGAGCGGGGACGCCACCGACGTCGACGCGACGATCGACGCCAAGGGCCTGCGCCAGATGCGCGACGACAGCGAGCTCGAGCGGGTGCTCGACGCGGTCATCGCCGGCAACGCGAAGTCGGTCGACGAGTTCCGCGCCGGGAAGGACAGGGCGCTCAACGCGCTCGTCGGTCAGGCGATGAAGGCAACGGGCGGCAAGGCCGACCCGGCTCGCGTGCGCGAACTGCTGGTGGGCAAGCTCCAGCGACTGTCCTGAGCGTAAGTCCCGAGCGCTCGACGCTTGTCCCGCGCGCCTCAGGCGCCATAGCGATCGCGGTAGCGGGCGACCGCGTCGCGGTGGGCGTGCAGGGGCGAGCGGGCATCTTCGTCGAGAAAGGCAAGCAGGTCGGTCAGGGTGGCGATGGCGAACACCGGAACCGCATGGTCGCGCTCGAAAGACATGACGGCCGACAACGGGGTCAGGTCGACATCGTCGCCCCCGCGCTCCATGCGGTCGAGCGAGATCAGCAGCGCGACCGGCCTGGCGCCCGAGTCGAGGATGATGTCGACCGACTCGCGCGCCGACGTCCCGGCCGTGATCACGTCATCGACGATGACCACCCGCCCGTGCAACGGCGCGCCGACCACGCGCCCGCCCTCGCCATGATCCTTTGCTTCCTTGCGGTTGTAGGCGAAGGCCAATGCACGGCCGCGGGCGGCAAAGCTCATCGCCGTCGCCGCGGCGAGCGTGATGCCCTTGTAGGCGGGGCCGAACAGCATGTCGAACGGCAGCCCGGAGGCCGACAGGCGCCGTGCATAGAATTCCGCCAGCCGCGCGAGCTTGACACCATCGTCGAACAGGCCGGCGTTGAAGAAGTAGGGCGAAAGGCGCCCCGATTTCGTCTTGAATTCGCCAAAACGCAGCACCCCCGAGTCGATCGAGAACCGCACGAAGTCGCGGGCGATCGTGGCGTCGTCGGGAGCGGGCTCGGGCATGGGCGAGTGAGCGAGGTCGCGTGTTCCGGCTAGTGTCGCTCAACCTCAACGGCATCCGGTCCGCGTCGGCCAAGGGCTTCGAGGCGTGGGCCGAAGGCGTTGGCGCCGACTGCATCGGCGTGCAGGAGCTGAAGGCGCGCGCCGACATCGTCGAGGGTCGCTTCGACGTCGTCGCCGGCATGAACGGGCACTTCCACTACGCCGAACGCGCCGGCTACTCGGGCGTAGGCCTCTACGCGCGCAGGAAGCCGAGCGCGATCCACTGCGGCTTCGGCGAGCCCGAGTTCGACGCCGAAGGGCGTTGGATCGAGGCGCGGTTCGACCGGGCGTCGAGGCGAAGGATGCCCAGGCTCTCGATCGTGAGCTGCTACTTCCCGAGCGGCTCGTCGGGCGAGCACCGGCAGGCGGCCAAGTACCGATTCCTCGCGTCGATGGGGCCCTACCTCGAGGCGATCGCCCGCGACCGCGAGGTGATCCTCGTCGGCGACGTGAACATCGCGCACCACGAGATCGACCTGAAGAACTGGCGCGGCAACCGAAAGAACAGTGGCTTCCTGCCCGATGAGCGCGCCTGGATGACGCGGCTGTTCGAGAAGATCGGCTTCGTCGATGTCTTTCGCACCCTCAACCCGCACCCCGATCAGTACACCTGGTGGAGCAACCGCGGGCAGGCGTGGGCGAAGAACGTCGGCTGGCGGATCGACTACCACCTCGCGACCCGGGGTGTCGCGGCGCTCGCTCGCAAGGAGCACATCTACCTGGAACAACGATTCAGCGACCACGCGCCGCTGATGATCGACTACGACCTCCAGTTGTGATGTCGGCGACACTAGGCCCGGCTGCGGCATGCTCGCGCCCCTGCCCGCTCCATGTCCCTCTCGAGCCTCCGCCGTGACTGGCTGTCCAATGTCCGCGGCGACGTGCTCGCGGGACTCGTCGTTGCGCTGGCGCTGATCCCCGAGGCCATCGCCTTTTCCATCATCGCTGGCGTCGACCCCAAGGTCGGCCTGTATGCCTCGTTCAGCATCGCGGTCGTCATCGCCTTCACGGGCGGCCGCCCCGGCATGATCTCGGCCGCCACTGGCGCCATGGCCCTGGTGATGGTCACGCTGGTC
>JBBSPY010000043.1:0-18260 GCA_038258415.1 Burkholderiales bacterium
CCTCGTCACCTTCCGCACGCTGCTCGGCAAGGAGCCCGGCGTCACCCTCGCGGTCGCCCTGATGGCGCTGAAGACGCTCGAGTTGCGAGCTCGGCGCGACGCCTTCGTCGTCTTCTTCCTCGGCTTCTTCATCATCCTCACCCACTTCCTGTACTCGCAGTCGCTGCTCGTCGCCGCCGCGATGCTGGTGTCGGTGTGGGGGCTGCTGACGGCCGTCGTGCTGGCCCACATGCCGGTCGGCCAACCGAGCCTCGCGCGCGCCGGCGCGCTGGCCGCACGCACGGCGATGCTGGGCGCGCCGGTGATGGCGCTGCTGTTCCTGCTGTTCCCGCGGATCGGGCCGTTGTGGGGCGTGCCGCAGGACGGCGCGAGAACCGGCCTGTCGAACGCCTTGCGCCTCGGCTCCCTCGTCGACGTCGCGACCGACGACTCGATCGCGATGCGGATCCGCTTCGAAGGCCCACCGCCGTTGCCGTCGGAGCTCTATTTCCGCGGCCCCGTGCTGACTCGATTCGACGGCACCGAATGGACGCCGCTCGGCCTGCCGTTCGCTGCCAACGGCATCGCGCCTCGGCCTGCGGCGGTGCGCACCGAAGGCGCGCCAGTGCGCTACGAGGCGACGCTCGAGCCGCTGCGCGTCGCGTCGGTGCCGATGCTCGAGGCGACGACGTCGGTGACGCCGGTCGACGGCTTCGCGCCGAGCCCGCGCGACGACCTGCAGTGGCTGTTGCCGCGGCCGCTCAACGAACGCGTGCGCTTCCAAGCCGAGGCGCAGACGCGCTTCGTGCTCGGCGCGGCACGCAGCGGCGCCGGGACCTACGAGGCGCGCGAGTTGCCGCCTGGCTTCAACCCGCGCACCGTCGCCTGGGCGCGCGCGCTGCGCAACGCACCCGCCAACCGCGACGCCGACGCGCAGACCTACGCGCGCCTGCTGCTGGCGCGGATCCGCAGCGGTGGTTACAGCTACACGCTGGCGCCGGGCGAGTACGGACGCGACGCCATCGACGAGTTCTGGCTCGACCGCAAGGAGGGCTTCTGCGAGCACTACGCGACGGCTTTCGTGGTGGCGATGCGTGCTGCCGGCTATCCGGCGCGCATCGTCACCGGCTACCAGGGCGCCGATCCGCAGCCGGTCGACGGCTACTGGATCGTCCGGCAGAGCTCGGCCCACGCTTGGGCCGAGTTCTGGCAGGCCGGCACCGGCTGGATCCGCGCCGATCCGACCGGCGCCGTGGCGCCCGATCGCATCGACCGCAGCCGTCGGCTCGCCCCACCACCGGGCTTCGTCGCCGGCGCGCTCGACGCGATGAATCCCGAGTGGCTCGCGAGCTGGCGCAGCGCCTGGGAAGCGGTCAACAACCGCTGGAACCAGTGGGTGCTGACGTATTCGCGCGGTCAGCAGCTCGACGTGCTCAGGCGCCTGGGCTTTTCTTCGCCGAGCTGGGAAGACCTCGCGCTGCTGCTCACGGTCTCGCTCAGCGCGCTCGCGCTCGCAGGCGCAACCTGGGCGTGGTTCGACCGGCATCGCGTCGACCCGTGGGTGCGCCAGCTCGAACGCATCAAGCGGCGGATCGCGTCGCTCGGCGTTCCCGCCGCTCCGCACGACCCGCCTCGCGCGTTGGCGGCGCGGGTGCGCGAGCGGCTCGGCGACGGCGGCGAATCGCTCGCGCTGGCCCTCGACACGCTCGAACGGCAACGATACGGGCGCGCCGCGCGGCAGCGGCCCGACCCCGGCGTCGACCGCATCGTCGAGGCGCAGTGGCGCCGGCTGCGCTCGCAGGCCGGCCGATAATCGGTGGCGATGACCGACGACCGCAGGCGACGTTCACTCATCCTCGGCGGCGCCGCGGCACTGGCGGCAGGCGGATGGTCGACGGCGGCCTTCGCCAGGAAGCCCGGCTCGGCTTCGAGCCAGGCCCCCAAGGCGACGAAGCGCGGCCGCCGCGACACGCTCGACGACGACGCGCCCGACATCGTCACCTACGGCCGCCGCGAAGACGTCGTGCGCTTCGCAGAAGACGCCGCGGTGCGCCACGACCTCGACCCGGCGTGGCTGCGCGCGTCGCTCGAAGAGGCGCGCTTCATCCCCGCGGTCGCGCGGCTCATCATGCCGGCGCCGGTCGGCGTCGCCAAGAACTGGGCCGCGTATCGGGCACGCTTCGTCGAGCCGGTGCGGATCCGTGGCGGCACCGCCTTCTGGCGGCAGAACGAGGCCTGGCTCGCCAAAGCCGAGGCGCTGCACGGCGTGCCACCGGAGGTCGTGGTCGGCATCATCGGAATCGAGTCGATCTACGGGCGTCAGATGGGCAACTTCCGCATCGTCGACTCGCTCGCCACGCTCGCCTTCGACTTCCCGGCCGGTCGCCGCGACCGGAGCGACTTCTTTCGCGGCGAGCTCGAGCAGTGGTTCGTGCTGTGCAAGCGCGAGGCGGTCGACCCGCTCGCCTGGCGCGGGTCTTATGCCGGCGCGATCGGCATGCCGCAGTTCCTGCCGTCGAGCTTCAACGCCCACGCCGTCGACTTCGACGGCGACGGCCACATCGACCTGCACACCGACGCCGCCGACGCGATCGGCAGCGTCGCCCGCTACCTTGCCGCTTTCGGATGGCAGCGGGGCGTGCCGGCGCGCTTCGACGTCGTCGCGCCGAACGACACGTCGGCACGCGCGGCGCTGCTCGTACCCGACATCGTGCCTTCGTTCAGCGCCGCCGAGATGGCCGACCGCGGCGCCGTCCTCGGCGACGCGGGCCGCAACCATCCCGGCCTATTGGCGCTGGTCGAGCTGCAGAACGGCAACGCCGCGCCGAGCTACGTCGCCGGGACGGCGAACTTCTACGCCATCACGCGCTACAACTGGTCGAGCTACTACGCGCTGGCGGTGGTGGAGTTGGGCGAGGCGGTGCGGCGCGAGGTCGAGAACAGGTCGTCTCCGCGCTGACGTTCAGTTGCCGTAGGCGGCGATCGACGTGCCGGGCTCCTCGGTCGCGTCGACAGCGGACGCGGAGATTGCCGAGTGATCGACGCGCTCGACGAGCCTCGATTGCCTCTCTTCAATGCCCGGCGCCGCCGAGATCGGTGCGACTGCCACCGGCTGGCGAGCCGTCACTGCTGTCGATGCCGCCAAGCGCAGTCCCGCCATCGCTCCGGCGGTCAGCCCGACCAGAACGGCGGCCGTCGTCCAGGCAGCCCGCCGATACCCTGCCGCGTTGCCCGTTTCTGGGTTCGTGTCCATCGTTCGACTCCTGTTTCGTTGACGGTGTCGAAGCCACGTAGTATTCGGTGGCCCCGAACCGTCATACGGAACGCGGAGGTGAAGGCGGACAGGGAGTCGACGAACCCGTCAGCTGATGCGGGCAACCTTGCGACGCCGGCTACGTCGTCACTGGTCAGGGTGCAAGCGGGCCGAACAGGTGCTCCCACGCGCCCTTCGCATCGACAAGCCCGGCGCCGGTAGCTGGGTCGTGGCCGGGGCCGGCACGCCGACCGCGTTGGCCGCTGGCCGTTGCGTCGCGGCTGCTGGCGCCACGGGTCACGTCGACGCAGGTCTCGCATACGGCGGCGCGCACTTTCTCGGCAGTCGCGCCCTGGGGCGCGGACAAGAGCAACGCGCACACCGCGGCGACTTGCGGCGCGGCGGCCGACGTTCCGCTGAACACCGCCCAACCGTCGTCGGGCTCGGTGCCATCCATCCCGGCGTTGAGGCGATCCATGTCGGATCCCGGCGGAACGGGCAACTTGATGTAAGGCGCACCGGGCGACTGGCCGACAAGCCCGCAGCAATCCGGAACCGAGCGCGGATCGTAGATCGCGCTCGCGAACGACGAGGCGACGTTCGACGCCATGAGATCCCCGTCTTTCGAGCGGTAGACCCCGCCGATCGCAAGCACCGTCGGCATCTGAGCAGGAAACGCGTACTCGCCGTTCCCCGCAGCAGCGACGAAGATGGCCCCACGTTCGATTGCGGCCTCGATCTCGAGCACGAGAGGTCGGAACGTCTGGTTCAGTTCTGCGGCTGGCCCGTTGGTCAGCGGGTCGCGCAGGTCGTACGCCATGCTCAGCGAAATCACGTGCGGTCGAAGCGGGACCAACGCCTGGAGGCCTTCGAGGATCGAGGCGTTGTGGCGGAAGTCGTCGTCATCGTTGAGCTTGACGCCGATGAACTCGACCTCGGGGGCGATCGCGAACACGTTCGCTGACTCGCCCGTGCCGTGTCCGGAACGGTCGCCTTCGGGGCGGGTGGCGCCGGGCGCCAGCACGACCCGGGAAGTGAAGCCGTGGTCGACGAAGAAGGGGTGGCCGTGCGCAAACCCGGTGTCCACCATCGCCAGGCGCACGCCACGGCCCTTGATGCCGCGGTCGTGCAGCGCCTGGACGCCCAGGAAGTTCGGTAGATCCCGCAGCGCGTCGAGCGCGAAGCCGCGCACCTGCGGAGGTTCGCTCGACACCCCGGGAAAGCCCTGCACCGTCGCGAGCGCCTTGTGTGGCGGCTGGATGGAGATCGCGGCGACCCATGGCGCGAGCCGCGGAAAGTCGCGCAACTCGATCTCGCTACTTGTCAGCCACGAGTGTGCAGACCACCCGGGCCCTTCGAACATCGATAGCTCCGTGACCGCCACCTTGAACGCTCGCTCGAACTGCTCGACCGTACCGCGAACACTCAGCGTGCGCCAACCCACGGCCGAAAGCCTGAACTCGAGATGCCGCTGGAGGAAGTCGATGACGCCGCGCAGGGGCGGCGGCCAGCGCGGCGGATCTCCCGGCTGCACGTGGTCGTCGATCGGCCAGGCCTCCGGGTTCAGCTCGATCGCGATCGTGATCGGGCGGTCGCTCGGGAAAGACCTTCCCGGCGACAGCTCACGATCCCGAGAAGGTACGCGGTCGGCGGCAGCCATCGGCGTCAGCCCGCGTTGTCCTTCTTCTGGCTGCCACTCATAAGGCCCAGCTTGCCCGGGCGGGGGCTCAGCAGCGCCTTCAAGGCCGCCAGCTCTTTCGAGATCACCGCGATGTGTTCGCGAGCTTGCTGGGCCGCGCTGCGCTTGGCGGGAGCAGCTCTTGTCGCCTTCTTGGCGGGTTTGGTGGATTTGCGGGTAGCCATGTGGATCCTTCCTAGAAAACAGCTGGAATGGCGGGTCTATGTGACGCGCCGGAATCGCTCCGCCTGACGACGCAGGCTGAGCGGGCCGAGATCGCCATTGGTGCCGAGGCACCCATGGACGACTCCACGACTGGCAACGCGACGCGACAGAGCCCTTCGGCCGCCTGATCACGGCCGGCGGCGCGCAGTGTGGGCAGAGCCTGAAGGCGCGATAGCGCCAGTGAGGCATGCGCTTCTCCGAGCGCCGATCGCAGGTCGCGGTCGGCCTCGTCGAATGAGGACTGAGCCTGGGCCCACTGTTCGAGCCGCTGGCGGGCGATCCCGGTCACGAGTCTTGCCCTGCCGGTCCACAACAAGGACGGGTTCGGCAGGGCGAGTTGGACGTCGAGCGCGCGGCGTGCTGCCGCGAGCCCGTCATGGGGTTGACCGCCCTCGATCGCCGCCAGCGCCAGAACGAGTTCGGCCGAGCTGCGGTAGGCGGCCTGTTGCTGCGAATCGGCGGCGAGCGAACGAAGGCGGTCGGCAAGCGGTGCGAATTCGGCGGCGCGGCCTTCCCGCGCGAACCACCGGCCGGCCGCGAGAACACTGCCCGCCTGAAGGCGGGGCGACTCGAGACGGTCCACCTGACGCAGCAGGGCCGGCAGTAACCGGGAGCCTTCGGCTCGGTCGTCCATGCGCCACGCGACGTTCGCCTGAGTGATTCGGACGTTCGCGCAATCCACCGAATCGGCTCCGAAATCGGCCTCGCATCGTGGACTGATGTCGCGCAGGATGCGCGCAGCCACGTCGAGCCGGCCAAGGTCGTCCTCGAGCAGCGCCCGATCCATTGCCACACCGAGTCGGTCGCGTTTGCGATGTGGAGCGACGCGTGCAAGCGCCTCGTCCGCGCGATCCAGGTAGTCACGCGCAGCGTCGAGGCGCCGGTCCTTTTCCGAGAGGTCCGACAGGTCCCGCAGGAGGTCGACGGTGCGGGTGTCGGCGGGCGGCAGGCGGCGTTCGGCGAGATGCAATGCCGCCTCGAGGTCCGATCGCGCCTGGGCAAAGCGGCGTCCGATCAGGGCGGCGCGTCCGCTGGTCGTAAGCACCTTGATCTGCAGGAGGTCGTCGTTCGAAAATGGCGCCGCATCAACGACCGCTGCGCGTGCGGTTTCTGTCGCGCGGTCGGCCTCGTTCATCATCAACGCATTGGCTGCGAGATCGGCTTCGACTGCTGCGAGCCCTCGCCGATCGCCGAGCATCCGCAGGATCCGCTCGGCGTTGCGCAGCGTACGGTCGGCACCGACGAAGTCGTCGGCCGTGCTCTGCGCCAAACCGATGCTGGCCAGCACGTCGGCCTGCAGCTTGGGCTGGGATTCGAGTGTGGCGAGCGCCTCCTGGGCGCCATTGGCGAGCAAACGGGTCGCATCCACCGCCCCACCAGGCGCGCGATCGGGGTCGGTCACACGATAGATCTCGACGAGAAAATCCTTCGCCGCGGTCGCACGGCTCGACTCGCGGCGCGCGTCAACGGCGGAGAGAACCGCGAAACAGGCCGTGGCAGCCAGCGTCACGCTGGTGGCCGCGGCCACGCCCACGCCCAGCCGATGCCGACCGACGAAGCGTTGCACGCGATACCAGCGCGTCTGCCGCTGCGCCCGCACAGGGTCCCCGCGGCGCACCCGGTCCAGGTCGTCGCGCAGCGCAGCCGCCGACCCGTAGCGCTGCGTCGGGTGCTGACTGAGTGCCTTGAGGACGACCGCGTCGAGATCGCCAGCGAGCGATCGCCGAAGCGCAGCGAGCGACGCCGAACGCGTGGCGGCAGCCGCCTTTCCTGCCTCGCCCACGATGCAGCGGCTCGGCTGCTGCGGATCGGTCCCATTCACCACCTGCTCGGCGCGCCCCAACGACAGGCCGGCAAGTGAGTAGGGTCGATTTCCGCACAGCAGTTCGTAGAGCACGAGGCCGAGCGCATACACGTCGGATGGTGTCCCTAGCGGCGCCCCACTCATCTGTTCGGGGCTTGCGTATTGCGGCGTCAGTGGCCGACCGAACTCGCGCGTCAATGGTCCATCGGTCACCGACGTGTCGGACGCTCCGACCAGCTTCGCAATGCCGAAGTCGAGGATCTTCGGCTGGCCATCACCGTTGACAAGGATGTTGGCCGGCTTGAGGTCGCGGTGGATGACGAGGTTCGCGTGTGCGTACTCGACGGCGCAGAGCACATCCGCGAACAACGCCAGCCTGCCATCCACGGACAGCCTGCGACCGTCACACCAAGTGTCGATCGCAACGCCCTCGACGTACTCCAGCGCCAGCCACGGCTGACCGTCTTGGCCGACGCCCGCATCGTGCAGCGACGCAATGTTGGGGTGGTGGAGCGACGCCAGGATGTCGCGCTCACCACGAAATCTCGCGGCGACGCTTTCACCATGCCAATGACCGTGCGCGTGCAGCAACTTCACCGCGACCTGGCGCGCGAAGGCGCCATCGGCGCGCTCGGCCAACCACACCTCCGCCATGCCACCGGCGCCGATCCATTGCAGCAGGCGGTACGCTCCGAAGCGGCTGCCTGGAGCGCGCGTCGAATCGGCGCCCCCGCGGGCTACCTGCCGCCGCCCGGGAAGCGACTCCAGAAAGTCGACCCCGGCGACGTGGTCGCGTGCAGCGAGCATCCGCCGCAGCGCGGGCAGCTGGTGATGCCGACCGCGTTCGAGCTCGTCGAGCCAGGCACGCAACGGTTCGGGAGCAAGTGTGTCGGCTTGCTCATACAGCGCCGACAGCGCCTGCCACTCACCCACGGTGTCGCGCATCATCGAGCCCCGCTTTTGATTGCGAGCGCGACAGGATAGGCCTCGGCCGGCGGCGCGGCAACGGATTTCGTGACGCCGCAGCCAATCAACGCGCGGCCGCGAGTGCAACGCGGTCGGCAGCATGTGCCTGGTCGTGTGGCCACCGCGTGGCGGCCGGAGGCGAACCCGCGTTGGCAAGCACCGACGCGGGGCGCAGTGCGCTCGCGAAGGTCAGCGCGCGTTCGTCCGCGGCGCGGCCGAAGACGAGCCCCGTGAGGGCGAGCGCGGTGACTGAGGCGGCCAACCCGACAGCGATGCGTGGCGCCGGATGAACGAATCGGAACGACGGCGAGGGTTGCGGTTTCATCACGGTGTCCTGGTTGTTGGGGCAAGGAAGCACCGCGTTGCTGTGTCGGCTACCTCCACCGTGGCATACGCCAACGCGCCCGAAGACCGGACACGGTTCTGGACGGAGGGCGCCGCCCCCGCTACGCTTCGAGCCCCATGCCCACCGCCCCCGACCCTTCACGGCGCGACGACCTGCCGCCGATCACGATCCTCCTGCAGCTCGCGGCCGAAGGCGACCGCCGCGCGCTAGACCAGGTCTACGCCGCCCTCTACCCCGACCTCAAGCGCATCGCCCGCTCGCGCCTGCGCCAGCAGGGCCGCGGCGACAACATGGGAACGACCACGCTGCTGCACGAGAGCTTCATCCGCCTCGTCGGCGCCAAGGACCTGCGGCTGGAGGACCGGCACCACTTCTTTGCCTACGCGGCGCGGACGATGCGCAACATCATCATCGACAGCGCCCGCGAGCACCTCGCCGAGCGGCGCGGCGGCGGCGCCGCGCACGAGACGCTCGGCGGCGATTCGGCGCTGCAGGTCGCCGACACGAGCGAGAGCGAGGAGCTGATCCGGGTCAGCGAAGCGCTGCTCGATCTGGAGAAAGTCGACCCGGAGCTCGCCGAGCTCGTGGACATGCGCTACTTCGGCGGCTACACCGAGAGCGAGATCGCGGCGCTGCGCGACGTCACCGAGCGAACCGTTCGCCGGCACTGGGACAAGGCGCGCGCCTGGCTCTACCTCGCGCTCGGCGACAAGGCGTCATCGGGGCCTGTGTCCGACTGAAGCAGGTAGCAGTCGAGCCAGACGCCGAGCGGCACGTCGGCTGGCCAGCCCTCACGAACGTCGAGGCCGCGGTCGAGCTCCCAGGTCGAGTCGAACCAGCCGGGGCCACGGGCGATGGAGGGATCGGCGAGCTGCATCATGGTGGCGCGGAAACGGCGTTTCGATGTCGCCAGTCTCGACACCAGGCGATGCCGCCGCCATCCCGCCAAGGGTTGGTCGTGTGGGGCACCCCCGCCACCCCTGGACGTGTGCCCCTCGCTCGCGCGTCACTCCGGGATCACGCTCACCTCGACCGCCATGCTCTGCCCGCGGCCACCGAGGATCACGCCGCGCAACGGCACGACGTCGGCGAAGTCGCAGCCCCACGCCAGCGTGAGGTGACGACGGTCGGCGAGCGTGTCGTTGGTCGGGTCGAACTCGACCCAGCCATGCCCCGGCGCCCAGGCACCGACCCAGGCGTGCGACGCGTCGGCGCCGAGCAACCGCTTCTTGCCGGGCGGCGGGTTGGTCCGCAGGTAGCCCGACGTGTAGCGCGCCGGCAGGCCGTGGCCGCGCAGGCAGGCGAGCATGACGTGGGCGAAGTCCTGGCAGACGCCGCGGCGCTGCTCGAGCACCTCATCGACCTGCGTCGTCACCGTTGTCGCGCCGGGCTCGAAGGCAAAGTCGGCGTGGATGCGGTGCATCAGATCGGTGGTCGCCTCGAGCCAGTCGCGCCCGGCACGCAAGCTCGGTGCGGCGTAGACACGGGCGGCCTCCGACCACGGCACGAGCTTGCTCTCCTCGCAGAGTCGCGCGGCCAGCAGGCCCTCGCCCGTCGGGTCGTCGCGGACAGCATCGCGCACGGCCTCCCAGCTCGTTCGCGACGGGCCGTCGGCCGAAGCAGTCGGCCGGTCGCCGACCTCGACGCGCGCCCGCATCACGACCTTCAGCAGCGGGTGCGGCCCGTGCACGGCGAAGTGGGTCACGCCGTTGCCGAAAGAGTCGCGCTCGTCGCGGCGCTCGTCGGTGGCCGGGTCGATGGCGATCTCATGCGAAGCGACGTGCTGCCAGGGCAGCTCGCGCGGCGTGAGGTGCGCGAGCTGCCACGACTGCGACACGGGCACGCGATAGGCGTAGCGCGTCTCGTGGACGACGGTGTAGCGGTCGCGTTCGGGCGCGCTCATGCCGCCAGCGACAGCACGCTGCGCGGGATCGCGTGCGAGAAGAATTTCAGCGAGAGGTCGTCCGACACCCGGTGCGCGGCGCGCTGCAGCGCCTCGACGGTGGCGTCGAGCCGCTCGCTTTCCGGATCGAGGTCGGCGGCGGCAAGCGCGTCGAGCTCCGCGTGCGCCGGCCCGAACGTGTCGGAGGCGAAGCGGCCGTGGATCTTCTCCATTCGGGCGATGTCGGCGGCGAGGTGTCGGGCCGAGAAGGCGAGCGAGCGCGGGTTGGCATCGTCGCGAACGACCATGTCGAGCACCGGCAACCACTCCGGCGCCGCGAGGTAGCGCGAGCGGTAGGTGACGCCGGAATCGGCGAGCTCGAGGAGCCAGTCGAGGTCGTGGCTGCGGCCTTCGCCGATCGCAACCAGCACCGCCTGCGACATGGTCGACAGCCGTTCGACGCGCCGGCCGATCGCCAGGAAGCGCCAGTCGATGCCGCGCGTCATGCCGTCGAGGACGAAGCCCGACAGCGTGACCATGGACGTCATCGCGCGGTCGAGCCAGACCAGCGTATTCGGGAGCGACGGCTCGCGCTGGAACACCGGGTCGGCGAGCAGGCCGTTGAGCGCGCGCCAGTGGTCGTTCGACATCCGCTCGCGCAGCGTGAAGGCGACCCGCGAGAGCTGGCCGAGGCGCTGGTGCAGCGCGCCCTCGGCGTGGGTCGCCGAGCGGCGCAGCAGACGCGCGACGTTGCGCGTCGAGTCGACCAGGCCCAGGCGCTTGGCGAGCACCCAGTCCGGCTGCACGCCGGCCCTGGGCGCCATGCCTTCCTGGAGGATGCGGGCGAGCGCCACGCGCAGCAGCCGCACCGAGGCGTCGCAGCGCTCGCCGTAGCGGCCGAACCAGAACAGGTTCTCGGCGGCACGCGACGGCACGGTCGCGTCGGCGTCGACCAGCTGCTCGGCCGACACCGTCTGCGACAGCAGCGAGAACGACGCGTTGACCGGCGCATCCGACAGCACCCAGGTGTCCTTCGAGCGGCCGCCGCGCTGCATGGCGATGACGCGCGACTCGGTGTCGCCCGCCACCCGCGTCAGCCCGCCGGGCATCACACGCCAGCCGCTCGCGGTGGCGATCGCGAACACGCGCAGCCCGACGGTGCGGGCCGAGAGCGCATCGCCACCGCCGTCGGTCCGCGGCTCGAGCACCGGCGCCTGCGAGACGTGCACCCATTCCTGCGCCACGTAGTGCTGCGGGCGCAGTGCGATGCGCGCCCGCAGCGCGTCTCGGTCGGCCTCCGACAGGTCCTCGACGACGATCGGCCGCTCGTTCGCCGAGCGCTCGAGCGGCTTGACGATGAGGCGCTCCGGTCGACGCCACGCGTCGGCGAAGGCGGCGGGCTCGCCGAGCCACCATGTCGCCACCGACGGCAGCAGCAGGTCCTCGCCGAGCATGCGGCGTGCGAGCTTCGGCAAATAGCCGAGCAGCGCGCCGGACTCGAGGACGCCCGAGCCGAGCGCATTGGCGATGAGCACGTTGCCGCGACGCGCACTCTCCATCAGTCCCGGCACGCCGAGCGCGGAGTCGGAGCGCAGCTCGAGCGGATCGCAGTAGTCGTCGTCCTGACGCCGCACGATCGCGTGCACGCGCTCGAGCCCGCCGATCGTCTTCAGCCAGACCCGATCGTCGCGCACCGTGAGGTCCGACCCTTCGACGAGCGCGAAACCGAGGTAGCGGGCGATCAGCGCATGCTCGAAGTAGGTCTCGTTGTACGGCCCCGGCGTGAGCAGCGCGATGCGAGGCGGCCCGTGTTCGCCGGGGCTGCGCGGCGCCGAGCGGACCAGCGCCGATCGCAGAGCATCGAAGAAATCAGCGAGGTGCCGCACCGGCAGCGAGCGGAACATCTGGGGGAACACGCGCGAGACGACGAGCCGGTTCTCCAGCGCATAGCCCGACCCCGACGGCGCCTGCGTGCGGTCACCGACGACCCACCAGCTGCCGTCAGGCGCGCGGGCGAGATCGGCAGCGTAGTGCAGCAGGTGTGTGCCGCCAGCGGGCGCGACTCCGATCGCCGGGCCGAGAAAGCCACGGTGGCCGAACACCACCGGCGGCGGGATCGCGCCGCTGCGCAGCAGCGTCTGCTGGCCGTAGAGATCGGCCAGCACCTTGTTGAGCAGGTCGGCGCGCTGGGCGATGCCCGCCTCGATCGAGCGCCATTCGTCGTCGGGCAGCAGCAACGGGATCGGATCGACCTCCCACGGCCGCGTCGCGCCCATCGCGTCGGCATAGACGTTGTAGGTGATGCCCTGCTCGCGGATCTGGCGCTCGGTCAGCGACAGTGCATCGCCCACGTCGCGTTCGCCGCGTTCGCCGCGCTCGACCAGCTCCTCGACGAACGAGGCCCAGTGCGGCCTCGGCGAACCGGGCGCGTCGAGCAATTCATCGTACCGGTCGCCGAGTGCGGCGTACTCGGCGAGGAGGCGGCTCAGCATTGCGCTTCCAGCCGCGAACGGCAGCTCATGCGCTCGGACGCCGCAGGTCGAGGGTGTAGGGAAAGTCGGGGTTGGGCGCCTCGGCGGGCAGCGTCATCGGGCCCGGCGTATGGCCGCTGCGGAAGAAGCGCGCCAGCCGCCTTGCCTCGGCCTCCAGCGCGTTGACGGGAAAGTGCCGGTACGCGACGCCGCCCGGATGCGACACATGGTATTGGCAGCCGCCGATCGAGCGGCCGTTCCAGGTGTCGACGAGATCGAAGACGAGCGGCGCCTGCACGCCGATCGTCGGATGCAGCGCAGACGACGGCGCCCAGGCGCGAAAGCGCACGCCGGCGACGCATTCGCCAACGGTGCCGGTCGGCTGCAGCGGGACGCGCCGGCCGTTGCAGGCGAGCACATGCCGCTCGCCGACGAGCCCGCTCACCTTCACCTCTACGCGCTCGAGCGAAGAATCGACGTAGCGCGACGTACCGCCGGCGTAGCCCTCCTCGCCGAGCACGTGCCATGGCTCCAGGGCCAGTCGCAGACCGACGTTGACGCCGCCCGCCGAAAAGTCGCCGAGGTGCGGGAAGCGGAACTCGCGGTGCGGCGCGAACCAGTCGAGCTCGACCGGATAGCCGGCGGCGCGGAGCTCGTCGACGACATCGCGCAGGTCTTCCCACAGCACGTGCGGCAGCACGAAGCGGTCGTGCAGCTCGGTGCCCCAGCGGGCGAGCCGCTCCGGACGGTACGGCTCGGCCCAGAAACGCGCCACCAGCGCCCGCATCAGCAGCTGCTGGACGAGGCTCATTCTCGCGTGCGGCGGCATCTCGAAGGCGCGCATCTCGAGCAGGCCGAGCCGGCCGGTCGGGCTGTTCGGCGCATAGAGCTTGTCGATGCAGAACTCGGCGCGGTGCGTGTTGCCGGTCACGTCGATCAGCAGGTTGCGCAACAGCCGATCGACCAGCCACGGCGGCACCGCCCCGTGGTGGGCCTCGGTCGCCTTGCGAAGCTCGGCGAAGGCGAGCTCGATCTCGTAGACCGAGTCGTTGCGCGCCTCGTCGAGGCGCGGCGCCTGGCTCGTCGGACCGACGAACAGGCCCGAGAACACGTAGCTGAGCGCCGGGTGCTGATGCCAGTACGCGATCATGCTGGCGAGGAGGTCGGGCCGGCGCAGGAACGGCGAGTCGCCCGGCGTCGCGCCGCCCAACACGAAGTGGTTGCCGCCGCCGGTGCCGATGTGCCGCCCGTCGAGCATGAATTTCTCGGTCGTCAGCCGCGTCTGGCGGGCGACGTCGTACAGGTAGGTCGTCTGCTCCACGAGCTCGGGCCAGCTCGACGTCGGTTGCACGTTGACCTCGATCACGCCGGGGTCCGGCGTGATCCGAAACGTCGTCAGGCGCGGGTCGCGCGGCGGCTCGTAGCCTTCGAGGACGACCTTGGTGCGCAGGGCGGCGGCCGTGTCCTCGACCGCGGCCACCAGCGCGAGGTAATCCTCGAGCTCCGCGACCGGCGGCATGAAGACGTAGAGCCGGCCTTCGCGTGCCTCGACGGTGACCGCCGTGCGGACGACGTCTTTCGCGTCGATCTCGGTCTCATGACCGGTTTCCTCGTCCTCCGCGACATCGGCCGACACCGCGGCACGAGGCCGCGCCACCGATCCCGCCGAGAGGCTGTGCTCCCCGGTCGGCGTGTCGTGCTCGGTGGGATCGCCCTCGATGTGGCTGACAGCCGCGTCGCCGACGGCATGCCAGCCGTCCCGTGGCGACGGATGCTGCAGCGCGTCGCGGCCCGGCAGCGGCGGCGAAGGCTGGTTGGCGTCGCGCGGATGCACCCACGCCATGTCGGTGTCGGAGACCCACGGCAGCGCGTCGAGCGGCAGCCGGTAGCCAAGTGGCGAGTCACCCGGGATCAGCCAGGCGCGGTCGCGCAGTTGCCACGGCGTCGACCGCCAACGACCGGGCCGCTTCTCGTCGGCCGCGATCGGCAGCGCATAGCCGATCACGGTGTCGAGGCCGCGGTCGAAGACGCGACGCAGGCGCTCGCGCTCCAGAGGATCGGCGAGCTTCGCGTCGTGCGCGTCGACGTTGGACGGGAGCTTGCGCTCGCGCCAGAGGAAATAGAACGCGTCCTCGTAGGCGGGGAAGACGCGATCGGGGTCGATGCCGAGCCTGCCCGCGAGCGCGCGCAGGAAGGCGCCGGCGTCGTCTGCGGTCGCGCCGAGGTCGTCGTGCTCGTCGGCGTAGAGCGCCGGGTCGGACCACATCGGCTCGCCATCGGCGCGCCAGAACAGGTTGAGCGACCATCGCGGAAGCTGCTCGCCCGGGTACCACTTGCCCTGCCCGTGGTGCAGCAGGCCACCCCTGCCATAGCGCTCGCGCATGCGGCTCATCAGCGAGACGCTGAGCAGCCGCTTGGTTGGTCCGAGTGCCTCGACGTTCCACTCACCGCCGTCGCGGTCGTCGATCGAGACAAAGGTCGGCTCGCCACCCTGCGTGAGACGCACGTCGTTGCGTTCGAGGTCGTCGTCGATGCGGCGGCCGAGCGCGTCGATGGTGGCCCACTGCGCGTCGCTGTAGGGCAGCGTGACGCGCGGTGCTTCCCAGATCCGCTGCACCGACATGCGGTGCTCGAACGTGGTCTCGCAGTCGTCGAGCGATCCGGAAATCGGCGCCGCGGACGAAGGCTCCGGCGAGCAGGCGAGCGGGATGTGGCCTTCGCCGGCGTAGAGGCCCGAGGTCGGGTCGAGGCCGATCCAGCCGGCGCCCGGCAGGAAGACCTCGCACCAGGCGTGCAGGTCGGTGAAGTCGATCTCGGTGCCGCTTGGCCCGTCGAGCGACTTCTGGTCGCTCTTCAACTGGATCAGGTAGCCCGACACGAAGCGCGCGGCCAGGCCCAGGTGGCGCAGGAGCTGCACCAGCAGCCAGCCGCTGTCGCGGCACGAACCGCTGCCGTTGGCCAGCGTGGTCTCCGGCGTCTGCACGCCATGCTCCATCCGGATCAGATAGGCGATGTCGTGCTGCAGCCGGTGGTTCAGGTCCGACAGGAAGCGGCTGGTCGAGCGCCTTGAGGTGTCGACCCGGGCGAGATACTGCGAAAAGAGCGCCGTCGCCGGCACCTGCACGAGGTAGGGCGCAAGCTCGGTCATGAGCTCCGGCGCATAGGTGAAGGGAAAGGTCTCGGCCTCGGGCTCGAGGAAGAAGTCGAACGGGTTGAAGACCGCCATCTCGGCGACCAGATCGACCTCGACGCGGAACGACGTCGTCGGCTCCGGGAAGACGAGCCGCGCCAGGTAGTTCGACTGCGGATCCTGCTGCCAGTTGATGAAGTGCGTCGTCGGCTCGACGCGCATCGAGTAGCTGAGGATGCGGGTGCGCGAGTGCGGCGCGGGCCGCAACCGCACGACCTGCGGTCCGAGGTGGACGGGCCGGTCGTAGCGGTACTGCGTGACGTGGTTCAGCGCAACGTGGATCGACATGTCATCCGTTCGGTATCGGAACCAGGAAGTCGCGGCTGATGCCGGCGCCGAGCGCGTTCACGCGCTCGAGGAACTGCGTGAGGTAGGCGTGCAGGCCGGTGGCGAGGATCTCGTCGATTCGGCCGTAGTGCAGGTCGGCCGACAGGCGCCCGGCGAGTCGCAGCGTGTCCTTCGCCTGGTCCGGGCCACCGACCACGCGCTGCAGGTTGGTGTTGACCTCGTGCAGGCAGGCGGCGAGGGAGCGCGGCATGTCATGGCGCAGGATCAGCAGCTCGGCGACCTTCTCCGGCCGGATCACGTTGCGGTACACCTTGCGGTAGACCTCGAAAGCCGACACCGACCGAAGCACCGCCGACCAGTGGTAGAAATCGTATTCGACGTCGGTCGCCGCCGCACCCTCGACCGACTCGGGCGGCACCGCCGAACCGGACGAGATCGCCGCATCCACCGGCAGGACACCCATCGACTGGCTCGCGCCGGCCGGGCCGAGGCTTTGCGTCATGCCGCCCATCGACTGCGTCATGCTGCCCCGGCTGCGCCGCTGCCGCGACGGCACGGGCCCGTTCGGGTCGATGGCGGCGGCGTGGAACTTCACGTCGATCAAGCGCGCCGTGTTGTCGGCGCGCTCGAGGAAGCTGCCGATGCGCAGGAAGTGGAACGCATCGTCCTGCAGCATGGTGCCGACCGTCACGCCGCGCGACAGGTGTGATCGGAACTTCACCCACTCGAAGGCCTCACTCGGATCCTTGCGGAACGCCTGTTCGGCGATCAGCCGCCCGAATTCGAGCCACGTCTGGTTCTGCGTCTCCCAGACTTCGGTGGTCAGCGTGCCGCGAACGGCTCGCGCGTTCTCGCGCGCCGCCATCAGGCAATTGCGGATCGACGACGGGTTCTGCGGGTCGTCGACCATGTAGTCGATGACGCTTTGCGGCGTGACTTCGCCGTGTCGCTTGGCGAAGTCGCCCGAGATCTCGTTGATGCCGAGCAGACCGCGCCAGCCGCGTTCGGCCGCGCCTTCCAGTTGCGGCAGCAAGCCCATCTGCCAGTTCACATCGAGCATGCGCGCGGTGTTCTCGGCGCGCTCGACGTAGCGCGCCATCCAGAACAGGTGGTCGGCGGTGCGGGACAGCATGTCAGCGCCGCGCGGCCGCCCGAAGTCGCTGACGCGCCCCCGCGGGGGGCAGCGAACGGAGTGAGCGTGGGGGCTTCATCAGTCTTCCAGGATCCAGGTGTCCTTGGTGCCACCGCCTTGCGATGAGTTGACGACCAGCGAGCCTTCCTTCAGCGCCACCCGCGTCAGCCCGCCCGGCACCATCTGCACCGTCTTGCCCGACAGCACGAACGGCCGCAAATCGATGTGGCGCGGCGCGATGCCGCTTTCCACGTATGTCGGGCACGTCGACAGGGAGAGCGTCGGCTGGGCGATGTAGCGCGCCGGGTCGGCCACGAGCGCACCGCGGAACGCCTCGATCTCCGCCTTCGTGGCCGCCGGGCCGATCAGCATGCCGTAGCCGCCCGCGCCGTGCACCTCCTTCACCACGAGTTCCGGCAGGTGGTCGAGCACGTAGGCGAGGTCGTCTTCCTCGCGGCACAGCCACGTCGGCACGTTCTCGAGGATGGGCCGCTCGCCGAGATAGAACTCGATCATCTTCGGCACGTAGGGATAGATCGACTTGTCGTCGGCGATGCCGGTGCCGATCGCGTTGCTGAGCGTCACGTTGCCGGCGCGATAGGCGCCGAGCAGGCCGGGGCAGCCGAGCGTGGAGTCGGCGCGAAAGACGTCGGGGTCGAGGAAGTCGTCGTCAACGCGGCGGTAGATGACATCGACGCGCTTCCTGCCGCCTGTGGTTCTCATGTAGACGAAGTTGTCGTCGACCAGCAGGTCTTGCCCCTCGACGAGCTCGATCCCCATCTGCTGTGCGAGAAACGCGTGCTCGAAGTAGGCGCTGTTGTACATGCCGGGCGTGAGGACGACGACGGTCGGATCGTTGACCGAACCCGGCGCCACCGAACGCAGCGTCTCGAGCAGGACGTCGGGGTAGTGGGCGACCGGCGCGATGCGGTGCCGGCTGAAGAGTTCGGGGAACAGCCGCATCATCATCTTGCGGTTCTCGAGCATGTAGCTCACGCCGCTCGGCACGCGCAGGTTGTCTTCCAGCACGTAGTAGCTGCCGCTGC
>JBBSPY010000044.1:0-17778 GCA_038258415.1 Burkholderiales bacterium
CTCGTGTTTCGCGCCGAGGGCGCGCAGGCCCTGCCGCGCGGCATCCGGGTGCAGGTGCGGATCACCGGCATCGACCTGCTCACCCTCGACCTGCACGCCAACCTGCTTGCCCGCCTCGAGGCAGGCTCGCCGGCGTCGGCCGCGGTCGCCGAAGACAGCGACGACGAGGAGGCACAGAGCGGGCCGATCACCATCGCCGTCGACGTCACGAACGACAACCCGAGTGCCAGTGCGGAGGTGGAGACGGCCGACCCGGCCGGCCCTGGACATGCGCCGCGACAGGTCGCAGAGCCGGCAGCCTGAGGCCGCGCGGCCCGTGCAGCCCGGGCGAGCCGGTTCGCGCGGCGCCTGGCGGCTGTCGACGCTGCAGGTCGCGCTCGTCGTCTCGCTCGGCGTCCACGCCGTGCTGCTGGCGTTCCGCTTCGTCGACCCGGTCGGCTTCAACCGCGTCTTCGAGGACACGCCGCTCGAAGTCGTTCTCGTCAACTCGCGTTCGGGCCAGGCGCCGGAGAAGGCCCAGGCGATCGCCCAGTCGAACCTCGCCGGCGGCGGCGAGCAGGCGACCGGCCGGGCGACATCGCCGCTGCCGCCCGCGCAGACGACCGAGACCGGCGATGCCAACGAGGAAACGAAGAAACAGATCGAGCAAATGCAGGAAACGCAGCAGCAGCTGCTCACCCAGGTTCGCCGCGACCTCGCGCTGCTGCCCGCCACCGAACCGACACGCGAGCAGGGAACGCCGGAGGAAAGGGAGCAGGAAGAGCGCCGGCGACAGCTCGTCGACGTGCTCGCCGAGATCGAGAAGCGCATCAACCAGGAGAACGCGCGGCCGAAGAAGCGCTACGTCAGCCCGGCGACGCGAGAGGAAGCGTATGCCCTGTACTACGACGGGCTGCGCCGCAAGATCGAGGAGCGCGGCACGCGCAACTTCCCCGAGAACCAGGGGAAGAAGCTCTACGGCGAGCTGACCATGATCATCACCGTCGATGCCGAAGGGCGGGTGGTCGACAGCGAGGTCGTCCGCTCGTCAGGATCCAGGTTGCTCGACCGTCGCGCCATCGCGATCGTCACCGCGGCCGGGCCGTTCGGCACCTTCACGCCAGGCATGCGGCGCATGGCCGACCAGCTCGTCATCCCGTCGCGATTCCGCTTCACCCGTGAAGACGGGCTCGAGGCTGCCGTCGGCGCGACCTCGCCGTGACGGCGGCAGCGGAGTCGGCCGGGGCTGTCGATCGCTACGCCGTCGCCGGCCACCCGGTCGCGCACAGCCTGTCGCCGCAGATTCACGCCGCCTTCGCGCGGCAGACGGGCCAGGCCCTGCACTACGACCGTCTGCCCTGCCCGCTCGATGCGTTCGAGGCGACGGTTCGCCGCTATGCCGGGGCTGGCGATGGCCGGACGAAAGGCTGCAACATCACGCTGCCGTTCAAGTTCGCGGCCTTCGCGATGGCGGCACGCACGACGTCGAGGGCGCGCCTGGCCGGCGCCTGCAACACGCTGCGCTTCGACGCCGGCGGCTGGGTGGGTGACAACACCGACGGCGCCGGCCTCATCGCCGACCTCGAGCGCCGCGCCGGCGTGCAGATCCGCGGGTGCCGTGTGCTGCTGGTCGGAGCCGGCGGCGCGGCGGCGGGAACGCTCGGGGCGCTGCTCGCGGCGGGCGCGCGCGAGGTGACCGTCGCCAACCGCACGCTGGCCAGAGCAGAGGCGCTGGTCGCGTCGCACGCCGCCGCAGCGGCCGAAGGCAACGCGCGGCTGATCGCCTCCCGGCTCGATGTGGACGGCGAGGCGTGGGACGTGGTGATCAACGCGACCGCCAGCAGCGTCGCCGACGCACCACTTCCCGTCCACGCCCGCGTGCTCGCGAAGGGCGCCTGCGCCATTGACCTCATGTACGGCGCTGCGGCCAGGCCGTTTGTCTCGTGGGCCGAAGCCCATGGCGCGCACGCCCGCGACGGCCTCGGCATGCTGGTCGAGCAGGCCGCCGAGGCGTTCTCGTTCTGGCGCGGCGTTCGTCCCGAGACGGACCACGTCTACGCCGCGTTGCGGGCCGAGCTCGATGCGCGCTGACCGGCGCAGGTTCGGCCGCGCGCTGCTGCGCGGCGCTGCGCTGCTCGCCGTCTGCACGCTCGCCCTGCAGCTCTGGTTCGGGCTGCGCATCGCGCTGATGGCCTTCGTCGAGCCCGAGTCGACGACGTTCCAGCGGTCCGAAGCGTGGCGCCTGGCGACCACCGCCGACGGGCCGCTTCAATGGCAGCAGGACAGCGTCGGCTACGACCGCATCGCGACAAACCTGAAGCGCGCCGTGATCGCCTCGGAAGACGCCGGCTTCATGGAGCACGGCGGCGTCGAGTGGGAGGCGCTCGGCAAGGCGCGCGAGCGCAACCGCCGTGCCGAGACGACCACCGAGCGCGTCAACGAGCGACTCGCTGCGCGCCAGGCGACGGGCAAGGGCAGCGCCGCCCAGCCGCGCGTGGCCAAGGTCGTCGGCGGCTCGACGATCACCCAGCAACTGGCGAAGAACCTCTTTCTCTCCGGCGAGCGCAACGTGCTGCGCAAGGCGCAGGAGCTGTTGATCGCGTGGGAGCTGGAAGCGCTCCTGGGCAAGCGGCGCATCCTCGCGATCTACCTGAACAGCGTCGAATGGGGCGAGGGCGTGTTCGGTGCCGAGGCGGCGTCGAAGCGCTACTTCCATGCCTCCGCCTCGCAGCTTTCGGCCACCCAGGCGGCGCAGTTGGCGGTGATGCTGCCGGCGCCTAAGCGCTTCGAGAAGCGGCCCGGCTCCGGGTACGTGGCCTCGCGCACGGCGACGATCGCGGCGCGGCTCGGCAGCGTCGTGTCACCGTGACCCGATCCTCGGCCGCCCCGCGAGCGGGCGTGCGCTTCACAGGCCCCGTTCCTAGAATGCACCGATGAGCAGGGCCCTCGCCGAGGAGATTGCCATCGCCGCGGCGCGCCTCGTCGTCGACGAGGGCATGGACTACGGCGCCGCGAAGCGACGCGCGGCGCGCGACCTCGACGTATCGCCTCGATCGGGCGCGTTGCCGAGCAACGACGAGATCGAGGACGAGGTCCGCGCGCACATCGCCCTCTTCCACCCCGACACGCAGCCAGCGGAGCTCGCGGCGTTGCGCGGCGTCGCTGCCGTGTGGATGGAGCGCATGGCGACGTTCAGGCCGCACCTGGCCGGAGCGGTATGGCGAGGCACGGCGACGCAGTGGAACCGGGTCCACATCGAGCTCTACTGCGACGATCCCAAGGCCGCCGAGCTGGCGCTGATCGACGCCCGCGTCGACTACGACGTGGCCACCACGAGAACGCCACGCGGCCGCGACGTCGACGCGCTGATCGTCCAGGTGCCGGGCGGGGGGTCCGGTCGACGTGTCGAGATCGCCTTCACGGTCCTGGACTACGACGACCTGCGCGGCGCGCTGAAGGCCGACTCGCGCGGTCGACCTCAGCGCGGCGATCTCGCGGCGCTGCGCGCGCTCGAGCCATCGGCCATGTCGGGCAGCAGCGCGTGATGCGGCGGCGCGCCACGCTCCTCGGCGGTGCCGCAGCCACGGCCGCGCTGGCCGGTGCCGGGTTGGCCTGGTGGCGTGCCACGCCGGGACCGCCGCAACGCGTCGCCGGCCCCGAGCCCGACTTCTGGACGATGCGCTTCGAGCGTCCTGCCGGCGGCGCGCCGTTGGCGGCTTCGGCGCTGCGCGACCGGCCACTCCTCCTGAACTTCTGGGCGACCTGGTGCCCGCCATGCGTCACCGAGATGCCGGAGCTCGACGCCTTCTGGCGTCGCCAGGGCGAGAGCGGGTGGCGCGTCCTCGCGCTCGCCGTCGACTCGGCCGCCGCGGTGCGCGAGTTCGTCGACCAGCGGCGGCTCGTCCTGCCCGTCGCCCTGAGCGGAAGCGGCGGGTTCGAGCTCTCGCGATCGCTGGGCAACGCCGCGGGCGGCCTGCCCTACACCGTCTGCTTCGATGCGCGCGGCGAGGTGTCGACACGCCGGCTCGGCGCGGTCGATGCGGCCTGGCTGGCGAAGCTGGAAGCGCCGCGCCGCTGAGCCGGACACATCGCGTAGAGTCTCGCCTCTGGCCGGACAGGCCCTGCCGAGGAGGGACCGCTGATGGACCTTAGAAAACTAAAAACCCTCATCGACCTCGTATCGGAGTCGAACATCTCCGAACTCGAAGTCGCCGAGACCGACGGCAAGGTCCGCATCGTCAAGGCGCTGCCACCGCAGATGTACGCTGCCGCACCCGGCCAGGCCATGATGGCCCCGCCGATGGCCCTGTCTTCAGCCGAGACGGCGACGGCGACGGACGCGTCCAGCGAAGCCGTGCCAGAGCCGACCGGGCACATCGTCAAGTCGCCCATGGTCGGCACCTTCTACCGATCCGCAAGCCCTGGATCGGAGCCGTTCGTGAAGGTTGGCTCTCAGGCCGTCGAAGGGCAGCCGGTCTGCATCATCGAGGCGATGAAGATCATGAACGAGATCGAGGCCGACGCCAGCGGCACGATCCGCGAGATCCTGTGCGAGAACGGCGAAGCGGTCGAGTTCGGCCAGCCGCTGTTCGTCATCGAATGAGCGGCGCGCGGCCGTCCGGTCGCGGAGCGGACGACTGATGTTCAAGAAGATCCTGATCGCCAACCGCGGCGAGATCGCGTTGCGCATTCAGCGCGCCTGCCGCGAGATGGGCGTCAAGGCGGTGATCGTCTACTCCGAGGCCGACCGAGACGCCAAGTACGTCCGCCTCGCCGACGAGGCCGTCTGCATCGGGCCGGCAGCATCCGCGCAAAGCTACCTCAACATGCCGGCGATCATCTCGACGGCGGAGGTGACCGACGCCGAGGCCATCCACCCGGGCTACGGCTTCCTGTCCGAGAACGCCGACTTCGCCGAGCGCGTCGAGCGCAGCGGCTTCGTCTTCATCGGCCCGACGCCCGATGCCATCCGGACGATGGGCGACAAGGTCGCCGCGAAGCAATCCATGATCAAGGCCGGCGTGCCGTGCGTGCCGGGCTCCGAAGGCGCCCTGTCGGACGACCCGAAGGATGCGATCCGCGCCGCGCGCGCCATCGGCTATCCGGTGATCATCAAGGCCGCCGGCGGCGGCGGCGGGCGCGGCATGCGCGTCGTGCACACCGAGGCGGCCCTGGCCGCGGCGGTGCAGACGACGCGGTCGGAGGCGCAGGCCGCCTTCGGCAACCCGGCCGTCTACATGGAGAAGTTCCTCGAGAACCCGCGTCACATCGAGATCCAGATCCTCGCCGACACGCACAAGAACGTGGTCTGGCTCGGCGAGCGCGACTGCTCGATGCAGCGCCGCCACCAGAAGATCATCGAGGAGGCGCCGGCGCCAGGCATTGCGCGCCGGGTGATCGAGAAGATCGCCGAGCGCTGCGTCGCCGCCTGCAAGCGGATCGGCTACCGCGGCGCCGGCACCTTCGAGTTTCTCTACGAGAACGGCGAGTTCTTCTTCATCGAGATGAACACGCGGGTGCAGGTCGAGCATCCCGTCACCGAGTGGGTCACCGGCATCGACATCGTGCAGATGCAGATCCGCATCGCCGCCGGCGAGAAGTTGCCCTTTCCGCAGCGCAGCGTGCAATGTCGCGGCCACGCGATCGAGTGCCGCATCAACGCCGAGGACCCGTACCGGTTCACACCGTCGCCGGGCCGCGTGACGATGTGGCACCCACCGGGCGGGCCCGGTGTCCGCGTCGACTCGCACGCCTACACCAACTACTACGTGCCGCCGAACTACGATTCGATGATCGGCAAGATCATCGTCCACGGCGACACGCGCGATCAGGCGCTGGCGCGGATGCGGACCGCCCTGCAGGAGACTGTTGTCGAGGGCATCCAGACCAACATCCCGCTGCACCGCGAGCTGATGGTCGACGCCCGTTTCATCGAGGGCGGCACGAGCATCCACTACCTCGAGCACTGGCTCGAGCAGCACCAGCGCTGAGAGCAGGAGGAGACGGTGCACGAGCTCGGCCTGACCGTCGACGCCACGGTCGCCGACGCCGTCTGCGATCACCTGTCCGATGCCTGCGGCGCGCTCGCCGTGACGCTGGAGGATGCGGACGCCGGCAGCGCCGACGAGCGTGCGGTGTTCGACGATCCAGGCGTCGCGGGTGAAGCCGCCTGGCGCCGGGCCCGCGTCACCGCGCTGTTCGAAGACGAGGGGCGGGCGATCGCCGCGGCCGGCGCGGTGGCCTCGGCGCACAGCGGCGTCCGGGTGCGGACGATCGACGCGCTCGACGAGCGCGACTGGGTCCGCCTCACGCAGTCACAGTTCGGGCCGATCGAGGTCGCGCCTTCGTTCTGGATCGTGCCGACGTGGGCGAGCGTCCCCGACGACGCGACGCGGGTGATCCGCCTCGACCCGGGCATGGCGTTCGGCACCGGCACCCATCCGACGACGCGCATGGTGCTGCGCTGGATGGTGGCGGCGTCGGCAAGCGACCCGGCGGGCAAGCGCTGGCCGCGCGTGCTCGACTACGGATGCGGTTCCGGGATCCTCGCCGTCGCCGCGAAGGTGCTGGGCGCCGATGCGGTCGAGGCGGTCGACATCGATCCAGCGGCCGTCGACGCGACGGTGGCCAATGCCGCGGTGAACGGCGTGGCGGTCGACGCCGGCCCTCCCGAGCGCGCCGAGGGTCGCTACGCACTCGTCGTTGCCAACATCCTCGCGACCCCGCTGAAGCTGCTGGCACCGCTGCTCTGCGGGCACCTCACGGCCGGGGGCGACCTTGTCCTGGCTGGCGTGCTGGAGCGGCAGGAAGGCGATCTGCGCGACGCCTACGCACCCTGGCTCGACCTGGCCGTCGCCGACCTCGACGACGGCTGGATCCTGCTGCACGGCCGCGCCGCCGCGCCGACGGAAAGGACGAGATGAGTCTGGCGACCCGGTGCACGTCGTGCCAGACCGCGTTTCGCGTCGTGCAGGACCAGCTCAAGGTCTCCGAAGGCTGGGTCCGTTGCGGCCGCTGCGAATCGGTGTTCAACGCACTGGAGGAGCTGTTCGACCTCGGCAACGACGAGGCGGCGAGACGCGAGATCCTCGCGCCGACGCCGACGTCCCCCCCGGAGCTCGACTCCGCGTTCGCGCGCACGCGACACGTCCCGCGCACCGACGACCGGGTGGTTGCGGCCGAGTCTCTCGAGGCGTTCGACGCCGATGACGTCACGGCGGAGGAGGCGGGTTCTGACGAAGCGGCCGGTTTCGCGCCGTCGTCGTCGCTCGACGATCTGCTCGCCGATCCAATCGACGCCCACATCTTCCGCAACCGCAGGGCCGACGGCGACCGGCCGCTGGCCGGCAAGGTTCGCGAGCGCGACCGAAACGAGTTCTCCGATGCCCGGTTCGACTCCGATCTGTTCATCGATCCCGCCGAAGCCGACGACCCGACGCTCGCGGCGGCGGCGAACACCGGCGCCGGCGCCCCGGCCCTCGAGAGCTCCGCAGGACCGCACCAGCCCGATTTCCTGCGCCGCGCCGAGCGGCGTGCGAGATGGCGCAGCGGCCCGGTGCGCGGTGCGTTGCTGGCCGTCGCCGTCGTCGCCGTGGCGGCGCTCGTGTTGCAGGTCGGCCATCACTTCCGGGATCGCATCGCTGCCGAATGGCCGGGCACGGTGCCGGCCCTTTCGGCCTGGTGCGGCGCCACCGGATGCGCGCTGCAGGCACCACGCCAGGTCGACGCCGTTACGGTCGAGAGCACGTCGCTGTCTCGGGCGATCGGCCGCGACGGGTACGTGCTCGCCGTCACGTTGCGCAGCCGCGCGAACCACGCCGTGTCACTGCCCTGGGTCGACCTCGCGCTGACCGACGCCAACGGCCGCCTGGTGGCGCGCCGAGCGCTCTCGCCCCGCGACTTCGGCGCGACCTCCACGCTCACGGCGTCGGCCGAAGTGCCGCTGCAACTCACGCTCGACGCCGGCGCCACGCGCGTCGCCGGCTACACCGTCGAGATCTTCTACCCCTGAATCGAACCTCGGTGCGCCGCTGCGCGCCCCGCGAAAGCCTCCATGTCCATCATCGTCTGCGGTTCGCTCGCCTTTGACAGCATCGCCGTCTTCCCGGGGCGCTTCGCCGAGCAGATCCTGCCCGACCAGCTGCACATCCTCAACGTCGCCTTTCTCGTGCCGGAGCTGCGCCGCGAGTTCGGCGGCTGCGCCGGCAACATTGCCTACAACATCGCCGGCCTCGGCGGCGAACCGGTCGTCGTCGCCGCGCTCGGCGACGACGGCGACGGCTACCGGAAGCGCCTCGCCGCGCTCGGCATCGACACCACGCACGTCCGCCAGGTCGTCGGATCGCTGACGGCACAGGCCTACATCGTCACCGACGCCGACCACAACCAGATCACCGCGTTCCATCCAGGCGCCATGCAGTCCGCCCACGAGACGCCGATCCCGCGCGACGCTGGTGCGGCGGTCGCCATCGTCGCCCCCGACGGGCGCGAGGCGATGCTGCAGCACGCCGAGCAGCTCGCCGCCACGGGCATCGATTTCGTGTTCGACCCCGGGCAGGGCTTGCCGATGTTCGACGGCACCGACCTGCGCCGTTTCATCGCCCAGGCGAGCTGGGTCGCGGTCAACGACTACGAGGCGAAGATGCTCTGCGATCGAACGGGCTCGACGCTCGAGGCCATCTCGAAAGCGGCATCACTCCGCGGCATCGTCGTCACACTCGGCGGCGCCGGTTGCGAGGTCTGGCGCGACGGCGAGCGCACCGCCATCGCCGGCGTCGCCGCCTCTGCCGTCGTCGACCCGACGGGCTGCGGCGACGCGTTCCGCGGCGGCCTCCTCGTCGGCCTCGAGCGCGGCTGGCCGCTCGAGCGCGCGGCGGCGCTCGGCAACCGCCTGGGCGCGCTGAAGATCGCGCACCGCGGCGGGCAGAACCACACGGTCGGCCACGATTTCGCAGACGGCTGACCGCCCGGCGCTCAAGGCGGCGGCCGATCGTGCCGAAGCTGTCGCGATGAGCATGCCGCCGATGTCCGGGTTCGCCATCGTCGCAATGGCGGCCGCCGCGTCGGCTGCGGCGACGTTGACGTGGGTCTTGTGTGGGTGGTGGTACCGACGTCAGATCGCTTCAGCCGCGGTTCGGCTGCGCGCCAGCGAGCAGTCGAGGTCGACGCTGGTCGAACAGGCGCAGCAGATGCGACGCCAGATCGAGTCGGTCACCAGGACGCTCGAGGCCGAGCGCGCCCAGGCCGCGCGTCTCGACACGAGCCGTCGCCGCGCCCGCGAGTTCGAGGCATCGCTGCGCGTGCCCGAAAGACCGCTGCGACACGAGCCGCTCGACCTCGCCGTGTCAATGTCGATGCCACTCGACGCGCCGGTCGACTTCGCCGACACGCAAATCCTCGACTGACCCCGGCGACAGCCGAGGGCGGACATAAAAAAGCCCGGCCGTAGCCGGGCTTCCACGTCGAGCGCCGAAGCGCCCGACGTCTCTCTCAGGGCTTGCTTCCGGTCGGGAAGGGCCAGGCCGCTTGCGGACTCAGCGTGGTCTTCGCCGGTGCAGCCGGTGCGGCCGCGACGGCGGGAGCCGACGCAGCCTTCTTCGCCGGCGCCTTTTTCGCGGGCGCTTTCTTCGCCGCAGCCTTCTTCGCCGGCGCCTTCTTTGCCGCCGCTTTCTTCGCAGGCGCTTTCTTCGCAGGCGCCTTCTTGGCCGCCTTCTTGGCCGCCTTCTTCGCGGGTGCCTTCTTCGCAGGCGCCTTCTTGGCCGCCTTCTTGGCACCCATCTTCTTCATCGGCGCCTTCTTGGCGGCCTTCTTCGCGGCCTTCTTCGCCGGCGCCTTCTTGGCGGCCTTCTTGGCACCCATCTTCTTCATCGGTGCCTTCTTGGCAGCCTTCTTCGCCGGCGCCTTCTTAGCGGCCTTCTTGGCACCCATCTTCTTCATCGGCGCCTTCTTGGCGGCCTTCTTCGCGGCTTTCTTCGCCGGCGCCTTCTTGGCGGCTTTTTTCGCAGTTGCCATTACGTTTCTCCTTGATCAAGTTGACGTAGAACCGGCTTCGTCGACGCGTCGACATTGCCGGCTATCCGCCGCCCGACCCGCCCTGAAGAAAGGCGCAGCGGTGCGACGAACGGGGTTGCAGGCCGCAGCCGATGGTCTTCGCCACCGGTCATGCGACCTCGCGATCTCGATCTTCGGTCTTTCACTCACACATCGGGCCGATCGCCCGTTCACTCACTCCTGATGATCCGTTCCACGGCGGTCAGTCCCACGACAGCGCGCCACCGGTCTGGTAATCGATGACGCGGGTTTCGAAGAAGTTCTTCTCCTTCTTCAGGTCGATCATCTCGCTCATCCACGGGAACGGGTTGTCCTCGTTCGGGTACAGCTCCGGAAGGCCGATCTGCACCGCGCGCCGGTTGGCGATGTAGCGAAGGTAGCCCTTGAACATCGAGGCGTTCATGCCGAGCACGCCGCGCGGCATGGTGTCCTCGGCGTAGCGATACTCGAGCGCGACGGCCTTCTCGAACAGCGCCTTGATCTCGGCCTTGAGCTCGGTCGTCCACAGGTGCGGGTTCTCGGCCTTGATCTGGTTGATGAGGTCGATGCCGAAGTTGCAGTGCATCGACTCGTCGCGAAGGATGTACTGGTACTGCTCGGCGGCGCCGGTCATCTTGTTCTGACGACCCAGCGCGAGGATCTGGGTGAAGCCGACGTAGAAGAAGAGACCTTCCATCAGGCATGCGAAGACGATCAGCGACTTGAGCAGCGTCTGGTCGGCTTCCGGCGTGCCCGTCTTGAAGCCCGGGTCCATCACGGCCTCGATGAAGGGGATCAGGAATTCGTCCTTGTCGCGGATCGATGCGACCTCGTGGTACGCGTTGAAGATCTCGCTCTCGTCCAGGCCGAGCGACTCGACGATGTACTGGTAGGCGTGGGTGTGGATCGCCTCCTCGAACGCCTGGCGCAGGAGGAACTGGCGGCACTCGGGCGCCGTGATGTGCCGGTACGTGCCGAGCACGATGTTGTTCGCCGCGAGGGAATCGGCGGTGACGAAGAAGCCGAGGTTGCGCTTGACCATGCGCCGCTCGTCGTCGGTCAGCCCGTTCGGGTCTTTCCAGGTCGCGATGTCGCGCGACATGTTGACCTCCTGCGGCATCCAGTGATTGGCGCAGGCCGCGAGGTACTTCTCCCACGCCCACTTGTACTTGAACGGGACGAGCTGGTTGACGTCGGTGCTGCCGTTGATGATCCGCTTGTCGGACGCCTTGACGCGCTGCGTCGAAGGGGGGTGCGAGGCGGGCGCGGAGGAAGCGACGGGAGACGATGGCGCCGACGGCATCGCGCGTGGCGCGTTGCCGGTGGCATGAACGTTCACTGCGGTTCTGTCTTCTTCCCAAACGAGCATCAGGATGGTTTCCTCTGCCGCTCGATTATCCGAGCGAATGAACGGCGCGCCCTACTGTTATCGAGCACGCGCGCATGAATTTGTTGTGTCGTCGCATCGCCATCGCGAGGCGAAGCGATCATTGACACGCTTCGCAGTCGGGGTTGTCGAGCGCGCAGAAGCGAACATCGGTGGCCGCGTCGTCGGCGCCCGCAGCAGCGACAGGCGACGCAACGCGCGCGCCACTCGACACCGCGTTGAGCTGACCCGCCTTCACCGTCGATTTCTCCGCCGCTGTCGCACTTTGCGTGCGCAGGTAGTAGGTCGTCTTCAGTCCGCGGCGCCATGCGAGCTTGTATGTCTCGTCGAGCTTCTTGCCCGAAGCGCCCGCCATGTAGATGTTGAGCGACTGCGCCTGGTCGATCCACTTCTGCCGACGCGCCGCGGCCTCGACGAGCCACTTCGTCTCGATCTCGAATGCGGTCGCATAGAGCGACTTCAGGTGGTTGGGCACGCGGTCGATGCGCTGCAGCGAGCCGTCGAAGTGCTTGAGGTCCATGACCATCACCTCGTCCCACAGGCCCGCCTTCTTCAGGTCGCGAACCAGGTACTCGTTGACGATCGTGAACTCGCCCGAGAGGTTCGACTTCACCGACAGGTTGCTGAACGACGGCTCGATCGATGCGTCGACGCCGACGATGTTGGAGATCGTCGCCGTCGGCGCGATGGCGACGCAGTTGGAGTTGCGCATGCCGTGCTCTGCGATGCGGGCGCGCAGTGCGTTCCAGTCGAGCGTGGTGCCACGGTCGATGTCGACGAGCGGGGTGGAAGCATCGCCGGCGAGCTCGCCGCGCTCGGCGGCGAGGAGGTCGAGCGTGTCGATCGGCAGGATGCCCCGGCTCCACAGCGAACCGGGATAGCTCGAATAGCGACCGCGCTCCGCGGCAAGCTCGGTCGATGCCCAGTAGGCGTGGTAGCAGACGGTCTCCATCGAGCGATCGGCGAAGTCGACCGCGGCATCCGAGGCGTACGGCGTGCCGATCTCGTACAGCGCGTCCTGGAAGCCCATGATGCCCAGGCCCACCGGTCGATGGCGCAGGTTGGAGTCGCGCGCCTTCTTGACCGCGTAATAGTTGATGTCGATGACGTTGTCGAGCATCCGCATCGCCGTGGCGACGGTCTTCTTCAGCTTCGTCTGGTCGAGCGCGCCGTCTTTCAGGTGCTGCGCCAGGTTGACGGAGCCGAGGTTGCAGACGGCGATCTCGCTGTCGCCGGTGTTGAGCGTGATCTCGGTGCACAGGTTGCTGGAGTGGACGACGCCGACGTGCTGCTGCGGCGATCGCACGTTGCAGGCGTCCTTGAACGTGATCCAGGGGTGGCCCGTCTCGAACAGCATGGTGAGCATGCGCCGCCACAGGTCGGCCGCCTTCACCTTCTTGAACAGCTTGATCTCGCTGCGCGCGGCCTTCTGCTCGTAGGCGGTGTAGGTGGTTTCGAAAGCCTTGCCGTACAGGTCGTGCAGGTCAGGGCAGGTCGAGGGCGAGAAGAGCGTCCACTCGCCCTGCTCCATCACCCGCTTCATGAAGAGGTCGGGGACCCAGTTGGCGGTGTTCATGTCGTGCGTGCGCCGCCGATCGTCGCCGGTGTTCTTGCGCAACTCGAGGAACTCCTCGATGTCGAGGTGCCACGTTTCCAGGTACGCGCAGACGGCACCCTTGCGCTTGCCGCCCTGGTTCACGGCGACTGCGGTGTCGTTGACGACCTTGAGGAACGGCACCACGCCCTGGCTCTTGCCGTTGGTGCCCTTGATGTGGCTGCCGAGCGCGCGCACGTTGGTCCAGTCGTTGCCGAGGCCGCCGGCGAACTTCGACAGCAACGCGTTCTCCTTCAGCGCCTCGTAGATGCCGTCGAGGTCGTCGGAGACGGTCGTCAGGTAGCAGCTCGAAAGCTGCGAGCGGCGCGTGCCCGAATTGAAGAGGGTCGGCGTCGAGCTCATAAAGTCGAACCTCGAGAGCACCTCGTAGAACTCGATCGCGCGCCCCTCGCGGTCGATTTCGCCCAGCGCCAGACCCATGGCGACACGCATGAAGAACGCCTGCGGCATCTCGATGCGGCGGTCCTCGATGTGCAGGAAGTAGCGGTCGTAGAGCGTCTGCAGGCCGAGGTAGTCGAACTGCAGGTCGCGGTCGGCGTCGATCGCCGACGCCAGCCTGGCGAGGTCGAACTGGAGGAGCTTCTCGTCGAGAAGCTCGGCCTGGACGCCCTTCTTCACGAACTGCGGAAAGTACTCGACGTAGCGGGAGTGCATGTCGGCGTGCAGCAACTCCTCGCCGAGGATCTCGCGGCGGATCGTGTGCAGCAGGAGCCGCGCGGTGGCGCGCGTGTAGCCCGGGTCCTTCTCGATCAGCGTGCGTGCGGCGAGGATGGCCGCCTTGTGCACCTCGTCGATCGGCACGCCGTCATAGAGGTTGCGTCGCGTCTCGGCGAGGATCGGCTCGGGCTTGACGTCGGCGCCGAGGTCGGCGCAGGCCGAGACGATGAGCGCCTGCAGGCGCGCCGAGTCGAGCGGCACGCGGTTGCCGCCGTCGGTGACCATGAGCGTCGGCTCGACCGGCGCCTGCGGCGCCGACTGGCGCGCGCGCTCCTGCGACCTGCGCTCGCGATAGAGCACGTAGGCGCGCGCCACCTCGTGATGGCCGCCGCGCATCAGGCCGAGCTCGACCTGGTCCTGGATGTCCTCGATGTGGAAGCTGCCGCCGCCCGGCCGCGAACGCAGCAGCGCCCGCACCACCGACTCGGTCAGGCCGTCCACGGTCTCGCGCACGCTCGCCGAGGCTGCGCCCTGCGTGCCGTGCACCGCGAGGAAGGCCTTCATCAGCGCGACGGCGATCTTGTTCGGCTCGAAGGCGACGACGGCGCCGTTGCGGCGCACGATCTGGTAGCCCTGGTACGCGCTCGGCGTGCCGGCGGGGCGGCCCTGCGGGCGCAGCGCGGCGACATTGGCGGCGGCCACCGGGGCGGTGCTTGCTTGCATGAACTTTCCTCTTTCTCGTGGACCGCCGACATCGGCGTCAAACATCACAGACGGAACACTATATTTAGGGTCCGGCCTGCCATTTTGCACTACCTATAGCGTGTCGGCCTGTGAAATCTGCACGTTCGGCTGCGGCATCAACAGCGCTCGGGACATACCCTTGCCACGCACGTTCGAAGGCAGTCGTCGCCAGTCGAACTTCGCTCCCGGGTCGTGCTTGCGCCCGGGTGCCACATGCTCGTGCCCTGCGACATCGCGGAGCGGATAACGGCGCGCCAGTCGACGCAGAAGACGGGCGAGCGCAGCGTACTGCGCGTCCGAGAACGCATGGCCCTCCAGCCCTTCGAGCTCGATGCCGATCGACCGGTCGTTGCAATCGGGCCGACCCCTCCACAGCGAGGCTCCGGCATGCCACGCGCGCCGATCGGTGGACACGTACTGCGTGGTCGCGCCGTCACGGCTCACGACGAAATGAGCCGAAACGGTGGCTCCGCGGATCGTCTGGAAGTAGGGATGCGACTCCCAGTCGAGCCGGTTGGTGAACAGCCGCTCGATGGCCCCTCCGCCGTAACCGCCAGGCGGCAGGCTGATGGAGTGCAGCACGACCAGGTCGACGGCGATTCCAGCCGGCCGGGGACCGTGGTTGTCCGAATCGACGCGACGAGCGCCACGGACCCACCCCGACGCGATGCGACGCCGCCGCCGGCCGCGCTGCGTCACTCGCGGTCGATGCCGCCGCCGACGTCGCCGCCGACGTTGACGTTGAGCCGCGCCATCCGGTAGCGCATCTGGCGCAGCGACAGGCCGAGGCCGATGCCGGCGGCGGTGCGGTTGAACCGATGCTGCTCGAGGGCGCGGATCAGGATTTCCCGCTCGACGTCGTCGAGGTACTGCGTGAGGTTCGTCGGCAGCGGCTCCTCGGGGGCGAACCCGGCCGGTCGAGTCGGCTCGCCGCCGGGCTCGGCCTCGTCGGCCTGGATCGGCTCGAGTTCCTGGGCGGCGCTGTCGGTGAAGACCGATTCCGGGAGGCCGAGGTCGTACACGTCGAGCACCTCGCCGCCTGACAGCGCCACCGCGCGGTGCAGCAGGTTCTCGAGCTCGCGCACGTTGCCGGGGAACGGGTAGCGCGCGAGGTGCACGAGCGCATCGCGCGTCAGCCGCGGCGGCGGCCAGACGCCGCTGTCGCGCGACAACCGCTCGAGGATGCGCTCGCTCACGACCATCAGGTCCTCGAGCCGCTCGCGCAGAGGGGGCACCCGGATCTGAATCACGTTGAGCCGGTAGTAGAGGTCCTGGCGAAAGTGACCGCTCAGCACGTCGGCACCGAGGTCGCGGTGGGTGGCGCTGAGCAGACGCACGTCGACCGGCAACTCGGCGACGGCCCCGACGGGCCGTACCGATCGCTCCTGGATCGCCCGCAGCAGCTTGCTCTGCATGGACAGCGGCAGCTCGCCGATCTCGTCGAGGAAGAGCGTGCCGCCGCTCGCTGCCTGGAAGAAGCCTTCGCGGTCGTCGTTGGCACCGGTGAAGGCGCCCTTGCGGTAGCCGAAGAACTCCGCCTCGAGCAGCTGTTCGGGGATCGCGCTGCAGTTGACGGCGACGAACGGATTCGATCCTCGCGTGCTCACCTCGTGGATCGCCCGCGCCACCAGTTCCTTGCCGGTGCCCGACTCTCCGGCGACGAGCACCGGAGCCATGCTCCTGGCCACCTTCTCGACCAGTGTGCGGACATGTTGCATGGCCATCGAGTTGCCGGCCATGCGCGACAGCGCAACGCTTTCGGGCAGCGCAGGGGCCGCGACCGGCGCGATGGCCGGTGGCGGCACGGCCACCGGCCTCGCCGCCACCGGTGGCCTCGGCGGCACGCCATTGCGATGCTCGGACGGCAGCGACGTCGGGTCGACGGTCCGGCCACCGGCGCCGCGCCCGAGCGCGGACGCGACGACGCCGCGGAACTGTCGCAGGTCGACCGGCTTGGTGAGGTAGTCGAAGGCGCCCGCCTTGAGCGCGTCGACCGCGTTCTCCGACGACCCATAGGCGGTGATGACGATCGCCTTCTCCCGCCGGCCGAATTCCTCGAGCCACTTGAGGACGTCGAGGCCCGAGCCGTCGGGCAGTCGCATGTCGGTGATCACCGCGCTGTAGGTGCGGTCCTTCAGGTGCAGCAGCGCTTCCTCGACCGAGCCGGCGGTGTCGAGGTCGTAGCCCTCGCGCAGCAGCGTCAGCTCGTAGAGCGTGCGCAGATCGGGCTCGTCGTCTACGACGAGCAGGCTGAAGTGGGAGGCATTGGTCATGATGACAGGGGCACGGCAACATCCACGGGTTCGATCGCGGCGCGGCGCATCTCGACGAAGAAGCCGTTGCGCCGCGCGGCGTCGCCCGGGAGCAGCCGGTAGTCGATGCGCGCCCCGTATCTCTCGCAGAGCTCGCGGCAAATGTAAAGGCCGAGGCCGGTGCCGCGGCTGCGAGTCGAGAAAAACGGCTCGAACAAATAGGCCTCGACGTCCGGCGTGATCGGCTCGCCGTCGGACTCGACGCTGAACGTGACCTGTGCGTCGTCGTCGACGCCGAGCGATACGGCGATCGCGCCGGGCCGGTCGCTGGCGTGCCGGCGCGCGTTGTCGAGCAGATTGACGACCACGCGGCGCAGATGCTCGCCGTCGAAGACGACCCCGAGCGGCGCTGCGGGCAGCTCGATCCGCAGCGCCCTCGGCTCGCCCGCCACGACGCCGCTGGCGCGCGCCCATTCGGCGCAGGTATCGGAGACGACTGCGGTCGCGTCGACCGCCCTCGGCTCGGGCAAACGTCCCGGGGCGACCTCCATCACGTCGTCGATGATGCGCTTGAGCCGCTCGACGTTCTCGTCGACCATCTTCGTCAGGCGCCGCTGCGCCGGGTCGGTGGCGTCTTCGCCGAGGAGGGCGTTGGCCTGGGCAATCGCGGCCAGCGGATTGCGGATCTCGTGGGCGATGCCCGCCGACACCCGACCCATCGCGGCGAGCTTTTCCTGGCGGCTGCGCGCCTGGACGCTGCGGACGTCTTCGAGGAAGAGCACGCAGACCTGCTCGCTCGCCGACTCCCGGCGCTTGGTGAATCGCACGCGAACCCGCAGCGTCCGGGCGGCGTCGGGTGCGAACTGCAGCGGCACGTCGCGACCGTTCTCGGGCCAGGCCCCGTCGCCGAACGCGCGCTCGACACCCGCCACCAGCGGCCCCCACGCCGGCACGCCACGCAGCTGGAAAGGCGCGGCGCGGCTCATGCCTTCGGGTGCGAGCAGGCGGCGGGCCGCCGGATTGGCGGCCCGCACCCTGCCGCCGCGGTCGACGACGAGCACGCCGTCTTCCATCTCCTCGATGACGAGCCGGTTGAGCTGCGCCTGCTGACGTGC
>JBBSPY010000045.1:0-17454 GCA_038258415.1 Burkholderiales bacterium
ATCTCGCTCGCCCTCGTCTCGCACACCAATGCCGGCAAGACAACGCTCGCCCGCACGCTGCTCGGGCGCGACATCGGCGAGGTGCGCGACGCGCCGCATGTGACCGAGTTCTCCGACGCGCACACGCTGATCGAGGCCGAGGGCGGCGAGCGCCTCACGCTGTGGGACACGCCGGGCTTCGGCGACAGCGTGCGCCTGGCCAGGCGCCTGCGCTTGCACGCCAACCCGATCGGCCGTTTTCTCGGCGAGCTCTGGGACCGCTGGCTCGACCGGCCGATGTGGTCGGCGCAGCAGGCGCTGCGCACGGTGCGAGACGACGCCGATGCGTTGCTCTATCTCGTCAACGCCTCGGAGTCGGTCGAGTCCGCCGGCTACGTCAAGCCGGAGATGGAGATCCTCGCGTGGGTCGGCAAACCGGTCGTGGTGCTGCTCAACCAGCTCGGCGCGCCGCGCGAGCGCAGCGTCGAGTCGGCCGAGGTCGAGCGCTGGCGACAGGCGCTCGCCGCCAGCCCGGTGGTGCGCGCCGTGCTTCCGCTCGACGCCTTCGCGCGCTGCTGGGTGCAGGAGCTGACGCTGCTCGCCACCCTGGAAACGGCGCTGCCCGACGACCAGCGTTCGACGATGGCCCGCCTGCGCGCCTCGTGGCGAGCGGTCCGCCTGGCGACGTTCGATCGTGCCATGACGGTGCTCGCCGAGGGGCTGGCGAACGTCGCCTTGCAGAGCGAGACGTTGCCGCAGCACGAGAGCTTCGGAGCGCGGTTGCGCAGCGCCGGTGCCGTGCTCGGGCGCAGCTTCTCGGGCGCGAAGGGACGCGGCGACGGCACGCAGATCGATGCCGATCCGCAAGGCCCGACCGCGCAGGCGCGACGTGCGCTGCTCGACCGGCTCGACTCGGAAGTCCGTTCAGGCACCCACGCGCTGATCGCGATGCACGGACTCGGTGGTCGCGCCGAGCGCGAGATCCTCGACCGTCTCGCATCGGGCGTCGACGTGCGCGTCAGGATCGACGAGAAAAAGGCGGCGGCATGGGGCGGTGCCGTCACCGGCGCGATCGCCGGGCTGAAGGCCGACATCCTGAGCGGCGGGCTCACGCTCGGCGGCGGCATGCTCGCCGGCGGCCTGATCGGTGCGCTCGGCGGCGCGGGCGTGGCGCGCGCCGCCAACCTCGTGCGCGGCACCGACCGGTCGACGGTCGCGTGGAACACCGAGGCGCTCGATGCGATGGTCGAGGCCGCCGTGCTTCGCTACCTCGCCGTCGCGCACTTCGGGCGGGGTCGCGGCGAATGGAAGCAGGGCGAGTTCGCCCCGCACTGGAAGGTGCTCGTGACGACGGCCATCGCGGACCGGCGCGAAGCGCTGGCGGAGGTCTGGGAGCTTCGTGGTCGCGCAGGGGAAGACGCAGCCGGCATGGCGACCGCGATCGCCGTGGCCCTCGAGCCCATCCTGCGCGGCGCGACCCTGCGCGTGCTCGGCGATCTCTATCCAGACGCGCCGATCGACGGAGGTGTTCAGCCGCCTGAGTAGAACTTGTGCGGCAGCCAGAGCACGATCTGCGGGAAGACCACGCAAAGCGCAACGCCGATCGCCTGCAGGGCGATGAACGGAAGGGCCGAGCGGAAGATCGTCGCCATGCTGATCTCGGGCGGGGCCACGCTCTTCAGGTAGAAGAGCGAGTAGCCGAAGGGCGGGCTGAGGAAGGCCATCTGCATGTTGACCATGAAGATCACGCCGTACCACAGCGAGATGTCCTTCGGGCTCAGCCCTTCGAACCCGAACAGTCCGCCGAACGCGACCGACTGCAGGATGGGCACGAAGATCGGCACGGTGAGCAGCAGGATGCCGACCCAGTCGAGGAACATGCCGAGCACGAACAGCACGGCCATCATCAGCAGCAGGATCCCGTAGGGACCAAGGCCCGTGCCGATGATCGACTCGGCCACGAAGGTCTGGCCGCCCTTGATGATGAAGAAGCCGACGAACATCGTCGCGCCGAAGAAGATCCACATCACCATCGCCGTCGCCTTCAGCGTGGAGATGCCGGCGTCCTGCACGTTGATCCAGTTCAGGCGCCCGTGCAGGGCGCACACGAAGAGGGCTCCGAAGGTGCCGATTCCGGCCGCCTCGACGGGCGTGGCGATGCCGACGAAGATGACGCCGAGCACGAGCGTGATGAGGAGGATCGGCGCGATCGTCTTGCGCAGCAGGCGCAGTTTCTCCGGGAAGTCGACCCGCTCCTCGACCGGCAGCGCCGGCCCGAGCTTCGGGTCGATCGTGCAGCGAACGGTGATGTAGGCGACGTACATCCCGGCCAGCAGCAGCCCCGGGAAAACCGATCCGATCAGCAGCTCGCCGAGCGACTGCTGCGCCACCACGGCATAGACGATCGCCATCACCGAGGGCGGGATGAGGATGCCGAGCGTGCCGCCGGCGAGCAGCGATCCGCAGGCGATCTTCTGGTCGTAACCGCGCTTGAGCATCGCCGGCAGCGCGATCATGCCCATCGTGATCTCGGTCGCGCCGACGACGCCGACCATCGCAGCCAGCGCCGTGCAGGCGAGGACGGTCGCCGACGCAAGCCCGCCCTTGAGCGAGCCGAGCCACTTGTAGATGACGTCGAACAGCTCCTCGATGATCCCGGCTTTCTCGAGCATGGCCGCCATGAAGATGAACAGCGGCACGGCCGACAGCTGGTAGTCGGTCATGAACGGGAAGATGCGCGACGGCATCATGTTCAGCACGGCCGGCGTGCCGAACACGAACAGGAAGATCACGGCGAGGCTGCCGGTGCAGAACGCCATCGGCAGCCCGAGCATCAGCAGCACGCCGAGCGAGCCGAAGAGGAGCAGCGACAGCCAGGCGATCGGGATTTCGAGACCCATGCTCAGGCTTTCCTGCTGCGCGAGACGATGACGATGTCCTTGACGAGCTTCGACAGGCCCTGCAGCACGATCAGCGCGCCGCCGATCGGGATCGCGAGCTTGACCGGCCAGTACTGGATGCCCCACTCGGTGAACGACGACTCGTGGTTGCCGATGGCGTCGGCGGCGAAGCGCCAGCCGGTCCAGAACAGCGTGATCGTGAAGATGAAGAAGAAGACCGACGTCGCGATGTCCGCGATCGCCTTGCCGCGCGGCGAGAAGCGGGTGTAGAGCACGTCGACCCGCACGTGCTGGTCTTCCCGGTAGGCGTAGGCGCCGCACAGCATGTACTGCATGCCGAACATCAGGAACATGCTCTCGTGGACCCAGTTGGTCGGCGAGTTGAAGACGTAACGGGCGATGACCTCGTAGTAGTAGACGAAGACCGCGATCACGGCCCAGTAAGCGACGTATTCGCCGACGCGCGAGTTGACCGTATCGATCCAGTCGGTGAAGCGGGTGCGAACGACGAGGCCCGGATCCTCGGCCGTGCCCTGGGGCGCGACGTGCGGCTCGTGCGCGACCGGGTCGGCCGCGTCGGCGGTGCTCGCCCATCGCATGCGCCGCCGCTTCACCATCGACGGGATCAGCAAGGCGTCTGCCGCCAGCAGCACGGCGATCAGGATGACGAGGATGCGCGCGTAGTCCTTCCAGCGGTCCTGCGCGGCGTGCGCGACCCCGGATTCGCCGTCCAGGCGTCGAGCGTCTTCCCTCGCCGTGGCCAGCGTTCGGGTTTCGTCAGCGGTCGGCGCGGCGGCGTCGAGCGGCGCCGCACGCCTCACCGCGGTCTCGGCGGCCTCCGCGGCGGCGGTCGTTCGCGACACGTCGTCGCGGAGTTCGCGCACCTGCGAGTTGCAGTAGAGAACGGCGAGGAAGAGCGGCACGTAGAGAAAGCCCCATCCGCTCTTCAGGTAGAGGCGGTGCAGGCCCATGAAGCCGCCGAACAGCCAGAACAGGTAGGCGTTGAACATCAGCGGTTCGCGCGGCGCGCCGAGGCGCTTCTGCCGCGCGACGAAGAACATGGCGACGAACGGAAAGACGACGAGCGCGCCCCAGTACAACCAGTGCGGAAGGACGAACGTGAGCGACGGCATCGGTGGAGGCGTGCGTTTCGGACAGCGTCACGCCGCCCGAAGGCGGCGTGACGTCATGAAGGCGCGGGAGGGTCAGGCCTTGACCGACAGGCCCTTGTACATGTCGGGCGTCACGTAGCCGACCGTGGGCGACTCCATGACCGCGAGCTGCATCTTGAAGATCTTCGCGGCGTCGGCGTCCTTGTTGGCCCACTTGAACCAGATCGGAACCGCGACCTTCTGGAACTGCGGGAGCTCCTCGGCCGGCAGCCGGTTGACGGTGACGCCGGCCTTCTCGAACTTGCCCCAGGCTTCCATGTCGGCCTTCTGGATCGCGCCGAAGTGGATGTTCGAGTAGACCTGGATCTCGTCGTCGAGCCAGACCTTCATCTTCGGCGAGAGCTTGTTCCAGACGTCCATCCTGACAACGAAGTCCATCAGGTCGACCGGCTGGTAGATCGACTCGAGCCCCGGAGGCCCGGTCCAGATGTACTTGGTGACCTGCTGGAATCCGAGATCCCAGTTGACCGCGGGGCCGGTGTAATCGGCCGCGTCGACGGTGCCTTTCTCGAGGGCGGAGAACACCTCGCTGCCGGGCAGCAGCGTCGTCTTCGCGCCAATCGCGGCGAAGCCCTCGGCGATCATGCCGCCAGGCACGCGCAGCTTGAGGTCCTTGAAGTCTGCGATGCCGCGGATCGGCTTCTTCGAATGGATGATGTTCGGACCGTGGTGGATCCGGTTGACGTAGTACAGGCCCTGCTTGGCGAACAGGTCGCGTGCTGCCTGCAGACCGCCCTGGCTGTAGAAGAAGATGTCCCACTCGTGCGGGTAGCGCAGGCCCATCAGATAGGAGCTGAGGAAGGCTGTGGCGGGCATCTTGCCGGCCCAGTACAGCGTGAACGAGTTCATCGCCTCGAGCACGCCGTTCTTGACGCCGTCGAGCAACTCGAAGTCGCCGACGACTTCCTTGGCCGCGAACGGCTTGATCTCGAGTTCGCCGCCGGTCTTCTCCTTCACCGTCGCCGCCCAGGCCTTGAACGTCGCCAGGCCGATGCCGGCCGGCCACGAGGTCTGCACCTTCCAGGTCGTCGTCGTCGCGGCGCGGGCGTTGCCGATGAACGGCGCGCCGAGCAGGGTCGTGGCGCCGACGCCAGCTGCCACGCCGGCCTTGACGAAGCCGCGGCGCTGGGCCGAGGGCTTTTCTGATTCGTTGCTCATCGTGTCTCCTCTGGATCCGGAAGATGCACGGTAGCGCCGACGGGTTGCCGGCAACACCGCGTTTACCCGGCGCCCGCGTTACGCTTCGCCCATGACCGTCGCCGCCACGCCGTTCGATACGGCCACCATTCGCGCGCTCGCCTTCGACGTCTTCGGCACCGTCGTCGACTGGCGTTCGTCGATCGTTCGCGAGGGCGAGGCCCTGTCGGCGGCCAGTTCGCTGCGTGTCGACTGGCCTGCGTTCGCCGATGCCTGGCGCGCCGGCTACCAGCCGGCCATGCAGCAGGCACGCAGCGGCGAGATCGCCTGGACGAACATCGACGGACTGCATCGCACGATCCTCGACACGCTTCTGCCGCGCTTCGGAATGCAGGGCCTGACGGAGGCGGAGGTCGAGCACCTGAACTTCGTCTGGCACCGGCTCGACCCCTGGCCCGACGCCGTCGCCGGCTTGCGGCGTCTGAAGTCGCGGTTCGTGATCTCGACGTTGTCCAACGGCAACGTCTCGCTGCTCGTCGACATGGCCAAGCACGCTGCGCTGCCGTGGGACTGCGTCCTGTCGGCCGAGCTGTTCCTCCACTACAAGCCCGACCCGGAGGTCTACCTCGGCGCGGCGCGGCTGCTCGGCGTCGAGCCCTCGCAGCTGCTGATGGTCGCGGCGCATCCCGGCGACCTCCAGGCAGCTCGCAGAGCAGGGCTCAGAACCGCCTACGTTCCGAGGCCGCTCGAGCATGGCCCGCATCGCGCTTCCGAAGCCGCCGGCACGCACGACTTCGACATCGTGGCGGAGGACTTCGTCGCGCTCGCGACACGGCTGGGCGCCTGAGGACCATGGGCAAGACGCCGATCGACTTCTTCTTCGACTTCTCGTCGCCGTACTCCTACGTCGCGTCTGAATGGATCGAGGCGCTCGCCGCGCGGCACGCCCGCACGGTGCGGTGGAACGCGATGCTCCTCGGCGTCACGTTCCAGGCGGCCGAGCTGAAGAGCCCGGTGTCGCACCCGGTCAAGCGCGAGTACTCGATGCTCGACTTCGAGCGTTCGGCGCGCCACGCCGGGGTCCCGTTGACGATGCCGGCGAAGTTCCCGATCCCGACACAGAACGCGGCCCGTGTCTTCTGGTGGCTGAGCGACGAGCACGGCGTCGAGCGGGGGGCGGCGTGGGCCCGACATGGACTGCGGGCGTACTTCACTCGCGGCGTCGACCTGTCGGAGGCGGCGGCGCTGCGCGGCCTTGCGGCTTCGTTCGGCCTCGATGCCGACGAAGCCGAAGCCGTGTGGACCGATCCGCGCTGGAAGGCGCGGCTGAAGGCGGTTTGCGACGACGCCGTCGCCAAGGGCGTCTTCGGGGCGCCGCACTTCATCGTCGACGGCGAGCCGTTCTGGGGCAACGACCGCAGGCCGCAGCTCGAGCGCTGGCTCGAGAGCGGGCCGTTCTAGCTCGGCCGTCCCGTTCCGACATGAACGCTTCCACCGCCTACGACACGCCCGAGCACGATCTGCTGCGCGAGCAGGTCGCCCGCTTCATCGCCCGCGAAGTCGAGCCGCACGCGCTCGCGTGGGAGACCGAGGGCCACACGCCGCGAGAGGTGCTGCGCAAGCTCGGCGCGGCCGGCCTGCTCGGGATCGTGTACGCAGGCGAACATGGCGGCGCCGACGCCGACGCACTCACCAACCTCGTCTTCGCCGAGGCGTTGTCGCAATCGACCTTCGGCGGCTTCATCATCACCGTGCTCGTCCACACCGACATGGCGAGTCCGCACCTGCACCACGCCGGCACGCCCGAGCAGAAGGCGCGATGGATGCCCGGCATCACGGCGGGCGAGACGATCACCGCCGTCGGCATCACCGAGCCGGGCGCCGGGTCCGATGTCGCCGGCATCCGCACGAAGGCCAGGCGTTCGGCCGACGGCAGCGAATGGATCCTCGACGGCAGCAAGATCTTCATCACCAACGGCGTGATGGCCGATCTCTACTTCATCGCCGCGAAGACCGGCGAGGGCCGGCACGCGATGTCGATGTTCATCGTCGAGAAGGGAACGCCGGGGTTTCGCGTTGGCCGCTCGCTCGACAAGTCGGGCTGGCTCTCGTCCGACACGGCCGAGCTCTTCTTCGAAGATTGCCGCATTCCCGCCGCCAACCTGCTCGGCGAGGAGAACGGCGGCTTCTATTCGGTGATGAAGAACTTCCAGACCGAGCGCATCGCCCTCGGCGCGATGGCCGTCGGTCACTGCACGCAGGCACTCGCCCTGACGCTCGACTACGTGCGCACGCGCAAGGCGTTCGGCGCGACGCTGTTCGAGAAGCAGGCGGTGCGCCAGCGCCTGGCCATGCTCGACGCGAAGACGCGCGCCGCCCGCGCCTTCATGTACCACTGCGCCTGGCGCGTGACGCAGGGACACGACGTGGTGCAGGAGGTCTCGATGCTGAAGGCGCTGACCGGCGAGCTCGTCAACGAGGTCGTCGCCGGCTGCCAGCAGTTCCACGGCGGCATGGGTTACATGCGCGGCACGCCGATCGAACGGCTCTGGCGCGATGCGCGCGTGCTGGCGATCGGCGGTGGGGCGACCGAGGTGATGCTGGACGAGGTGGCGAAGCGGTACTGAGGTTTCCGCACGGCGGAGCAGATCGGGGAAACCCGAGCGGGCGCGGCGATTGCCGGTGATGCGGGTTGCCACGACCGCTGTCGCCGCCCATGACCGCCCCGCCCCGTACCACGCCCCTCCACTTCGTCCTCAACGGTGACCCCTGCGCCATCGAGGTCGAGCCCTGGGTGACGCTGCTCGACCTGTTGCGCGAGCGCGCCGGCTGCAGCGGCGTGAAGAAGGGCTGTGACCACGGCCAGTGCGGCGCGTGCACCGTGCTCGTCGACGGCCGGCGCATCAACAGCTGCCTCAAGCTCGCCGCCTGCGTCGATGGTGCCGAGGTGACGACGATCGAGGGGCTGGCGAAAGCCGGGCGGCTCGACCCTCTCCAGCAGGCCTTCATCGACCACGACGCGTTCCAGTGCGGCTACTGCACCCCGGGCCAGATCTGCTCGGCGCGCGCGTTGATCGACGAAGGCCAGGCGAAGACCCGGGACGACGTGCGCGAAGGGATGAGCGGCAACCTGTGCCGCTGCGGCGCCTACGCCAACATCGCGGATGCGGTGATGAGCGTGCTGCAGGCAGAGCGCGGACGGCGCGCCGCATGATCCGCTTCGACTTCGAGCGGGCGGCTGACGTCGCGGCGGCGATTCGTGCCGGTGCCGACCCGGGCGCGCGTTTCCTCGCCGGCGGCACCAACCTCGTCGACCTGTTGAAGGAGAACGTCGAGCGGCCGACGCGGCTGGTCGACATCGGCGGGCTTCCGCTCGCGGCGATCGACGACGTCGACGGCGGCGGCCTGCGACTGGGCGCTCTGGCGACCAATGCCGACACCGCGGCAGACCCGCGCATTCTCGGGCGATACCCCGTGCTCGCATCGGCGATCCTCGCCGGCGCCAGCCCGCAGCTGCGCAACGCCGCCACCGACGGCGGCAATCTCAACCAGCGAACACGCTGCTACTACTTCTACGACACCGCCGCCGCGTGCAACAAGCGGGCGCCGGGCTCGGGGTGCGGCGCGATCGGCGGGCTGACGCGCATCCACGCCATCCTCGGGGCGAGCGACGCCTGCATCGCCACGCACCCGTCCGACATGTGCGTGGCGCTCGCCGTGCTCGATGCCGAGGTTCGCGTCAGCGGGCCCGGGGGCGACCGCGTGATCCCCTTCGCCGACTACCACCGCCTGCCCGGCGACGCGCCCGAGCGCGACAACACGCTCGAGCCCGGCGAGCTCGTCACCGCGATCGACCTGCCCGACGAGAACTTCAGCGCCCACTACACCTACCTGAAACTGCGCGACCGGCTGTCGTATGCGTTCGCGCTGGTATCGGTCGCGGTGGTCATGCGCGTCGACGACGACGGCCGCATCGCCGAGGCGCGGGTCGCCCTCGGCGGCGTCGCACACAAGCCGTGGCGCGTTGCCGAGGCCGAGGCATCGCTGCGCGGCGCGGCGGCGTCGCCGCTCGCCTTCGCCGAGGTCGCAGCCGCGATCACCGCCGGCGCAGTCGGTCAGGGCGACAACGATTTCAAGATCGAGCTGGCGCGTCGCGCCGTGGTCCGGGCGTTGCAGCAGGCCTACGACGGAACGCCGCAGTCGCAGACCGACAAGCGCGTCGCGTGAGCTCCCCAATGGAAGGACCCACCATGTCCGACGTCGCCCGCATCGGCGATCCCCTCAGCCGCTTCGACGGCGTCCTCAAGGTCACGGGCCAGGCGCGCTACGCGGCCGAGCACGACGCGCCGGACCTGCTGTACGGCTGGGTGGTGTCGAGCGCGATCGCGAAGGGCCGCATCGTCGCCATCCGCGAAGACGCTGCGCGCGCCGTCCCCGGAGTGGTCGAGATCATCACCCACGCCAACCGGCCCACCACGGCATGGCTCGACATGAGCTACGACGACATGGTGGCGCCGCCCGGCACGCCGTTCCGGCCGCTCGACAGCGACCGGATCGTGTTCAGCCAGCAGCCGGTGGCGCTCGTCGTCGCGGCGACGCTCGAGGCGGCACGGGACGCGGCGGCGCTGGTCGAGGTCGACTGTGAATCCGAGCCACACAACACCGACCTCGAGGTCGCGCTGAAGGACAAGCACGAGCCCAGGCGAAAGCGCACGGGCTTCTCGATGCCCAAAGCGCGCGGCGACGCGAAGCAGGCCTATGCGGATGCGCCGGTGCAGCACATGGCCACCTACCGGATGCCGTCGCACCACCACAACCCGATGGAGCCGCACGCCACGACCGTCGTCTGGGAAGGCGGCGGCAAGATCACCGTCTTCGACAAGACCCAGGGCTCGCAGAACGTGCAGCAGTACCTGGCGTCGATCTTTCGCCTGTCGAAGAACGACATCCGTGTCCGCAACCCCTTTGTCGGCGGCGCCTTCGGCTCTGGCCTCCGTCCGCAGTACCAGGTATACCTGGCGACGCTCGCGGCGACGATGCTCGAGCGCTCGGTGCGGGTGGTCCTGACCCGCCAGCAGATGTTCAGCCATGTGCACCGACCGCAGGCGGTGCAGTCGGTGGCGCTCGGCGCCGACGCGCAAGGCAGGCTGCAGGCGATCGTCAACGATGCGACGACGACGTCGTCGCGCTTCGAGCACTACATGGAGGTCGTCTGCAACTGGGGCCTCATGAACTACGCCTGCGCCAACGCGTCGGCCGAGTACACGATCGCCGAGGTCGACACCTACACCCCCGGCGACATGCGCGCGCCGGGTGCCGCCACCGGCATGAACCTGTTCGAGATCGCGATCGACGAGATGGCGTATGCGGCCGACGTGGATCCACTGGAGTTCCGGCGCCTGAACTACTCCGACAAGGACGCGATGGCCGACAAGCCATACACGTCGAAGGCGCTGCGCGAGGCCTACGACGCCGGCGAAGAGCGCTTCGGTTGGGCACGGCGCTCGGCCGCGCCGCGGTCGATGCGCGACGGCAAGGAGCTGGTCGGCTGGGGCGTCGCCACCGGCATGTGGGACGCGATGTTCATGAAGACGACGGCGCGCGCCAGGCTGTACGCCGACGGCAGGCTCGAGATCGCGAGCGCGACCTCCGACATCGGCACCGGCACCTACACCGTCATGACGCAGGTCGCTTCCGAGACGCTCGACATTCCCGTCGACCGCATCACGGCGCAGCTCGGCGACAGCGACCTCCCGGCCGCACCGGTCGAAGGCGGCTCGTGGGCCGCGGCCTCGACCGGCGCCGCGGTGCAGCTCGCCTGCCGGGCGCTGGGCGACAAGCTCGTCGACGCGGCGCGACGCGTCGAGGGCCATCCGCTCGGCGATGCGGGGCGCGAGCACCTGGCGTTTCAGGACGGCCGCATCGTCGTCGTCGACGAGCCGTCCCGTTTCGTCTCGCTTGACGCCGCCGTGCACGCGAGCGGCAAGCCGATGCTCGAGGCGGAGGGTACGGCCGACCCCGGCCTCGCCGGCCTCGCGATGCTGCTCGGCCTCAACGCCAAGTCGCGCAACACGCACAGCGCCGTCTTCTGCGAGGTGAAGGTGGACGAGGAGCTCGGCGTCGTCCGGGTGACGCGCATCGTCGTCGCCGTGGCTGCCGGTCGCATCATCAACCCGAAGACGGCGCGCAGCCAGATCCTCGGCGGGGTGGTGATGGGCATCGGCATGGCGCTGCACGAGGAATCGCTCCTCGACCACCGCCTCGGTCGGTTCATGAACCACAACCTGGCCGAGTACCACATCCCGGTCAACGCCGACATCGGCGACATCGACGTCATCTTCGTCGACGAGCCGGACCCCGAGGTGAGCCCGCTCGGCGTCAAGGGCCTCGGCGAGATCGGCATCGTCGGCACCGCCGCGGCGGTGGTCAACGCGATCTTCCACGCCACCGGCAAGCGCGTCCGCGAGCTGCCGGTCACGATCGACAAGCTGCTCGACTAGGGGACGGCAGACAATGGCGGCATGCCGTCCACGGTCCGCATCGAACGCACCGGCCCTGTCGCCCGCGTCTGGCTCGATCGCCCCGAGGTCCGAAACGCGCTTGACGGCACGCTGATCCGCGAGCTCGCGGCGACGTTTTCCGAGCTCGGCGCCACCGACTCCGGCGTGCGCGCGATCGTCCTCGGCGGCAGCGGCAAGGCGTTCTGCGCCGGCGCCGACCTGGCCTTCATGCGCGAGGTGGCCGGGTACACGTGGGAGCAGAACCGCGTCGACGCCGAGGTGCTCGCCGAGATGCTGTGGCAGCTTTACAGCTGTCCTGTCCCGGTCGTCGCCCGCATCCATGGCGACTGTTACGCCGGCGGGCTCGGCATCGCCGCGGTGTGCGACGTGCGGGTGGCCGCCGAGGGCGTCACCTTCTGCCTGAGCGAGGCGAGGCTCGGCCTGTTGCCGGCGACGATCAGCCCCTACGTGGTCCGGGCGATGGGCGAGGCGGCGGCGCGCCGCTGGTTCGTCACCGCCGAGCGCTTCTCGGCCGCCGAGGCGAAGGCGATGGGCTTCGTGCACGAGGTCGTCGCGATCGAAGCGCTCGACGAGAAGGTCGATGCGCTCGTCGCCGCGCTGGTCGCCAACGGCCCGGCTGCGACGCGCGCCTGCAAGCAGCTCGTGCAGGACGTCGCCGGCCGGGAGATCACGCCGGCGCTGCGTGCCGAGACGGCACGACGCATCGCCGACATGCGGGCGAGCGCGGAGGGCCGGGAAGGCATCGCGAGCTTTCTCGAGAAGCGCAAGCCCCAGTGGACGGCGCCCACCTCGTGACGACCCTCGACCTGCCGCATCTCGTCGCCATCGCCGCCGCGCTCGGCTGGGCGAGCGGGCTGCGCCTCTACGCGGTCGTCTTCCTCACCGGCGCCGCCGGCGCGCTCGGCTGGGTCGACCTGCCGAGCGGCCTTCGCGTGCTCGAGAGCCCGTGGCTGCTCGGCGCGAGCGGGATCATGTTTGCGGCCGAGTTCTTCGTCGACAAGATCCCCGGCGCCGACACGCTCTGGGACGCGCTGCACACGCTGATCCGCATCCCGGCCGGCGCGGCCCTTGCCGCGGCCGTGTTCGGCGTCGACAACGCCACGTGGACGACGATCGCGGCGCTCGCCGGCGGGTCGCTGGCCGCGGCCAGCCACGCCACAAAAGCGACCGCGCGAGCGGCGGTCAACACCTCGCCGGAGCCGTTCTCCAACCTCGCCATGTCGCTGCTCGGCGACGGCCTCGTTCCGCTCGCGCTCTGGTTGTCGTGGGCGCATCCGCATGTGTTCTTCGTCGCGCTGGCGGTGATGCTCGTCGTCATGGCCGTCACCCTGGCCGTGCTGTGGCGTTTCCTGCGCGGCGTGATGGGCGTCGTCGGAGGACGCTACCGTCGGCCCATGGCGCCGCGGCCGTCGCCGTCCTCGTCGCTGTCGCCGGGCTTGCCGCCGCCCCGCATCGAGGGTTCCGAGCCATGAGTCTGCCCACCCGCGTCACCCTCGTCGACGTCGGCCCGCGCGACGGGCTGCAGAACGAGAAGCAGGCGGTCGATGCCGCCGTCAAGATCGAGCTCGTGCATCGCCTGCAGGCAGCGGGTCTGCGGGAGATCGAGGTCACCAGTTTCGTCAGCCCGAAGTGGGTGCCGCAGATGGCCGACAACGCCGCCGTGCTCGCCGGGATCGACCGCAAGCCCGGCGTTCGCTACTCGGTGCTGGTGCCCAACATGAAGGGGCTCGACGCGGCGCTGTCGGCGCCGAAGCACGAATGGCCCGACGAGATCGTCGTCTTCGGCGCCGCGACCGAGGCGTTCTCGCAAAAGAACATCAACTGCTCGATCGCCGAGAGCGTCGAACGCTTTCGCCCGGTGGTCGCGGCGGCGAAGAAGAACGGCATCAAGGTGCGCGCGGCGGTGTCGTGCGCGCTTGGTTGCCCCTACCAGGGCGAGGTGAGTGCCGACGAAGTCGAGCGCGTCGTCAGGCTGATGAAGGACATCGGCGTCGACCACTGCGGCATCGCCGACACGATCGGCGTCGGCACGCCGAGGAAGGTGCAGGCGGCGATGGAACGGGCACTGCGTCATTTCCCGATCGAGCAGGTGAGCGGGCATTTCCACGACACCTACGCGCAAGGCGTGGGCAACGTCTACGCCGCCCTGGAGGTCGGCATCGCGACGTTCGATGCCAGCATCGCCGGCCTGGGCGGCTGCCCCTATGCCAAGGGCGCGACGGGCAACGTCGCGACGGAAGACGTGCTGTTCATGCTGGAGGGCCTCGGCATCGACACCGGCGTCTCGATCGACGGGCTGGTCGACGCCGCGGCGTTCATCTCGAACACGTTGGGCAGGAAGCCCGTGTCGCGCTCGGCGAACGCGCTGCTGGCCCGGCGCGTGGCGGCGTAGCAGCGCGCCGATCATGATCCGCGTCCTCCTGTACCGTCCTGCGACGGGCGCAATCGAGGAGGGCGGCGAAGCGCAGATCGCGGCCTGGCGCGAACTGCCCGACGCCATCGTCTGGGCCGACTTCGCCGAACACGACCCGGATGCCGAACGGCAATTGCTCACCGACGCGTTCGGCCTGCACCCGCTGGCGGTCCAGGACGCGCAGCGCAGTCGCCACCAGCCGAAGATCGAGGCCTTCGACGGCCACCTCTTCCTGTTGCTGAAGGGGCTCGGGCCCGACGCCGACGGCTTCTCCTTCGAGACGATCCAGATCGCCCTGTTCGTGGGCGACCGGTTCCTCGTCACCCGCCACTCGGGCCCGTCGCCGAGCATCGACAAGCTATGGAATGCGGCTCGCGCCGACAGGGCCTGCTTCGAGCGCGGCCCCGACGCGATGGCGCTCGGCCTGGCGCGGATCTCGGTCGACCGCTACCTGCAGCGGCTGCTCACGCTCGAGCCGCGCCTCGAAGACCTCGAGCAGGCCATCGTCGCCTCGCCGCGCGACGAGATCCTCGCCGAGCTGATGGGCTACAAGACCGACCTGCGCAAGTTCCGCCGCGTTTTCGTGTACCACGTGCAGGTGTTCGCCGACCTCCTGCGGCAGCGGCCGCCGCAGATGCGCGAGGAGTGCCTGCACGAGATCAAGGACGTGTTCGAGCACCAGGAGCGCGCCAGCAGCCTCGCGACGCTGTACTACGAGGTCTCTTCGGACCTGATCGACGGCTACATCTCGCTCGCCTCGCACCGGCTGAACAACATCATGAAGTTGCTGACGATCGTCACCGCGATCTTCGTTCCTCTGAGCTTTCTCGCCGGCATCTACGGCATGAACTTCGAGTACATGCCGGAGCTCAAGTCACGCTTCGCCTATTTCGCGCTGCTCGGCGCGATGGCGACCATCGCCACCACGCTGCTGGTGGTCTTCCGCAGGAAGCGGTGGCTATAGGCACCATGCTGTCCGCCACAAGCTCTACGCCCACTGCGGGCTCGGCGAAACCGGCGGCGCTCGGCATCCTGGGTGCGCTCAGCGCCTCGCACCTGATCAACGACATGATGCAGTCGCTGATCCTGGCGCTGTACCCGGTGCTCAAGGGCAATTTCGCGCTGTCGTTCGCGCAGATCGGCCTCATCACGCTCACGTTCCAGCTCACCGCGTCGCTGTTCCAGCCCCTGATCGGCATCTACACCGACAAACGGCCGACGCCCTACTCGCTCCCGCTCGGGATGACGTCGACGCTGTGCGGCCTGCTGCTGCTTGCCTTCGCGCCCAACTACGCGACGGTGCTGCTCGCCGCGGCCTTCGTGGGCTTCGGCTCGGCGGTGTTCCATCCGGAGTCGTCGCGGGTGGCGCGCATGGCGTCGGGCGGACGTCACGGCTTCGCCCAATCGATGTTCCAGGTCGGGGGCAACACCGGCAGCGCCATCGGGCCGCTCATCGCCGCGCTGGTCATCGCACCTTTCGGCCAGCACAGCGTGGCGTGGTTCGCACTCGCGGCGTTGCTGGGCATCTTCATGCTTTCGCGCGTGAGCCGCTGGTATGCGCTCAACGGGTCGACGAAGGGTCGCGCGAAGCCGGCACCCGAGCCGCCACCGTATCCGCGCAGGACGGTGATCGGCGCCGTCGTCGTGCTGCTGGTGCTGATCTTCTCGAAGTACTTCTACGTCGCTGGTCTCAGCACGTTCTACACCTTCTACCTGATCGAGAAGTTCGGCATGTCGGTGCGGGACGCGCAGTTGCACCTGTTCGTGTTCCTGTTCGCGGCCGCACTCGGCACGCTGCTCGGCGGCCCGGTCGGAGACCGCATCGGCCGCAAGCCCGTCATCTGGTTCTCGATCCTCGGCATCGCGCCTTTCACGCTGCTGCTGCCGCACGCCAACCTCTTCTGGACGACGGTGCTCACCGTCGTCATCGGCCTGATCCTCTCGTCGGCCTTCTCGGCGATCCTCGTCTACGCGCAGGACCTCATGCCGGGCAAGGTCGGCATGGTGTCGGGCCTCTTCTTCGGCTTCGCGTTCGGGATGGGCGGCCTCGGCGCCGCGGTGCTCGGTCTGCTCGCCGATCGAACCAGCATCGCCTTCGTCTACCAGGCGATCGCCTGGCTGCCGCTGCTCGGCCTGGTGGCGGTCTTTCTGCCGAAGAAGCGCGCGGCGGTGGCCTAGCGCATCAGGCGGTCGCGACGTCGCCGAAGGCGTGAGCGAAGACCGTGCGGGTCGCGGCCGCGGCGCCGGCTTGCTTCAGCGCGGACAGATCGGCGGGGGGCAGCGATTCGAGCGACGAATCGAGTTGCGTCCGCCATCGGGCGTCGACCGGCCAGCGGACCTGCTCGCGCCGGAAACGGTCGGCGTCGGCATGGCCGGCGACGAAGGCCGCGTCGCGCAGCCGGCCGCGCTCGGCGGCAACGAAGGCGAGCGTTTCCAGCAGCCCCAGCACGTCGCTGGTGATCTCCAGGGGGATCAAGGCTCGCCGACCGACATCGACGGCTTCGTCGTACCGACCCTGCATGACCAGGGCATCCATCAGCGTCTGGAGCACGTGCCCGTCGTCGGCGTTGCCGTTGCTGGCGGCCAGACGCAGTGCCTCGCGTGCGCGTTGCTCCGCGGCATCGGCGCGGCCGAGCGCCAGTTCGCAATAACCGACGTTGGCGGCGCCGATCAAACGCGCGTGGACACCCAGGCCGCTTGCGACCAGAAGCTCGCTCTGCCGCAGCGCGCATTGCAAGGCTTGCTCGGCATCCCCTTGCCGCATCAGCCAGCAGAAGCGGGCCCACTCGAAGAGAGAAAGCAGGCGCGGCGGCCACTCCGGCCGCTGGAGCTGTTGCGCCCTTGCAATCAGCGGCTCGATATCGTCGACGGTGCGAAGCGCGGCGCCGATCCCGATCGCCGACGTGAGCGACCAGTACTGCATCACGTCGTCGCCGAGGCGGGCGTAGATGTCGGCGGCCTCGCGCGCCGCAGCGAGGCCTTTGCGCGGTGCGGCCGCAACGCTGCCACCCGAAAGCGCGAGCCAGAAGCGAGCGCGAACCGCGTCGGGAAGCGACGGGTCCACCCGCTGCGAGAACGACGACAGGCGTCGGAACAATTCGTTGCCCAGCAACGCGAAGTGGAAGCAAGTCGAGCTCTTGCCGACCAGGTCGAGCTTCATCTCGTCGACGACGTCGCTGCGCTCGGCCCAGTCGACGGCGGCACGGACGTTGTCGACCTCGGCCGCCACGGCGGCGCGGTCGGCCGGCAGGCTGCGGAAGCGCTTCGTGGGTAGGTCGTACACCGACAGCAGGGCCAGCATGGCCTGGGCGTGCCGCTCCGCCAGCCGCACC
>JBBSPY010000046.1:0-17342 GCA_038258415.1 Burkholderiales bacterium
CCGACCCGTCCGCAGCCGCAGGCATGGAGGCCCGGCTTGCCGTGCTCCAGCAGCGGATCGGCCATCGATTCGCCGACGCGCTGCTCCTGCAGCGGGCGCTCACGCATCGCAGCTTCGGTGCCGATCACAACGAGCGCCTCGAGTTTCTCGGCGATGCCGTGCTGAGCCTGGTCGTGTCCAGTCTGCTCTACGACCGGCTGGGCGGCAGCGACGAAGGCGACCTGACCCGCGTTCGCGCCCATCTCGTTCGCGAGGACAGCCTGCATCGCGCCGCCCTGCAGCTCGGACTGCCCGAACTGCTGCGGCTCGGCGAGGGCGAGGCGCGAGGCGGCGGCGCGCAGCGCGCGTCGATGCTCGCCGACGCGCTCGAGGCGCTGCTCGGCGCCGCCTTCGTCGACGGCGGCTTCGAGGCGGCTCGTTCGCTCGTCGAGCGGCTGTTCGGCTAAATCATCGAAACGACCGAGGTCGGTGCGTGGAGCAAGGATCCGAAGACCGAGCTGCAGGAATGGCTGCAGGCCCGCAAGCTTCCGGTTCCCGCCTACCGAATCGTCGCGACGGGTGGCCCGGCCCACGACCAGACGTTTCGCGTCGAGTGCGCGGTGGCGACCCTGTCGCTGCGCGAATCCGGCGAAGGCAAGTCGAAGCGCGCCGCCGAGCAGGAAGCCGCCGCCCGCATGCTCGATGCCCTGCGCGCGAGCGACGCGCCCGGCAGTCCGCTGCAGGCCTGACGGTCGCCATCCAGGGCAACGCATGACGCGTTCGGGCGCGGTCGCCATCGTCGGTCGGCCCAATGTCGGCAAGTCGACGCTGCTCAACGCGCTCGTCGGCCAGAAGATCTCGATCGTCTCCGGCAAGGCGCAGACGACGCGGCATCGCATCACCGGCGTTCGCACGGTGGGCGAGGCGCAGTTCGCCTTCGTCGACACGCCGGGCTTCCAGACCAAGCACAGCGGCGCGCTCAACCGTTCGCTCAACCGGACCGTGACCGGCACGCTCGGCGACGTCGACGTGGCGTTGTTCGTCGTCGAGGCCGGTCGTTTCGGGCCGGCCGACCGGATCGTGCTCGCGCTCGTGCCGCCGGCCACGCCGACGATCCTCGTCGCCAACAAGCTTGACATGGTGCGGCGCCGCGCCGATCTCGCGCCCTGGCTGCAGCAGATGCAGGCTGAGCGCGACTTCGCCGAGATCGTTCCGTTGTCGGCGAACCGGTCGACCGACGTCGAGCGGCTGCTGGGCATCGTCGCGCCGTATCTGCCCGAAGGGCCATGGGCCTGGGACGCCGACGCCCTCACCGATCGCAGCGACCGTTTCCTCGCCGCCGAGATCGTGCGCGAGAAGCTGTTCCGCCTCACCGGCGACGAGCTTCCGTATGCGTCGACGGTGCTCATCGACCGCTACGAGGAAGAAGGCGGCCTGCGCCGGATCGCCGCGACCATCGTCGTCGGGCGCGACGCGCACAAGGCGATGGTCATCGGCGCCGGCGGCGAGCGGCTCAAGCGCATCGGCAGCGAGGCTCGCCAGGACCTCGAGCGCCTGCTCGACGCCAGGGTGTTCCTCGAGCTGTGGGTCAAGGTGCGCGGCGGCTGGGCCGACGACGAAACCCATCTGCGCTCGTACGGCTACGAGTGACCGCACGGACTTGAACACGCGTTCCGCGCGGCAGTCGCCGCTCGCCGGGTTCGTGCTGCATCGCTACGACTGGAGCGAATCCAGCCTCATCATCGACCTCTTCACCCGCGAGCAGGGCCGCATCGCGGTCGCCGCGAAAGGCGCCAAGCGGCCGTTCTCGCAGCTGCGCGGGGTCCTGCTGCCATTCCAGAAGCTGGCGATCACGCTCGGCCGGCAAGCCGGCGACGAGTCGGCCCGTGAGGTTCAGGCGCTGCGCAGCGTCGAATGGGTGGGCGGCCTGCCGATGCTGCGTGGGGCCGCGCTGTTCAGCGGCTTCTACGTCAACGAGCTGCTTCTCAAGCTCACCGCTCGCCACGACCCGCACGCTGGCCTGTTCGACGCCTACGCCGATACGCTGGTCGCGCTCGGCGAAGTGAGCGATGGCCAGCCGGCGCTGCGCGGGTTCGAGTTGATGCTGCTGCGCGAATGCGGCCTCCTCCCCGATCTCGGCGTCGAGACGGCGACGCAGCGCCGCGTTGGTGCCGACGAGCGCTTCCGCGTGCTCGCGGACTCGGGCGTGATGCGGGTGGAGGCGCCGGGCGACGGCGGGCCGGATGCGATCGCGACGATCAGCGGCGGCACGCTGGCGGCGCTGCAGGCGGCGCTCGACGACCGCGACATGGCTGCCTTGCGCCGGGCGGCTTCGCGGCGGCCCGGCGAGCTGCGTCCGATCGTGCGCGCCCTCGTCCACCACCACCTCGGCGGCGAGGACGTGCTGCGCACCCGGCGGGTCCTGCGCGACGCGCAATCGCTCGACGCATAGGAACCGCACGAGACGACCCCGGCAGCGGCGACCCGATCGGCAGGGACGACGCGACTGCGGCGACACTCGCGGCATGAACCCGCTCGTCACCACCGGCCTCGACGCCCGCGTCGTGGCAACGGCGCTGTCCGTCAACGTCAACAAGATCGCCCTGCTGCGCAACCAGCGTCCCCTCGGGATCCCGAGCATCGTCGGTCTCGCACGCATTGCCCTGGAGGCCGGCGCGCACGGCATCACGGTGCATCCGCGGCCCGACGAGCGTCACATCCGCGCCAGCGATGTGCCCGAACTGGCATCGCTGCTGCAACGCTTTGCCGACGCCGAGCTGAACATCGAGGGCAACCCCTTTCACAACCTGATGCCGATCGTGCGCGAGGTGCGCCCCGCTCAATGCACTTTCGTTCCCGACAGCGCCGGGCAGGTGACATCCGACCATGGCTTCGACCTCGAGCGCGACGGCGAGCGTCTGGCGCCACTGGTGGCCGAGGCGAAGGCGCTCGGCGTCCGGGTCAGCATCTTCATGGACGCCGATCCAGCGGCGATGGGGAAGGTGCGCGACGTCGGCGCCGATCGGGTCGAGCTCTACACCGAGCCGTATGCGCTCGCGCACGGCGGCGACGGCGAAGCGGCGTCGCTCGCTTCGTTCGCCGCGGCGGCACGCGCCGCACAGGCCGCAGGCCTCGGCGTCAACGCCGGCCACGACCTCAACCTCGTCAACCTGCCGGCGTTCGTCGCCGCCGTTCCGGGCCTGCTCGAGGTCTCGATCGGCCACGCCTTCACCGCCGACGCGCTCGAGCTCGGCATGGCGGGCGCGGTGCGCGCCTATCGCGCTGCGCTCGATCGCGGCGCATCACGAATGGCCGGGCGATGATCGTCGGCATCGGCACCGACCTCTGCGACGTGCGCCGCATCCGTGCGGCGCTCGACCGCCGCGGCGACCGCTTTGCCGAGCGCGTGCTCACGGACGCCGAGCTGGCAACCTTCCACGCGCGGCGCGGCCGCTTTGCCGATCGCGGCGTCCGCTTTCTCGCCACGCGCTTCTCGGCGAAAGAGGCCTTTTCGAAGGCGATCGGCCTCGGCATGCGCATGCCGATGACGTGGCGCGACTGCGAGGTCACCAAGCAGCCGAGCGGCAAGCCCGAGATCAGGCTGCACGGCGCCCTGGCCGACTGGTTCGAGGTGCGGCGCCTCGTCGCGCACGTCAGCGTGACCGACGAAGCCGACTATGCCGCGTCGTTCGTCGTCGTCGAAACCCGGGAGCCGACCGCATGAAGCAGCGCCGCACCACGAAGCCGCCCGACCGCGGCCATGCACCGGTGATCCTCGATGTGGCGGGCCTTTCGCTCGACGCCGACGATCGCCGTCGACTCGCCCACCCGCTCACCGGCGGTCTGGTGCTGTTCGCGCGCAACTGGCAGAGCCGCACCCAGCTCGTCGAGCTGTGCGCCGAGGTGAAGACGATCCGCGCCGACCTGCTCATCTGCGTCGACCACGAGGGCGGGCGCGTGCAGCGCTTCCGGACCGACGGCTACACGTCGATCGCGCCGATGCGCGCGCTCGGCGAGCTGTGGATGGACGACGGTGGCAGCGGCGCGGGAATTGGCGCGATGCGGGCCATGGAGGCGGCGACGGCGGCCGGGTTCGTCATCGGCAGCGAACTGCGCGCCTGCGGTGTCGACCTGTCGTTCGCGCCCGTGCTCGACCTCGATCATGGCCCCAGCGCCGTCATCGGCGACCGCGCCTTCCACCGCGACCCGCGCGTCGTCGCGATGCTTGGTCGCGGCGTGATGGAAGGCCTGTTGCAGTCCGGCATGAAAAGCTGCGGCAAGCACTACCCGGGGCACGGCTGGGTCGCCGCCGACAGCCACACCGACGTGCCGCTGGACACGCGGCCCCTCGACACCATCCTCGCCGACGACGCCCGCCCGTTCGAGTGGCTCGCTGGCACGCTCGCCAGCGTCATGCCGGCACACGTCGTCTACGAACGTGTCGATCCGCTGCCCGCCGGATTTTCCGCGCGCTGGTTGCGGGACATCCTGCGCGTGCAGTTCGCGTTCGACGGCGCCGTCTTCAGCGATGACCTCGACATGGCGGGCGCACGGCGGATCGGCGGCACCGATTTCACGCACGTCGACGCGGCGCGGATGGCGCTCGTCGCCGGGTGCGACCTGGTGCTGTTGTGCAACCAGTCGGGTCACGGTGGCGCGCCGCTGGACCGGCTGCTCGACGGCCTCGACGCTGCCGCAGGTCGCGGCGACTGGCAGCCCGATCCGGCGAGCGAGGCTCGGCGCATCGAGTTGCTGCCGCAGACGGCGCCGCTCGTCTGGGACGAACTGATGCACGCGCCCGCTTACCAGCGCGCGCTCGAGCGCCTGCCCTGACGCGGCGCTGCCACCACGCCACCGGCGCGGCGGCCTCGCGCCACCGACCTCAGCTCGACGCCGGGCCTGCGTTCTCGAACGGCAGGCGCACCTGCGACAGATCCTTGCTGGTCTCGACGAGCACCAGCGGGCCGTCGTCGAGGCTGGCCGGTGGCTTCGCCTCACGCTGCACGCGTGGCGGTGCCGGCTCGGCGGCGAGGGCCGCGCGAGCCGACTCGATCTTCCCGGGGTCGGACACGACCCACTGCAGCCCCGCCGTCTCGGCAACCGTCTGCAACGACTCGACCGGCAGCGCGTAGTCCTCGTCCAGGGTCGCGTCGGGAGCGATCGCGTGCGACGTGGTCACCGGCGCCACCGCCGCCTCAAGCTTCTCGCGGCGTTCGTCCGGCGTGTCGGACGCGTGCGCGACGGCGGGCTCGACCACGCTGCGAGCGTCGTCGTCGTGGGTCTCGACAGGGACCTCGCCCGTCCCCTCGTTCGCCTGTTCCGCGCGTGCGACTTCGACATCCGGCACGCGAACCTCGTCGGCAGCGAAGCCGGGCTCGTGCGCACGTTCCTGCTCGATCGCGTCTTGCGCTGGCGCATCGGGGTGACCCGTCGACGCGGCGTCGAGGGCGTTCGCGCCACCTTCGCGCGATCCGCGGCCGCGGCCGCCGCGGCGTCGCCGTCCGCCTTCGCGGGCCGGACGATCACCGCCGTCCGCGTCGTGGCCGATCGGCTCGGCTGAACCTCCGTCGCCCGCCGTCGGCTCGACGATCGGCGCGTGGTCGTCGAGCGACTGTGCATGGGGGGCGTCGACGGCGCCCGGCAGGTCGCTCGGCATCGAGTCGTCTGCTGCCTGTGCATCGCCGGCCGGGCCGTCGCGCCGGTCGCGACCTCGGCCACCTCGGCGGTTGCGCCGCCTGGCGCCGCCTTCGCGTTCGCCTGTGTCGCCGCCGTCGCCTGGCTGGCCGTTCTTGCGCTCGAGGCCGATCTCGCCCGCGTCGTTGACGGCTCCTGGCAAGGTGTCGACGAACTCGCCCGGTGCCAGGCCTTCGCGCAGCGGCGCCGAGCTCTCCGGTTGCACCGCCGCGTCGCTGCGCCGGTCGTCGCGCTCGCCGCGGCCCCGCTCGCCTCGAGGCTGGCCGCGATCGCTGCGTTCGGCCCGGTCGCCACGGCCATCGGCCTTGGCCTCGCCACGACCGTCGCCACGACGACCACGTGCCGGCGCCTCGGCTCCGGCTTCTGCGCGATCACGGCGTCCGCCGCGGTCGTTGCGGTCGCCGCGACCGCCTCGGTCTCCGCGCGGTCGGTCGCCGCGATCGCGGCGGGCGGTTTCGGTGGTGCCGGTCGAGGCGTGCTGGGCCGCCTTCACCGGCGTCGCCGTCTGAGCCGGCGTCGTGCTCGTCACCGGGCCGCCGAACAGATCCTTGACCCAGGAGAAGAACCCACGACCCGCCGGAGCTGGCGGGGCCGCGACGGGAGACGGAGTACGTGCCTGCGACACGGTCGCCGCGGCGACCGGTGCCACTTCGACGGGTGCCTTCGCCTCGGCGCGAGCCGCCGGCTGCGGTGCCGGCGTCTCGGGCAGGATCCCCTTGATGACCGGCTCGCGCTTCGGCTTGGCCTTTTCGCGGCGGGTGATGCCGACCTCGTCGTCGACGTCGTCGATCATGGTGTAGCTCGCCTGCAGGTTCTCCAGGCGCGGGTCGTCGTGGCGGAGCCGCTCGAGGCGGTAGTTCGGTGTCTCGAGGTTCTTGTTCGGCACCAGCAGCACGGTGACGCGCTGCTTCAGTTCGATCTTCGTGATCTCGGTGCGCTTCTCGTTGAGCAGGAAAGAGGTCACCTCCACCGGCACCTGGACGTGCACGGCGGCCGTGTTCTCCTTCATCGACTCTTCCTGGACCATGCGCATGATCTGCAGCGCGCTGGACTCCGTGTCGCGGATGTGGCCGGTGCCGTTGCAGCGCGGGCAGGTGATGTGGCTGCCTTCGGAGAGAGCCGGGCGCAGGCGCTGGCGCGAGAGCTCCAGCAGGCCGAACTTCGAGATCGACGAGAATTGCACGCGGGCGCGGTCGGAGCGGAGCGCATCGCGCAGGCGCGTCTCGACCTCGCGGCGGTTCTTCGACTCGTCCATGTCGATGAAGTCGACGACGATCAGGCCGCCGAGGTCGCGCAGGCGCATCTGGCGGGCGATCTCGTCGGCCGCTTCGAGGTTGGTGCGGGTCGCCGTCTCCTCGATGTCGCTGCCGCGCGTCGAGCGCGCCGAGTTGACGTCGACCGAGACCAGCGCCTCGGTGTGGTCGATCACGATCGCGCCGCCGGACGGCAGGTTGACCGTGCGCGCGAACGCGGTCTCGATCTGGTGCTCGATCTGGAAGCGCGAGAACAGGGCCGCGTCGTCGCGGTAGCGCTTGACCTTCGACGCCGTCTCCGGCATCACGTGCTGCATGAACTGCTGCGCCTGATCGAAGATGTCGTCGGTGTCGATCAGGATCTCGCCGATGTCGGCGGTGAAGTAGTCGCGGATCGCACGGATGACGAGCGAGCTCTCCTGGTAGATCAGGAACGCGCCCTTGCCGGCCCCGGACGCGCCGTCGATGGCGGTCCAGAGCTTGAGCATGTAGTTCAGGTCCCACTGCAGCTCGGGCGCGGTGCGCCCGATGCCGGCGGTGCGGGCGATCAGGCTCATGCCTTTCGGGTACTCGAGCTGGTCGAGGTTCTCCTTCAGCTCTTCGCGGTCTTCCCCTTCGATGCGCCGGCTGACGCCGCCGCCGCGCGGGTTGTTCGGCATCAGCACGAGATAGCGGCCGGCGAGGCTCACGAACGTGGTCAGCGCCGCACCCTTGTTGCCGCGCTCTTCCTTCTCGACCTGGACGAGCAGGTTGTCGCCGTCCCTGATGGCGTCCTGGATGCGCGCGGTGCGCGCGTCGGTGCCTTCGCGGAAGTAGTTCTTCGAGATTTCCTTGAACGGCAGGAAGCCGTGGCGGTCTTCGCCGTAGTCGACGAAACAGGCTTCGAGCGAAGGCTCGACGCGCGTCACGACCGCCTTGTAGATGTTGCCCTTGCGCTGCTCTCGGCCTTCGATCTCGGTCTCGAAGTCCATCAGCTTCTGGCCGTCGACGATCGCGAGGCGACGCTCTTCCGGCTGCGTCGCGTTGATCAGCATTCTTTTCATCGAACTCTCTCCTCGGCGCCTCTGGAGGGCGCGCTCAACTGCCTCCGGCCTCAAGAGGCGCGGGCGGCGGATCGATGCGTCGAGCGGGGAAGGAGAACCGAAAGGAAGGAATCGCCGTGGGCCGGGGCGCGCGCGGTCAGTGGACGACCGACGGCGCACCTGGCGTTGGCGCAGGCGTGGCAATGAAAGGGCAGGGTGGGGTCACGCTGGCAGTCACTGGACGCTCGGTCGCAGCGCGTTCGCTCGGGGTCGTTTGGATGATCCCGATGCGTCGTCTGCGGCCGGTTGAAACCTTGTCGCGGGTTCTTTCTTCTTGGCTCTCGTCGCCGGCCTCACGACCGCGGTGCCCTATGGGAAACCGCTGGCCGGGGATTCGGCGACTGTCGCATCACGTGGACATCGACCGGGGCTGGCCCGGCCGCTCCGCGCCGCGGCTGCGTCGCGGGGGTCGCGACGCTAGACTCAGCCGACTTCCGAATTCCTGTTGGAGCCTTCGGGCTCTCGGCCGCAGAGTGGAGCAACCCATTATAGGCGGCAGCACCGCACCGCCCGGCGTGCGAAACGTCCGGATCGACATCGACTCGGCGGGCCAGAGGCTCGACAACTTCCTGATCCGCACGCTCAAGGGGGTTCCCAAGACCCACCTCTACCGTGTCATCCGTTCCGGCGAAGTGCGCGTCAACAGCGGTCGGGCCAGCGCCGACAGGCGCCTCGAAGAGGGCGACATGGTCCGGATCCCGCCGGTGCGGACGGCGGAGCGCGAGGCCACGGAGGCGGTCGTGCCGCGCGAATTTCCGGTCGTCTTCGAGGACGATGCGCTCGTCGCCCTCGACAAGCCGGCCGGCGTCGCGGTGCACGGCGGCAGCGGTGAGAGCTTCGGCGTCATCGAGCAGTTGCGACGGGCGCGGCCCACGGCGCGCTTCCTCGAACTCGTGCACCGGCTCGACAAGGAGACCTCGGGCCTCCTGCTGGTCGCAAAGACGAGGAAGGCGCTGGTCGCGCTGCAGAACGACCTGCGCGCCCGCACGCCCGAACGCGCGGTCGGCAAGACCTACGCGGCGCTGGTGGCGGGCGACTGGCCGGCGTCGACGAAGGTGATCGACGTCGCGCTGCACAAGTATGTCGATGGCGACGGCACCCGCCGGGTTCGCACGGTCGGCGCAGACGCCGGGGAAGGTCGTCGGTCGATCACGCTGGTCCGCGTGGCCGAGCACTACGCCGTGGCCGGCTTCACGCTCCTCGACGTGACGATCAAGACCGGCCGCACGCACCAGATCCGCGTCCACCTCGCGCACGAGGGGCACGCCGTGGTGGGCGACCCGAAGTACGGTGACTTCGCGCTCAACCGCGCATTCGCTCGTGGGCAACAGTTGCCGGGGGTTCGCTTCGGCCGGATGTTCCTGCATGCGCGCAGACTCTCGTTCATGCATCCGTCGAGCGGCGAACGGGTCGAGCTGCGGTCACCGCTGCCCGGGGCGTGCGATCGCCTGGTTTCAGCGCTGCGTGCAGCGTGTTCACCGTGAGCGGGCGGCCTCGCGCGCGCCGCTTCGACCTAGTCGTCTTCGACTGGGACGGAACGCTCTTCGACTCGACGAGGCTGATCGCCCGGTGCATCCAGCGGGCCTGTGCCGACGTCGACACCGCCGTGCCGAGCGACCGCGACGCGAGCTTCGTCATCGGCTTGGGCCTTTCCGACGCGCTCCGCCACGCCGCGCCGGACCTGCCAAGCGAGCGCTACCGCGACCTCGCCGAACGCTACCGGCATCACTACCTGGCCGACCTCGACGACGTCGTGCTGTTCGAGGGGACCCGGCCGATGCTCGAGGCGCTGAAGACGAACCAGCACCTGATCGCCGTCGCGACCGGGAAGAACCGGCGCGGGCTCGACGACGCGCTTCATCGCTCGGGGTTGGGTCCCCTGTTCGACGCCACGCGCACCGCGGACGAGACCGCGGGAAAGCCCGACCCGCGCATGCTCGTCGAGCTGATGCGCGAGCTCGGCGTGGCCGCCGATCGCACGCTGATGGTCGGCGACACGACACACGACCTGATGCTCGCCGAGAACGCCGGCTGCGCCAGCGTCGCGGTGAGCTTCGGGGCGCACGCGCACAGCGAGTTCGCGGCGCACCGACCGCTGCGCGTCGCCCACTCGACGGCCGAGCTCGCGGCCTGGCTCGCCGAGAACGCGTGAGTGCCGCGACGTGAGTGCTGGCCCGGATATGCTGCCGGTCGCCGGGCCGCAACGGCGCCAGCGCCTGTGCGACTCTTCCGATCTCGAAGAGAGGGGTCGCGCGGTCGTCTTCGACGTCGAGCACTTCCGCGCGCCCGCGCGCGCCTTTGCGCTCAGGTTCGACGGTCGCGTCGTCGCCTACCTGAACCGCTGCGTGCACGTGCCGACCGAGCTCGACTGGCAGCCCGGCGAGTTCCTCGATGCCGACCGCGACTTCATCATCTGCTCGATCCACGGCGCGACGTACGAGCCGCGTGACGGTCGCTGCGCAGGCGGTCCTTGCGGCCGCGGACGGCTGACGCCGCTCGACGTGCACGAAGCCGATGGCGTCGTCTGGTGGCAACCGGGCCGGGACACACGCGTGCCGGCCGGCGATGATGATCAGCCCGGCCGCATCCCCAGCCAGGATGCCGCGTAGAGCAGGCCGTTGAACCAGAGGTGGAGGAAGACCGGCGGCCAGAGGCTGCCCGTCCGGTCGCGGGCGTAGCCGAGCACAAGCGATATCGGGAACACCGAGGCCGCCGCCAGCGGCGTGTGCCGCCACAGGTGGAACAGCGCGAAGGACACGCTTGTCGCCAAATTGGCCAGCGTGATGCCGGCGAAGCCGGCTCGCCCGGGATGGGCCAGTCGCCGCTCGATGCGGGTGCCGAGAAAGGGCTGAAGCGCACCGCGGAACAGCACCTCCTCGCTCACCGACCACAGCGCGAGAACGACCAGGTCGACCGCAGGCTCGCGCACCGCCAGACCGAGTCCGATCGCGCACGCGGCCCACGCGACGAGCGGCGCCAGGCCGATCGTGGCGGCCCAGAAGGCGGCGTCGCGGGTGTGCTTCATGGTGTTCTCGCCCCCCAAGTTGGTGCGGTCGTCGACCCGTCGCCGGCTCCCAAGGGCAGTCGGCTCATGGCACAGACCTTGCGAACCACGCCTGCCGTCGCCGACGCAACGTCGCGGTCATCCGCCATACCAACACCCCGGGAGCATTCCAGCATGAAACGTCGCTTTGCCCTTCAAGCCACCGCCGCGGCGCTCGCTGCGTCGGGCCTCCTCGCGTTTCCGGCGTTCGCCGCCGACACGATCAAGGTGGGCGTCCTGCACTCACTGTCGGGAACGATGGCGATCTCGGAGACCGTCCTCAAGGACATGGTCCTGATGACGATCGACGAGATCAACAAGAGCGGCGGCGTGATGGGCAAGCAGCTCGAGGCCGTCGTCGTCGACCCGGCGTCGAACTGGCCGCTGTTCGCCGAGAAGGCCAAGCAGCTCATCACGCAGGACAAGGTCGCCGTGACCTTCGGCTGCTGGACCAGCGTGAGCCGCAAGTCGGTGCTGCCGGTTTACGAGGAGAACAACAGCCTCATCTTCTACCCGGTGCAGTACGAGGGCGAGGAGCTCTCGAAGAACGTGTTCTACACGGGCGCGGCGCCGAACCAGCAGGCGATTCCCGCCGTCGAGTACCTGATGAGCAAGGACGGCGGCTCGGCCAAGCGCTTCGTGCTGCTCGGCACCGACTACGTCTACCCGCGCACCACCAACAAGATCCTCCGCTCCTTCCTGCACAGCAAGGGCATCAAGGACGAGGACATCATGGAGGAGTACACGCCGTTCGGGCACTCCGATTACCAAACCATCATCGGCAAGATCAAGAAGTTCGCCGCCGAAGGCAAGAAGACGGCGGTGGTGTCGACGATCAACGGCGACTCGAACGTGCCGTTCTACAAGGAACTCGGCAACCAGGGCCTGAAGGCGACCGACGTGCCCGTCGTCGCGTTCTCGGTCGGGGAGGAAGAGCTGCGCGGCGTCGACACCAAGCCGCTGGTCGGCCATCTGGCGGCGTGGAACTACTTCATGTCGATCAAGAACCCGACCAACGCCGCGTGGATCAAGGAGTGGAGCGCCTACGCCAAGGCGAAGAACATCCCCGGCCAGAAGGACAAGCCGCTGACAAACGACCCGATGGAGGCGACCTACGTCGGCATCCACATGTGGAAGCAGGCGGTGGAGAAGGCGAAGTCGACCGAGCCGGACAAGGTGATCGCGGCGATGGCCGGGCAGACATTCAAGGCGCCCGACGGGTTCACGCTCAAGATGGACGAGAAGAACCACCACCTGCACAAGCCGGTGTTCATCGGAGAGATCAAGGCCGACGGCCAGTTCAACGTCGTGTGGAAGACGCCGGGCCCGGTCAAGGCCCAGCCGTGGAGCCCGTTCATTCCCGAGAACAAGGGGAAGAAGGATGAGCCGGCGATGATGGCCAAGAAGTAATCGGACCCACCTGCGCCGCGCTGCCGGAGCAGCGTGGCGTCGGCCGACGAACGTGCTGGTACTTCGACGCATCTTCCGCGCCTGCGCGGCGCTCGTGCTCGGCCTCGTCGTCTTCGGCGCGCAGGCGCTGACGCAGCCGCAGGCGCTGGCGATCGCCGTCGGCGACAACGACGCCCGCATCGCTGCTCTCGACGTCGCGGCCAGCGACGCCGACCCGGGCCTGGCGGCGTTCGTCAAGGCGATGCTGGGCGACGAGGTCAAGGTCTCCGGCAGCCGGGTGCTCGTCGTGCGAGGCGACAGGGCTGTCGACGCGGCCACCGGCGAATCCCTGCCGCTCCCCGACGACACGCAGGAAGTGTCGATCAACAACCGTGTTCGCGGCGCGCTCGAGGCGGCGCTGTCGGCGCTGCGGCTCACCTCGAAAGACCTGGCCATGCGCGAGGCGGCGGCCGCCGACCTCGCGAGGTCGTCGCTCGACGAGAGCCAGTTGCCGCTGGTCGAGAAGGCGATCGCCGCCGAGACCGACGCGTCGCTGAAGGATCGCCTGATGCGGATGCGGGCGACGATCCTCGTCGCCGCAGCCGACCCGAAGAAGCGCCTGGCAGCAGCCGAGGAGCTCGGCAGCAGCCCGCAGAGCGCCGTCGCCAACCTGCTTCAGGAGCGGCTCGCACCTTCGGCCGAAAGCGATCCGCAGGTGCGCGTCGCCCTGCAGCGCTCGCTCGACAGCGTCCGCGACCGGCTCGCCTGGGGCGAACGGCTCGCCGTCGTCTTCACCGGCGTCAGCCTCGGCTCGGTGCTCGTCCTCGCCGCGCTCGGACTGGCGATCACCTACGGGCTCATGGGCGTCATCAACATGGCGCACGGCGAGCTGATCATGATCGGCGCGTACGCGACCTGGCTGGTCCAGAACGCGTTCCGTTCGCACCTGCCCCAGTTCTTCGACGCCTACATCCTGGCCGCAATTCCGGTCGCGTTTCTCGCCTCGGCGGCGGTCGGCGCGGTGCTCGAACGTGGCGTCATCCGCTTCCTCTACGGCCGCCCGCTCGAGACGCTGCTGGCCACCTGGGGCATCAGCCTCGTGTTGCAGCAGGCGGTGCGCAGCATGTTCGGCGCGCAGAACGTGCCGCTCGAGAACCCACGGTGGCTGTCGGGTGGCTACGAGGTGATGAGCAACCTCGTGCTGCCGTACAACCGCATCGCCATCATCGCCTTCGCGGCGATCGTGGTCGCCGGCGTCGCGCTGCTGATCGCGCGCACGCGCTTCGGCCTGTTCATTCGCGGCGTGACTCAGAACCGGCGCATGGCCGCTTGCGTCGGCGTCGACACGGCGCGCACCGACACGGTGGCGTTCGCGTTCGGCGCCGGCATCGCCGGCCTTGCGGGCTGCGCGCTCTCGCAGGTCGGCAACGTCGGCCCCGACCTCGGGCAAGGCTACATCGTCGACTCGTTCCTGGTCGTCGTGCTCGGCGGCGTCGGCCAGCTCGCGGGAACCGTCGTCGCCGGCCTCGGGCTGGGCGTCCTGAACAAGCTGCTCGAAGGCCTGACGGGTGCCGTGCTGGCCAAGATCGCGGTGCTCGTCTTCATCATCGTCTTCATCCAGCGCAAGCCCTCGGGCCTGTTCGCGATGAAGGGGCGGAGCGCCGAGGCGTGACCGCCGTGATGGCGGCGGTGCAGCCCTGGGCGTCGAGACCGTCGAGGCGGCGCGCTTGGAGCGGCGTGCTGGTGTCGCTCGCGGTCGTCGCGGTGCTGGTTCCCGTGCTCTACCTCGTCGTCCCTGCCACCAGCGCGTTCCACCTCTCCGACTATGCCGTGCAGCTGATCGCCAAGATCATGTGCTACGCGATGGCGGCGCTGGCCATGGACCTGATCTGGGGCTACACCGGCATCCTCTCGCTCGGCCACGGCGTGTTCTTCGCCCTCGGCGGCTACGCGATGGGCATGTACCTCATGCGCCAGATCGGCAGCGATGGCCAGTACCGGCTGCCGATGCCCGACTTCATGGTCTTCCTCAACTGGAAGACGTTTCCCTGGCACTGGGCGGCCTCGGATTCCTTCATCGCGCAGATGGCGCTGGTCGTCGTCGCGCCCGGCCTCCTGGCATTCGTGTTCGGCTACTTCGCCTTTCGCTCTCGCATCAAGGGGGTCTACTTCTCGATCATCACGCAGGCGATGACCTATGCCGTGATGCTGCTGTTCTTCCGCAACGAGACCGGTTTCGGCGGCAACAACGGGTTCACCGACTTCAAGCGCATCCTCGGCCTGCCGCTGGCCACGCCGCAGATGCGCATCGTGCTGTTCGTGCTCACCGGCTGCGTGCTGATCGGCTTCTTCGTGATGAGCCGGGCCATCGTGTCGAGCAAGTTCGGTCGGGTGCTGCAGGCGATCCGCGACGCCGAGAGCCGGGTCATGTTCACCGGCTACGACCCGCTGAAGTACAAGCTCGCGATCTGGACACTGTCGGCGGTGATGTGCGGCATCGCGGGCGCGCTCTACGTGCCGCAGGTCGGCATCATCAACCCGAGCGAGATGACACCGGCGGCGTCGATCGAGATCGCGATCTGGGCCGCGGTCGGCGGCCGCGCGACGCTGATCGGCCCGATCATCGGCGCCTTCTTCGTCAACGGCGCGAAGAGCGTGTTCACGCAGTACATGCCCGAGTACTGGCTGTTCGTGCTCGGCGCCATGTTCATCGCCGTGACGCTGTTCCTGCCGGCGGGCATCGTCGGCCTGTTTCGCCATCCACGCGTGCTGGCGCTGCTGCGGCGCAGCGCTCGCAGGGAAGAAGGCGGGGCATGACGCCCGACCTGATGCGCGCCGGCGCGAAGCTGCGCCGCGAAGCGGAGCAGCGCGGCTTGAGGACCGTGGCCGGCACGTCGGGCGGGCGCGAGGCGAGCTACGGCCGGGTCGTCGCCGAAGGCGTCGTCGACACCGCGCACGGCGCCATCCTCTACCTCGACGACATCACCGTCAGCTTCGACGGCTTCAAGGCGCTGAACGCGCTCTCGCTGTCGATCTCGGCTGGCGAGCTGCGCTGCATCATCGGCCCCAACGGCGCTGGCAAGACGACGATGATGGACGTCATCACCGGCAAGACGCGGCCCGACGCGGGCAAGGCGTTCTTCGGCTCGACGATCGACCTCCTGCGCATGCGCGAGAACGACATCGCCTCGGTCGGCATCGGCCGCAAGTTCCAGAAGCCCACCGTGTTCGAGCACCTCACCGTGTTCGAGAACCTCGAGCTCGCGCTCAAGGCCGACCGCGGTGTGCGTGCATCGCTCATGTTCCGGCTGTCGGCCGCGCAGCTCGACCGGATCGGCGAAACGCTCATGCTCATCCATCTGAAGGATCAGGCGCAGCGCACGGCGGGGCTGCTCTCGCACGGCCAGAAGCAGTGGCTCGAGATCGGCATGCTGCTGATCCAGGACCCGCAACTGCTCCTGCTCGACGAACCCGTCGCCGGCATGACCGACGAGGAGACCGAGCGCACCGCCGAGCTGTTCCTGTCGCTCGAGGGCAGCCATTCGCTCGTCGTCGTCGAGCACGACATGACCTTCATCCACGCGCTCACGCAGGGCAATCCGGCGAAGAAGGTGACGGTGCTGCACGAAGGAAGCGTCCTCGCGGAGGGCTCGCTCGCGCAGGTGCAGGCCGACGAGAAGGTGGTGGAGGTCTACCTTGGCCGCTGAGAGCGTGCCACTTTTGTCGGTGCAATCGGTCGACCAGTTCTACGGCGGCTCGCACATCCTGCGCAAGGTCGACCTCGAGGCGAAGCTAGGCGAGATCACGGTCGTGCTCGGACGCAACGGCGTCGGCAAGACGACCCTGCTGAAGAGCCTGATGGGCGTGGTGCCGATCCGAGGCGGCGCCATGCGCCTGGCCGGCGCCGACATCTCCGCCGAGACGCCCTACCAGCGTGCCCGCCGCGGAATCGGCTACGTGCCGCAGGGCCGTGAGATCTTCGGCCGCCTCACGGTCGAGGACAACCTGCGCATGGGCCTGTCGTACCGGCGCGGCTCGACGCCGATCCCGGCCGAGCTGTACGAGCTCTTCCCGGTGCTCGCGCAGATGCGCTCGCGTCGCGGTGGCGACCTCTCCGGAGGCCAGCAGCAGCAGCTCGCGATCGCACGCGCGCTCGCGTCCGGCCCTAAGCTGCTCCTGCTCGACGAGCCGACGGAAGGCATCCAGCCGTCGATCATCAAGGAGATCGGCCGCGTCATCCGCATGCTCGCCGACCGCAAGACGATGGCGATCGTGCTCGTCGAGCAGTACTACGATTTCGCCGAGGCGCTCGCCGATGCCTACGTCGTCATGGAGCGCGGCGCCGTCGTCCTGAGCGGCCGCGGCGAGCACATGCAGCGCGACGGCGTGCGCGCGAGGATGTCGATCTGATCGGTCTCAGCCAGCATATCGAGCCACGACGCCGGGAAAGATGTCTTCGTCGTTCAGGGTGAGGACACCGCTGACTTCCTGCACGTCCGAGAACGCGTCGGTGTTGAACAGGGTTGTCAACTGTGCGTGGTTGATCGGCCAGCTGAACCTGTCGAAGTCGTGCGCGGCCACGATCGCGCCAGGCTTCAGCTTGACGAGGCATCGCCTCAGGATGTTCGCGTCGTGTCCGGTGTGCGCATATCCGTCCACGTAGAGAAAGTCGAGCGACTGGTCTGCGAGGTCGTCGATCGCTTCTTCGAAGGAGGCCCTGACGACTCGGGAATGCTCACCGAAAGGTGCGAGTCGATCGCGGACGGCGGCGAACTCGGCATCGTCGTGGTGGTCGCTCCATCGGTCGATGGAAAACAGCGTGCTGAACCGTCCCGTTCTCAGCAGCGACTCGGAAAAGTATCCGGTTGCCACTCCGAATTCCGCGCCGATCGATTCGCCATC
>JBBSPY010000047.1:0-17281 GCA_038258415.1 Burkholderiales bacterium
CCCGGTGAGGGTCAGCACGGGCGGGAAGTTGCCCGTCGAGGCGACCTGCACCGACGCGGTCTTCGGCCCGGCCGAGCCCGGCGCGAAGCGGATGTCGACGGTGCAGCTGGCGCCATCGAAGAGCGGCGTGGCGAGGCTGCAGGTGCCGCCGACGACCGAGAACGCGGCGGCGTCCGGCCCGATCGCGTTGAGCACGGTGAGCGTGACGCCGCCAGGGCCCTGGTTCTGGATCGTCACCGTCTGCACCGCCGACAGCGACCCGGCCGAGACGGAGCCGAAGTCGAGCGTGCTCACCAGCGGCACGTAGGTGAGGACCGGGACTGCTGCGGCACTGCCGGCGCCGCCGAGCGCCGTGGTGTGGGGCGAGCCGGCGGCATTGCTCGTGACCGTGACGGTGCCGGTGAACGTCGCCGCCGCGGTCGGCGCGAAGGCGATGTCGATGTCGCATCCCGCCGCCGGAACGAGAACCGAGGGGCAGGCCGCCGCGCTGACGTTCGCGAAGCCGGCGCCTGACACGGCGACCGTTGCGACCGCGAGGTCGGCGGTGCCGCTGTTGACGAGCCGCACCCGACGCGTCGGATAGAGGCCGCCGATGGTCTGGGTACCGAAATCGACGGTCGCCGGCGTCAGGCTCACCTGCGGCGCCGGGATCGGTACGCCGACACCGGTGAGCGCGAGCACCGCGGTGCCGTTGCTCGCGTCCGATGCAATCGACAGCATCGCCGAGCGGGGGCCGAGCGCGGTCGGCCCGAAGGTCACGACGACGGTGCAGTCGCCGTTGATCGGCAGTGCGATGCCTACGGTGCACGTTCCGGCGCGCGAGAAGTCACCGGCCTGGGCCCCGGCGATCGTGAAGGCGCTGAAGTTGAGTGCGAGGTCGCCGCCGTTGTGCACCGTGACGGTCAGGGCCGACGTGCTCGCGAGCTGCGTGTCGGCAAACGCGAACGCCGCCGCGCTCAGCTCGATGCGACCCTGGGGCGCGGGCGTGGCGGTGCCGAGGTATTGCACCGTCTGAGGGCTGCCGGCGGCGTTGTGCGAGATCGTCAGCGTCGCGTTGCGGGTGCCTGCCGTGGGTGGGTTGAAGCGCGTGACGAGCGTGCAGTTCGTGCTGGCCGCCAGGACCAATCCTGCGGTGCAGGCGTTGGTCGCGTCGAGCGAGTAGTCGCCGGCGGCGGCGCCGCTGTAGACGAGGGTCGACAGCGTGATCGAAGTCGAAGCGCGGTTGGTGAGGACGACCGACGAGGTCGTCGGCGAGCCGACGACGGCGGCGGCGTTGATCGACGCAGCCGATTGCTGCAGCGGCAGCAAGGCGTTGCCGGCGACCGAAGCGCTCGCCGGGTCGGGCGCCGGGTTGCCGCCGGTGCCAGTGAACGTGAAGGCGTAGCTGCCAGTGCGCCGGCCTTCACCGGCGCCGATCAGCGGCCTGAACGAGATCGTCAGCGTGCACGAGCCACCGCCGGGGACGTTGCGTCCCGGGCAGCTCTCGGCCGCGATCGTGAAGTCGGAGACCGCCGCGACGCTGTACACGATCGCGTTCATCCGCGGGTTGTTGATCGTGATCGTCCGCGTCTGCGCCGAGAACTGGTTGATCACCGTGTCGGGGAAGTCGGACGGCGGGCCCGTGACGGTGGGCTCCGGCAGGATGACGCCGCTGCCGGTCAGCGAGACGAGCAACGGACCGTTCGTGGCGTCGGAGTTGACGGTGAGCGTCGCCGCGCGCGCGCCGATGGCCGATGGCGTAAAGGTGATGTTGAGCGTACAGCCGAACGTGGGGAATACCGGCGCCGCACAGCCGACGACCGAGAAGTCGGTCGGATTGGCACCGCCCAGCGTCGGAGCGCCGACGTTGAGCGTCGTCGTGCCGGTGTTGGTCACGGCCTGCATCAGCACACGCGAGTTTCCTTGCTGCACGTTGCCGAACGGGACCGCGGCAGCGGTCGGGCTGATGAGCGACTGGGTGCCGGTCGCGGTGAGCGTGACGCTCGCCGGGCTTCCGCTGTCGTTGTGCCCGATCGAGAGGGTTCCGTTCTGCGGACCGAGGGCCGTCGGCGTGTAGGTGATGTTGACCGTGCAGCTGTTGTTTGCCGCAAGGCCGCCGCCACCGATGACACAGGTGCCGCTGCGCGTGAACTCGGGGCGCGAGAAGTTCAGCGACGTGATGACCAGGTTCTGGGTGGCGCCGGCGAGGTTGCTGATCGTCACCGTGCCGCCGTCGGTCTGGCCGAGGCGCGACGAGAACGTCAGCGTAGAAGGGCTGCGGCTGAAGGATGGTGACGGCGACACGCCGGTCCCGGACAGCGAAACCGACCGGTCGGTCGGCTGCGGGTCAGCGACGTTCGCGGATGACAGGTTGATGTTCAGCGTTGCGTTGCGGGCACCGGTGGTGGTCGGCTGGAAGCGGACGGTGATCGTGTTGGTGCAGACGACCGGCGAGAGCGACGTCGCAGCGTTGATCGACGACGAGTTGCATCCCGCCGATTGCGACCTCGACAAGATGGCAAAGTCACCGGGGTTCGTGCCGCCGATCGAGACCGCGTAGTTCACCGTGTCGGCGCGGTAGTTGTTCATCGTGAAGGTGAACACGTCGGTGCTCGTGAAGCCGACGGCCGTGGAGCTGAACGACGGGGCCGAGTTGCTGAAGGTGCCTGTGCGGTTGTTGAAAAGATAAAGGCGGATCGTCTCGAGCTGGCTCGCGGTGAACTGACTCGCGACCGTGTTGGTCATGTTGAGATTGGCGACGATCGTCGAACGCAGGCTGCAAGGCCCCGGGTTGCAGCTCTGGGTGTAGTCGACGGAGCCGCTGTCGAGGATGCTGGAGCCCTGCGAGGGCAGGTTCGGCGGGGTACCGCCGTGGCAACCCGCGCAGTTTTCGCTGCCCGAGTTGTAGGTGCTCGCCTGGGCCGCCGTCGGCCACGCCATCGCCATGGCCAGCGCGAAGCCAGCCCCCCATACCGCATACGCCCGGGCTCCGAACCGCATCTTCTTCTCCCGATATATTCTTGTGCGGGCCCGACGGTTTCGCCGGCCCGATTGCCTTAGACGCAGTCGACGACCTTGAACTCCACCCGCCGATCGATCGCGTCGCGCAGGTCGTCGGTTCCCAGTCCGACGAGCGCTTCCTTCGAGCCGGCGCCACCGGCGCTCAGCTTCGAGGCGAGCGAGCGGTTGTCGCGCTCGAGCATGCGCTGGACCGCCTCCGCCCGCTGCCGCGACAGCCGCTCGTTGACGCTGGCGCTGCCGGTGCGGCTGGTGTGGCCGACGATGCGCACGCAAGCCGGCGTGCGCCCCGCCTCCTCGGCCAGCGACGCGATCCACACCTGGTACTGCTGCGGCAGGTCGCCGATCGAGTTGAACTGCGTCGAGCCGGGCTTGAAGAGCAGCTTGACGGGGAGTCGCTTCTGCTCGAGCCCCGAAGCCACCAGCTTGCCGAACGCGTCCTTTGCCTGGTCCCTGCGGCCGAGCTGCCAACTCGTGATGTAGAGGCCGTTGAGCACCCGCAGGTCGCCCGGGTCGGCGATCGGCTCGGCTTCCTTGTAGAGCTTGTTCGAGGGCAGGACCTTGCCGTCGTCGTAGGCGAGGATGGCCTCGTTGATGACCGCCGATGCCGGCAGGCGCGACAGGTACTCCGCATCGGCCGGGTCGCCGATCCGGGTGTTGACCTGGCACGAGTTGATGTAGCCGATGACTGTGTTGTCCTTGGTCCAGGTCGGGATGTCGCGGTAGAAGGGCAGCGGCTCGGGGTTGACCGATTCCACCGTGGCGCGGTCGAGCGCCTTGGCGACGACCTTGCCGGAGCGCAGGTCGATCAGCGTCAGCCAGACGCGGAAGGCATCGGGCTTCTTGTCGATGCTGCGCTCGACCGTCACCGGCGTCAGCGTGCCGATCAGCAGCAGCGGCTTGGTCGCCAGCGTGTTGCGCGTCATCGGCGTGACGGCGTACGAACGGAACTCCTTCGCGGCGAGGCTTTCGAGCTCCTGGCCCATCTTCTCGGTGCTGACCGTGCGCCCGCCCGTGTTGGCGTCGATCAGCGGGTCGATGACGAACAGGCGGGGCTCCTTGCCGAGGGTGGCCTGCGCGTCGCGGAAAAGCTGCCGGCCGGCGCGGGTGACGGCGTCTTCGAACTTGATCGGGTCGGGCGCCACGAACTCGGTGCTCGCGGTGGCCGGAGCGCGCGCGGGCGTGACCGCAGGGGCAGGGGCAGGGGCCGGGCGCGAGGTCGTCGGGGCAGCCGGCGCGGTCGATGCAGTCGGCGTCGGCGCGGGAGCGGTCGTGGACGAGGGCGATGTCGAACACGCGGCGAGGGCAAGGGCGACGACGGCGGCGAGTGCGCCGAGGGCGACGATGGACGATGGCTGGCGGACGCGGTTCATGCGGCGGCTCCTTGGAATCGATGCGTCGCGAGCGACGGGGAAACGCGATCGAACACAGGCGGGCTCGCCGCGCTCATCGCTTGTCGTAGACCGGATCGGGCCGCGGCGACGCGCAGCCGAGGAACTGCGTCGTCAGCGCCGACAGCTCGGTGTCGCTGGCGATGCGAGCCAGCACGCGGTCGCTCGAGATCAGCGCATTGGGCATCGATGCATTGATCGCCAGGTCGGGCGTGCCCCCGCAGAACTGAGGCGATGCGCGAGCCGGTGTCAGCACGATCGAGTCCCAGTCGTACTTCGTGCCGAGCGAGACGTGGCAGGTGCGGCACGAGATGCCGATCACCTCCTTGTACACACGCGCCGCGCCGGCGGTGGCCGGCACCGCGTCGGCCGCGGCCCAGGCCGGCGCGACATAGGATTTGTCGAGCACGTGGCCGCTCACGTACCAGCCCTTGATGAGCTCGCTGGTCGCCGAGGTGTCGCTCAGCTCGGTCGCCCTGACGAGCTGGTTGAGCTGGTAGAACGCCTCGCCCTGCGCCGCCTCCGACAGCGCCGGGGTCGAGGAGAAGAGGTAGTTGCCGGTGTCGAAGGGGAGGAAGCGCGAACCGAGGAAGGGCGACGCCGTCTCCTGCTCCGGGAAGCGCCCGTTGTAGGTCGTTCCGCCATGGCAGGCGACGCACGAGCCCGGCATGTACTTCTCGCCGCGACCGTCGAGGTTGATCGACAGGAGCAGGCCCCCGTCGGGGCCGAAGGTGAGGAACTTGGTGAAGGGCTGACCGCCGTTCGCGCCGGTGACGGGCGTGTACTCCATCGCCACGCAGGCCACGCGCTTCTGGTTGGCGAGCGCGTCGGCGATGGTGTCGTCGATCTCCTTCTGCGTGTTGCCGTCAGGGCCCGGGTTGTTGCAGACGTAGAAGGCGATGCCGCCCGACGACGAACGCGTCGCGACCATCCGGCGCACGAGGTTGAGGTCGCGCTGGTTGACGTAGTCGGCGGCGACGTCGGCCGACGAGCCGAAGCCGTTCTTGCGCTTCCAGTCGGAGAACGAGATCGCACCCGACGGGTTGCCCTGCGAGTCGCACTCGGCGACGGCGCCGAGCGCCCGGTAGTAGAGGCAGGCGCTCAGTTTCGTGTCGGCGCCCTTGTAGGTGAGGAAGTGGTCGGCGCCGGGCAGGAAGTCGCTGCCGGCACCCTGGCCCGGCTCGATCATGCGGCCGCGCACGTTGCCGTCGGGCCCGGTCGCGACCATCTTCACCAGCTTCGGCTTCGTGTTGGCGATCACGTGCGACAGCTCGATCGGCGCCGTCGCGACGTAGCCGGCCGGGTCGGCCGGTGCCGGTACATCGACGCTCGCGACGTAGCCCTCGCAGCCGACCTCGAGCTTGAGCGCGCCGCGCACCGGTACCGCCGCGCTCAGCTGGTAGTCGCCGTAGCGGTTGACGTGCACGGCGTTGCCGATCGCGACGCCGTCGGCCTGGCGCAGCTGCACCGTGGCAGCGGTGCGAAGGGTGAAGAAGGCGTTCTCGATGCCGCACACCGAGCCGTCGGTCAGCGCGACGTGGCCGTAAAGACGCAGGTTCTGTGCCCCGGAGAGCTTGGGGATCAGGCGCCGAACCGAGGCTTCGATGCCGACGGTGAAGGTGTCGCAGTCCTGCAAGGGTGCGCCGTTCGCGGTTCCGCAACGGATGACATAGCGGTTTCCGGTCGGCAGCTTGGGCAGATCGAGCTCGCCGGCGAGATTGGTGACGCCCGAGAACGCGATGCTGCCCGTGGCTTCTTCCGCGACCTGCACCTGCACGTCTGGAAGGAACACCGTGCGCTCCTGCTTGGCTCCTCCAGCAGGCGGCTGGAAGAGCGTCGAGTCAGGCGATGCGAAGCGCAGTCGCAGCGTCGTGCCAACGGTGTCGACGACGGCCGGCGCCTCGCGGTCGATGGGCGCCCGCGACGCGGCGTGGGTGTCGAGCAGGTCGGTCGCGACCGCGTACTGCTGCTCGATCCAGCCGCCCCTGCCGTCGGAGACGGTGACGTAGGCGAAGTGCAGGCCGTCGCCGTCGGGCAGTGTCCACACCGTGTCCTTGGCGTTCCGGTTGTCGATCGTGCCGCCGGTGACGCGCCACCGGTAGCTGAGCGAATCGCCTTCGGCGTCCGACGCCTCGACGCTGAGGTAGGTCTTGTTGACGCCGGTGTCGTGGTCGCTCTCGGTCGAGGCCGCGGTGCCGCCGCCGCATGATGCCAGCAGGGTCGAGAGCCCGGTGCAGGCGGCGATTGCCACCGCGCGGTCCAGGGGGCGGAAGGCCGCCCGCATCGTTGTCTTCAGCATCGCATGTCCTGTGGAGTCCTCAAGCGACGGGCTCGTGCCCGGCCGCAGCCGCTGGTGGCTTGCGCCGCTGTCTTTCCAGGCGGCGGCGCATGGTTGTACAGGTGGCGTCCGGCGTCAACCCCTGGGCGGGGGAAGGCGGTTCATCGGCAACGCAGCGCACGGATCCGATCCATGAGCGCCTGGTCGGCCTCGCCGAGCGAAAGGCGCTGGAACAGACGGCCGCATTCCGCCTGGGTGTCGTTCGCCGGCTTCGGTTCGGCAGGCCGTGTGTATTCCGGCGCGGGGGCGGCCGCGCGCTCGCGCCGCTCCGGGCGCCGCTCCGCGGGCGGATCGTCGCGCGTCGCAGCGCGGCGCGTGGTGGGCGCGTCAGGGCGCGTGTCGCGCGGCGATCGTGGCTGCACGGCCGGGGTGTCGCGGGCCGCGACCGGCGCCTCCGGCGCGACCGGCAAGGTCGGGGTCTCGACCGCTGTGGTCGTGCCGGTCTCGATCGGCGTCGTGGGCGTCGTGGGCGTCGTCGGCGCGGTGCGGGTCGCGTCGATCGCGGATGCGCCGGGCGACACGACCGGCGGCGCGGCGGTCGATGCGGTCGGTGGCGTCGGCACGGGGTCCGCTCCGCGTGGCCAGAAGGCGACGGCTGCAGCCGCGACGACGACGACGGCCACGATCGATCCGACGACGATCGGCAGCCGGCTCCGCGATGCCGCGGCGGTCGCCGGCGTGAGGGGAGCCGCGGAGGCCGGCCCGGCCTGCGTTCGCTGCGGCAGCGTCAGCTGGCGGGTGCGATCGTCGAGTCGCGCGGTGCGGGTGGCCGGTGCGGTGGTCGGCTGGCCGGCGCTGGCGGTCGCGAAGCCGGTCGTCGGCGGCAGCGCGAACCCGGTCGATGCCACCGTCGTCGCGCCCGCGTCGCCGGCGAGGTCGCGGCGAAAGTCGTCGATCGTTTGCGTGCGCTTGTCGGGCAGGACGGCGAGGGCACGGTCGATGGCGCCGAGGAACTGAGGGCTGTAGCGGCCGGCCGCCTTGTCGGAGACCGACACCTGCGCATCGTCGAACATGCGGCCGACCGACGGTGACGGTGTCTTGCCGAGGATCATCCAGTGCACGACGGCGGCCAGCGCGTAGACGTCGGTCCACGGCCCCTGCTTCATCCCGGGCACCTCGGCGTACTGCTCGACCGGCGCGTAGCCGGGCTTGAGGATCGCGGTCAGCGCCTGCGTCATGTCGCCGATGACGCGCCGCGCGGCGCCGAAGTCGAGCAGCAGCGGCCGGCCGGTGTCGGCCATCAGCAGCACGTTGTCCGGGGCGATGTCGCGGTGGTAGATCTGCGCCGAGTGCAGCATGTTCAGCGCGTCGAAGAGCGGCGTGAGCAGTGCCAGGATCCACGCCTCGTCGGGCGGCTCGGGCAGGTTGCGCACCGTGTCGCGCAACGTCGCGCCTTCGAGGAAGGGCATCACCATGTAGGCGGTGCCGTTCGCTTCCCAGAAACGGTAGACCTTGAGCAGCGAAGGATGGTCGAACTGGGCCAGCAGGCGCGCTTCGTTGATGAAGCTCTTCAACCCCGCCTCGAACGTTTCCTGGTGGCGTGCCGAGCGCGGCCGGATTTCGCTCACGCCGACCCGCGACGCGATCGACGACGGCATGTACTCCTTCAGCGCCACCTTGCGCTCCAGCGAGTGATCCCAGGCGAGGTAGACGAGGCCGAAGCCGCCTTCGCCGATCGTCTCGGTGACCTCGAACTCGCCGAGGCGCGTGCCGGCCGGCAGCGTCAGCGCGTGCTGTGTCGCCGGGGCCGCGCCCGGCACGGCGGCCGGCATCGAGAACGGCGGAGGTGCCACCTGCGTCTTCTGCATCGCCGGGTCGGTCGGCGTCGGCACGTCGCCTTCGGGTGACGGCGTGACGGGCGGCGTGGTGACCGGATCGTGCGTCGCGCCGTGGCCCGAGGCGTGCGGGTCGACGACCTCGGTGGCGGGGTGCTGCGTCGCGTGGTGCGTGCGCGGAACAGCCGGCGGCGGCGCCTGCGTTCTGGCGCTCGGCGGCCGGATGACGGTGCGGTCTTCTTCGTCGTCGTCTGAGTGCATGGCGCGCGGGGTGGCCTTCGATGGTAACGAACTCGATGCCGCCGACGAACCCCGTTTGCCCGGGCTGTCTGCCTACACTCGCACAGCCATGACGAGCGCCACGCCTCCCGCCGCCGATTGCTCCGCCTTCCGCAGCGACGCCGCCGTCGACGCCGGGTACAACGCGTCGGCCGCCGTTGCCGATTTCGCGAGCTACGTGCCGCGATGGACGGCGCAGGCGGCCCGCGTGCGCGAGACCAGGAGCGCGGTACTCGACGTCGCCTACGGACCGTCGGCCGACGAGACGCTCGACATCTTTCCCGCAGCCCGCGCGGGTTCGCCGGTGTTCGTCTTCCTGCACGGCGGCTACTGGCGCGCGTTCACGTCGAAGGAATTCAGCTGGGTCGCGGGGGGGTTGCACGCCGCCGGCTTCACGACCGTCGTCGTCAACTACGCGCTGTGCCCGGCGGTGACGATCGACGAGATCACACGCCAGTGCCGCAGCGCGGTGGCCTGGACGTTGCGCCACATCGCGCGGCACGGCGGCGACCCGTCACGCGTGGCGGTCGGCGGCCATTCGGCGGGCGGGCACCTCGGCGCGATGTGTCTCGAGACCGACTGGCCGCGCGACTTCGAGCTGCCCGCCCATCCGCTCGCGGCGGCCGTGCTCGTCAGCGGCATCTACGAGATCGCGCCGCTGATGCGCAGCTACCTGCAGCCGCAGATCCGGCTCGACGCCGGCATCGTCGAGCGCAACTCGCCGGTCTTCTCGGTGCGGCCGTGCCCGACGCCGGCGCTGTTCACGTGGGGGCAAGACGAAACCGCGGCGTTCGCGTACCAGTCGACGCGGATGCACGACGCTTGGCGAGCCGCCGGCAATGCCGGCGAGCTCATGCCGCTGGTCGGCAAGAACCACTTCTCTGCCATCGACGGTTTCTCGTTGCGCGACAGCACGCTCGTTCGCTGGCTGCTGCAGCACGTGTGAGGCGCTACATCGCTTTGAAGAGGTGCACGTAGGCTCGGCTCACCGGGAGCTCGGTGGTGCCGCCGCCCAGGCACACGAACAGGCGGCTCTGCTCGTCGCGGCGGGTGCCGGTGACCCGGTCGAGGTTGACGATCGTCGAACGGTGGATCTGCGCGAAGCGCGCCGGGTCGAGTTGCTGCACGAGCTCGGCGATCGGCGTGCGGATCAGCAGTTCGCCACCGGCCCCCGTCTGCACGCAGGTGTACTTCTCGTCGGCGCGGAAGAAGAGCACGTCGTCGACCGCGACCTGGTGTGTCTGCTCGCCGCTGCTCGCGCGGACGTGGCGGAGGTGGGTCGTCGACGGGATCGCGGAGCCACCAGTTGGCGCCGCGAGCAACCGCCGGAGCACGTCGGCGAGCCGGGCATCGTCGGGTACCTCGGTTCCGGCGAGGGTGCGGCGCAAGCGGTCGATCGCCTGCGCGAGTCGCTCGGTCCGCACCGGCTTCAGCAGGTAGTCGACCGCCTGACGGTCGAACGCACGCACCGCGTACTCGTCGTAGGCCGTCACGAACACGACGCGCGTCGAGCCTTCGATGCCCTGCGCCACTTCGAGTCCGCTCAGACCGGGCATCTTGATGTCCAGGAAGGCCACGTCGGGGCGGAGGGCGGCGATGCGTTCCGCGGCGTCGACGCCGTTCTTCGCGACGGCGACAACCTCGAGCTCCGGCCACTGTGCCGCGAGCAGGTTGCGCAGGTGCGCCGCGAGGTGCGGCTCGTCGTCGGCGATGAGCGCGGTGGCCATGCGGAGGCGGATTTCCTGCGCGGCGCCGTCGTCAGCTCGTCAGCGGCAGCGTCAGCCGGGCGGCGACACCACCCGCGACGGATGGCGTCAGTTCGAGCGACGCTCGGGACCCGTAGGCGTGAAGCAGGCGCCCGCGGATGTTGGCGAGTGCGGTCTTCGCGCCACCGCTGCCGACCGCCGCTCGCGACGGGTCTGCGATGCCCCGGCCATCGTCGTCGACGGTGACGACGAGCATGCCGGCGTCGCGACGCGCGACGACGCGCACGCTTCCGCCCGCCATCGTCGGCTCCAGCCCGTGCACGATCGCGTTCTCGACCAGCGGCTGCACGCACAGCGGCGGAAGCCGTGACGATCGGAGCTCGTCGGGCACGTCGATCGAGTAGCGGAGGCGCCCGTCCATTCGCGTCCCGAGCACGCGCAGGTAGGCGCCCACGAGGGCCATCTCGTCGCCGAGCGTGTGCCGGCCGTCGTCCAGCCGGCCGAGGCCCGAAAGCGACGCCCGCAGGTAGTCGACGAACGATTCGAGCATCGCCCGGGCACGCGGCGCGTCGGTCTCGATCAGCGACACCACGTTGGCGAGGGTGTTGAACAGGAAGTGCGGCTCGATCTGCGCCTGCAGCAGGCGCAACTGTGCCTCGTTGGCGCGGTTCTCTGCCTGGATCTGTCGCGCCTTGATCGAGAAGAATTGCTGGAAGACGATCGTGATGAGGACGAAGATGAGCACCGTCGCGACAATGGCGCTCGACGGCACCCTGACGACCCAGCTGCGCAGGTCGACGCCGAGCGCCCAGAGCAGGCCAAGCGGCCAGCCGATCGCCACGCCGACGATCGGCACCGTGGTGAAGAAGACGCTGCGTTGCCATGGCTTGGCACGACGCAACCGCTCTCGGCCGACCGCCCGGACCGATGCCATGTAGAGAAAGTGGATCGAGTAGCCGATCGCCAGCGAAATCATCAGGTTGGCTTCGTACCAGCGCCACAGCGACGATGCCGGACGGTCGTTGCGGCCGGCGAGCGAGAGCGCGTAGCCGAACACCGTGAAGCCTGCGGCCACGACGAGGCAAAAGACGAGCGTCCACAGGTAAGGCATCCACCACGGTCCCGGATCGCTGCCGTCCTTCGAAAGCCAGGCGCGCCAGGAACGGCGCAGCAGGTCACGGGACAACGAAGGTGTCATGGCGGCGGAGTCTACGGAGCGGTGGTCGCCGGGCGACCCCGTTCGCGACGCATCGACGGCAAGGCCGACGGATCGACGGTGCGACACCTTCGACGGTCGAAGGGCGCGCTTCCTACAATCCGCCCGCCGCTCCCGAGTCGTCCATGCAACTCCACGCTTCCGTCTTCAAGGCCTACGACATCCGTGGCATCGTCGGTACGACGATCGACGAGGCTTTTGCCGAACACCTGGGCCGCGCTTTCGGGAGCGAGGCGCTGGCCGCCGGCGAGCGGGCGGTCGCGGTCGGCCGCGACGGCCGCCACTCCGGCCCCTTGCTCGCCGCGGCGTTGATCCGCGGCCTCGCCTCGACGGGGCTCGACGTCGTCGACCTCGGCGCGGTGACGACGCCAATGCTCTACTACGTCGCCGCGACCCGCGGCGCGCACGGCTGCTCGAGCGGCGTGCAGGTCACGGGTAGCCACAACCCGAAGGACTACAACGGCTTCAAGATGGTGCTCGCCGGCCGCGCCATCCACGGCGAGGAGATCCAGGCGCTGCGCCGGCGGATGGAGTCGAAGACGTACACGGTCGGCCGGGGCCGCACGGCGACGATGGACGTCGCTGCCGAATACACCGCGCGCATCGCCGGCGACTGCCGACTCGCCCGGCCGATGACGATCGCCGTCGACTGCGGCAACGGCATCGCCGGCGCGACGGCGCCTGCCGTGCTGCGTGCGCTGGGCTGTGATGTGGAGGAGCTCTACTCGGAGGTCGACGGCGATTTCCCCAACCACCACCCCGATCCGAGCAAGCCCGAGAACCTCGCCGACCTGATCGCCGCGGTGCGCAACGGCCGCGCCGAGCTCGGCCTCGCGTTTGACGGCGACGGCGACCGCCTCGGCGTCGTCACCAGGGCGGGTCACATCATCTACCCGGACCGGCAGCTGATGCTGTTCGCCCGCGACGTGCTCGAGCGCAACCCCGGAGCGCCCATCCTCTTCGACGTGAAGTGCTCGCAGCAGCTCGCGCCGCTGATCCGTGCTGCCGGCGGCGAGCCCGTGATGTGGAAGACGGGCCATTCGCTCGTCAAGGCGAAGATGAGGGAGATGGCCTCGCCGCTCGCCGGCGAGATGAGCGGCCACGTCTTCTTCGGCGAGCGCTGGTACGGTTTCGACGACGCCACCTACACCGCGGCGCGGCTGCTCGAGATCGTGAGCCGCAGCGCCGACCCGAGCGCCGTGCTCGATGCGCTGCCGCAGTCGCACGCGACGCCGGAGCTCAACGTCGCGTGCGACGAGGGCGAGCCGGCGCAAGTGGTCGAGCGTCTGCGCGCCGTGGCGGCCGAGCGATTTGCCGGCGCCCGCGAGATCATCACCATCGACGGCGTTCGCGCCGAGTACGACGATGGCTTCGCACTCGTGCGCGCGTCCAACACAACGCCGGTGCTGGTGCTGCGCTTCGAAGGCACGACACCGCAGGCACTGGCTCGCATCAAGGCCGACGCGATGGCGGCCTTGCGCGCCGTCAAGCCCGACGCGGTGATCGCGACGGCGGTGCATTGACGGCTCGGCCCACGGCCTGCGGCGTCGACGTGCCGTGCGCATCCTGATCGTCAAGCTGTCGTCGCTCGGCGACGTCGTCCACACGCTGCCGGTCGTTCACGACATCGTCTCGGCGCATCCCGGGGCGATCGTCGACTGGGCGGTCGAGCCGACGTTCGCGCCGGTGGTCGGACGCGTGCGCGCGATCGGCGAGGTGATCGAGTTGCCGCTGCGACGCGCGGCCCACGACGGGTGGTTTTCGGCTGCCGCCCGCGCGTCGCTGGCGCAGGCGTTGCGTCGCTTGCGGCGCGACCGCTACGACGCGGTGCTCGACCTGCAGGGGCTGACGAAGTCGGCGCTCGTCGCGGCGCTCGCGCGCGGGCCGAGCTGGTCGTTCGCCAATCGCACCGAGGGTTCGAGCCATGAGTGGCCGGCGCGGGTGCTGGCGACCCATGCGCTGCGCGTCGACCCGAGGATTCATGCCGTCGACCGGGCGCGGCTGCTGGCGACCGAGGCGCTGGGAACGACCTCGGGAGCGGCGCCGGTATTCGGTCTGGTCGCGGCCGATCGACTGCCGGCCGACCCGCAGCGCGTCGTGCTCGTGCACGGGACGTCGCGCGCCGACAAGCTGTGGCCGGAGAACCATTGGGTCGAGCTTGCCCGTCGTCTCCTCGCGGCCGGGCGCACGCTCGCGCTGCCGCACGCCGACGCCGCCGAGCGCGACCGCGCCGAGCGCATCGCGGCGGCGAGCGGCACGAGCGAGGCGTGCGACGTCTGGCCCGCCATGCCGCTCGGCGCGCTCGTCGACCGCATGGCGGCGACCGGTGGCGTGATCGGTGTCGACAGCGGGCCCAGCCACCTCGCCGTCGCGCTGGACCTCCCGCACGTGCAGATCTACAACCATCCGACGGCCTGGCGCACCGGACCGCAGCCGCACCACCGGCATCGTCGACAGCACGCGGTCGAAGGCGAGCCGACGCCTTCGGTCGACGCGGTCTGGTCGGCGTGGCGTTCGGTCACGGAGACGACGGCATCGTCGCCGGCGCCATGAGCCGCGCCCTGGAACGGATCGCTCGAGCCGCGTACCGCGCCGCGATGCGCGCCGTGCGGCCGCTCTACCTCGCCAAGGTGCGGCACCGCGGCCGTGATGAGCCGTTGTATGCCGAGCGGATCGGCGAGCGGACGGGCCGCTTCGAGGCCGCCGGCGACACGCCTCCGCCGGCGCCCGGTGCCATCTGGCTGCACGCCGTGTCGCTCGGCGAGACGCGCGCCGCGGCGCCGCTCGTCGCCGCCCTTCGGGCCCGTCTGCCCGATCGCGCGCTGCTGCTCACGCACGGCACGGCGACCGGCAGCGCCGCCGGCTGCGCGCTGCTGCACGACGGCGACCGGCAGGCCTGGCTGCCGTGGGACGATGCCGCCTCGGTGCGTCGCTTTCTCGACCACCAGCGCCCGGCGATCGGCATCCTGCTCGAGACCGAGATCTGGCCGACGCTGATCGACGAGGCGACGGCGCGACGCCTGCCGATGTTGCTCGCCAACGCCCGGCTCAACGCGCGCAGTCGGGCCCGATTCGAGCGGGCATCGGCGCTGCTGCGGCCTGCGTACCGGTCGCTCGCCGCCGTGCTCGCGCAAAGCGAGGCCGATGCGGCTCGACTCCGCGAGGTCGGCGCGCGCGACGTCCGCGTCGTCGGCAACCTGAAGTACGACGTCGCCGTCGACGACGGGGTGCTCGAGCGCGGCCGGCGCTGGCGAACACGGCTCGGCGGGCGCCGTGTCGTCCTCGCCGCGTCGACGCGCGAAGGCGAGGAGGCGCCACTGCTCGCCGCCTGGCGGGCGATCGACGCGCCGCGACCGCTGCTCGTCATCGTGCCGCGACACCCGCAGCGGTTCGACGCGGTCGCGGCCGAGATCGCCAGCGCAGGCTGCACGTCGAGCCGGCGCAGCGACTGGGTCGAGGCCGGACCGGGCGACGTCCTGCCGCCGCACGGATCCGCGGCGGTCGACGTGTGGCTCGGCGACTCGATGCTCGAGATGCCGGCGTGGTACGCGCTGGCCGACGTCGCCCTGCTCGGTGGCAGCTTCGCGCCGCTCGGCGGTCAGAACCTGATCGAGGCTGCGGCCTGCGGCTGCCCGCTCGTGATGGGCCTGCACACCTTCAACTTCGCCGCCGCGTCCGACCTCGCCGAGCGCGCCGGCGCGGCACGGCGCGTCGCCACGCTCGAGGCCGCCGTCGCCAGCGCGCGCGCGCTGCTGCTCGACGACGCCGAGCTCCGGCAGATGGGCGCCGCGGCGGTCACCTACGCAGCAGCGAACCGCGGCGCCGCCGACGCGACCGCCGGCGTCGTCGCCGGGCTGCTCGAGCGGCGCTGACGCGCGGCGTTCAGTCGACCTTCGCGCCGCTCGCCTTGATCACCGGCGGCCACTTCGCAAGGTCGTCGCGGATGAGCTTCGCGAACGCCGCCGGCGGCGCGATCGGCGCCAGCTCGAAGCCCTGCGCGGCCAGCTTGTCGCGCACCGCCGGGTCGCTCACCGCTTTGGCGAGCGCGGCGTGGAGCTTGTTGATCACGTCGGCCGGCGTTCCGCCCGGCGCGACGAAGCCGAACCACGTCTCGACCTCGTAGCCCTTGACGCCCGCTTCGTCGAGCGTCGGCAGCTGCGGCAGCAGCGGTGAGCGTTTCGTGCTCGTCACGGCGAGCGCCTTCAGCTTGCCGTCCTTGATCTGCGAGATCACGGTCGGCGTGTTGAAGAAGCCCATGTTCACCTCGCCGGTCATCACCGCGAGCACGCCCTGCGGCGCGCCCTTGTAGGGCACGTGCAGCAGCTTGGTGTTCGTGAGCTGCCCGAACAGCACGCCCGACATGTGGTGGCTGGTGCCGCTGCCGCCCGACGAGAAGGTGAGGTCGCCCGGCTTGGCCTTGGCCATCGCGATGATGTCGGCGGCCGAGGTCGCCGTGCTCGTCGGCGGCACCACCATGACGTTCGAGACACCGCCGATCAGCAGGATCGGCGCGATGTCCTTCACCGAGTCGTAGCCGGGCTTCGAGTAGAGCGACTGGTTGAACACCAGCGTGCCCTGGGACGCGAACTCGATCGTGTAGCCGTCGGGCGGCGACTTCGCCAGCTCGGCCGTCGCGATGGTGCCGCCGGCGCCGGTCTTGTTGTCGACGACGACCTGCTGGCCGAGTTCCTTGGTCAGCTCCGCGCCGAGCGTGCGCGACAGGATGTCGGCGGTGCTGCCGGCGGCCAGCGGCACGATCAGGCGGATCGACTTCGATGGATAGGCGTCGGCGGCGGTGGCTGACCCGGCGCAAGCCACGAGTGCGATGGCGAATGTGCAGCGTAGCGCGGTGCGAATGGTGTTCATGCGTAGGTCCAAAGTTGAGGGGTGTGGTCGGATGCCGTGCAAGGATCGGGCCGTCAGGGCAGCGGTCCCGCGGTGCCGAGGCCGACGCGCTGCGCCTCGGTGTCGAAGATCGTCTTCACGTCGATGTTGGCAAGGTTGACGTTCGGCCCGAACTCGGCGAAGACGGTCTTCTTCATCGCCTCGACGTCGCAGGCGCGCACGCCGGTGATCCACGGCCCGGGCAGCTCGATCATCACGCGCTCCACCGGCAGCTCGCGCTTGATCACGTCGAGCGTCGCGCCGCGAACCTGACCGTCGGCGTCGACCAGTTCGGCCGCCTCGACCAGCACGAGTTCGGCCCCGGCATCGAAGCAGATCTGCGCCTGCCGGACGAGCAGCGACGGGTTGCTGAGCGTGTCCTTCGAGCCGACCTCGCCGAACACCTTGAGCCCGGCCTTCACCGCCGCCTCGATCTGGCTGCGCCGCTGATGGTCGGTGAGCGGCACCGTGTTGTCGGAGATCTCGATCGTGTCGAAGCCGACGGCGAGCGCCTCTGCGTAAAAGCGCGGCAACGCCGCCTCGCCGAGCTTGGCAAAGACGTACTCGTGGAACTGGCCGCCGACGAAAGGCCGCACCTCGGCCTTGCGGTACATGGCGAGCTTCGCGACAAGCTCGTGCCGAGGGTACAGGCGGGCGGTGCCGGTCTTGATCTTCATCAGGTCGATGTAGGCCGC
>JBBSPY010000048.1:0-17160 GCA_038258415.1 Burkholderiales bacterium
CTTTTTCGTTTCTCAGCGCGTCCATCGCGACGCGACACGAGGTGAGACCATGGTTTCGATCCAGCTTCCCGACGGTTCGCGGCGCGACTACCCGCATCCGGTGACGGTGGCAGAGGTGGCCGCGTCGATCGGTCCCGGGCTCGCGAAGGCGGCGCTTGCCGGCCGCGTCGGCGAGGGCGCGTCGGCGCAGGTCGTCGACACATCGTTCTGCATCGACCGCGACGCCCATCTGGCGATCGTCACCGACAAGGACCCGGCGGGACTCGATGTCATCCGCCACTCGACGGCGCACCTGCTCGCCCATGCCGTGAAGGAGCTGTTTCCAGACGCGCAGGTGACCATCGGGCCGGTCATCGAGGACGGCTTCTACTACGACTTCTCGTACAAGCGCCCGTTCACGCTCGACGACCTCGCGGCGATCGAGCAGAAGATGGTCGAGCTCGCGAAGAAGGACGAGCCGGTGTCGCGTCGGGTGCTGCCGCGCGACGAGGCCGTCGCCCATTTCCGCTCGATCGGCGAGGCCTACAAGGCCGAGATCATCGCGAGCATTCCGGCCGGCGAAGACGTGTCGCTCTATCGCGAAGGCGATTTCGAGGATCTCTGTCGCGGTCCGCACGTGCCGAGCACCGGCAAGCTTCGCCATTTCAAGCTCATGAAGCTGGCCGGGGCGTACTGGCGCGGCGACCATCGCAACGAGATGCTGCAGCGCATCTACGGCACGGCGTGGGCTACGAAGGACGAGCTGCAGCAGTACCTGCATCGGCTCGAGGAAGCCGAGAAGCGCGATCACCGAAAGCTCGGCCGGGAACTCGATTTGTTCCACATCGACGAGGTGGCGCCCGGCTTCGTGTTCTGGCACCCGAAGGGCTGGGCGATCTGGCAGGCGGTCGAGCAGTACATGCGGCAGGTCTACCGTGACACGGGCTATCTCGAGGTCAAGGGCCCGCAGCTGCTCGACAAGAACCTCTGGGAGAAGACGGGGCACTGGCAGAACTACCGCGAGAACATGTTCACGACGGAGTCGGAGAAGCGGGAGTACGCGCTCAAGCCGATGAACTGTCCGGGCCACGTGCTCATCTTCAAGCAGCAGCTGCGCAGCTACCGCGAGCTGCCGTTGCGCTATGGCGAGTTCGGGCAGTGCCATCGCAACGAGCCGAGCGGCTCGATGCACGGGATCATGCGCGTGCGCGGCTTCACCCAGGACGACGGCCACGTCTTCTGCACCGAGGACCAGATCCTCGACGAATGCGTCGCCTACACGGAACAGCTCAAGAAGGTCTATGCCGACTTCGGCTTCACCGACATCATCTACAAGGTCGCGACCCGGCCCGAGAACCGCGTCGGCAGCGACGCGTTCTGGGACCGATCCGAGCACGCGCTCATGGAGGCGCTGCGACGCTCGGGCTGCGAGTTCGTCGTCTCGCCCGGAGACGGGGCGTTCTACGGGCCGAAGATCGAGTACACGCTGAAGGACGCGATCGGCCGGCAGTGGCAGCTCGGCACGATGCAGGTCGACTACAACACCGCCGAGCGACTGGGCGGCGACTACGTGACCGAGACGAGCGGCCGCGCCTTCCCCGTGATGCTGCACCGCGCGATCGTCGGCAGCTTCGAGCGCTTCATCGGCCTGCTTCTCGAACATCACGCGGGCGCCATGCCGGCTTGGCTCGCGCCGGTGCAGGCCAGCGTCCTCACGATCACCGAGGGACAGGCCGACTACGCCCGGGATCTCGTCAAAACGTTGCAAAAACAAGGACTTAGAGTCGAGGTCGATTTGCGGAACGAGAAAATCGCCTATAAAATCCGCGAGCATTCGTTGCAGAAGGTTCCGTACATCCTGGTCGTGGGTGACAAGGAGAAGGCAAACGGAACCGTTGCCGTGCGCGCCCGGGGCAACCAGGATCTCGGCGTCATGTCGGTCGAAGCGTTCTCGGAGCGCCTTCGTGCAGACATCGCCGCAAAGACCTGATCGCCCCACCGAAGCTGCCATTCGACAGAGGCGCGCGTTTCTTGTTGTCGGGTTCCGTTGCCTCGGAGCCCGTTGAAAGGTCTTCGACATCGCCTCCTTTTTCGACCGTCGCACCCCGAACGCCGAGCGCAAGCACCGGCTCAACCGGGAAATACTGGCTCCTGAGGTCCGTCTGAACGGGCCGGAGAACGAACCGCTGGGCATCGTCCAGATCGCCGACGCCCTCAGGATGGCGGGCGAGCAGGACGTCGATCTCGTCGAGATCGTCGCCCAGGCCGATCCGCCGGTCTGCCGGCTGATGGACTACGGCAAGTTCAAGTATCAGGAGCAGAAGCGGGCGGCCGAAGCACGGGCGAAGCAGAAGATCATCGAGGTCAAGGAAGTGAAGTTCCGCCCGGGAACCGACGAGGGCGACTACTCGATCAAGATGCGCAACCTGCGCCGCTTCATCGAGGAAGACGGCGACAAGGGCAAGGTCACGCTGCGCTACCGCGGCCGCGAGATCACGCACCAGGACATCGGCATGCGACTGCTCGAGCGGATCCGCGACGAGCTGGCCGATGTCGCGGTGGTCGAGCACATGCCCAAGCTCGAAGGGCGGCAGATGATCATGGTGCTGGCGCCGAAGCGAAAGCAATAGACACGACAGGTTCAACGAGCGGCGACAGGCCGTTCGCACAAGCGACTGCAGGCTCGACAAGACGGCACCTCCCGCCGGCGCCTGCAGCGCATACGAAGAGAGAGAAGGAAATTCGTCATGCCGAAGATGAAGACCAAGAAGAGCGCTGCGAAGCGCTTCCGGGTGCGCCCGGGCGGGACCGTCAAGCGCGGTCAGGCGTTCAAGCGCCACATCCTCACGAAGAAGTCGACCAAGAACAAGCGCCATCTGCGCGGCGCCGTGACCGTCCACGAGACGAACATGGGCCACATGGCGCAGATGTTGCCGTTCGCAGGCCTCTGAGCCGGCCGGTCATCCACCCGTCTTCGAAGGAGTACACACATGCCTCGCGTCAAACGCGGCGTCACCGCCCGCGCACGTCACAAGAAAGTCCTCGCCCTCGCCAAGGGATTCCGGGGTCGTCGCAAGAATGTCTTTCGCATCGCCAAGGAAGCGGTCATGCGGGCCGGGCAATACGCCTACCGCGACCGCCGCACCCGCAAGCGCGTCTTCCGTCGTCTCTGGATCGCGCGCATCAACGCCGCGACGCGCAGCCTCGGCGTGAGCTACAGCAAGTTCATGGCGGGCCTCAAGAAGAGCGGCATCGAGATCGACCGCAAGATCCTCGCCGACATGGCGGTGCGTGACCCGGCCGCCTTCGGTTCGATCGTCGACAAGGTCAAGCCGCACCTCGGCTGACGACCCGCGCCGGAGCGCGTTCGCGCTCCGGTCCCTCGCCCAGATGAACGACCTCGCCTCGGTGATCGACACGGCTCGCGCCGATTTCGCGCGCGCGGCAGCGCCCGCGCAGCTCGAAGACGCGAAGGCGCGCTACCTGGGGCGTTCGGGCATCGTCACCGAGCGGCTGAAGGCGCTCGGTTCTCTGCCGGCGGCGGAGAAGAAGGCTCAGGGCGCGGCCATCAACGCCGCCAAGCAGGCGATCGAGGCCGCGCTCGCCGAGCGTCGTGCGGCCCTTTCCAGAGCCGAACTCGATGCCCAGCTGGCCGGCGAGGCGCTCGACGTCACGCTGCCCGGGCGCGTGGGCGGCAGCGGTGGCCTCCATCCCGTGAGCAGGGCCCTCGAGCGCATCGAGGACATCTTCTCCTCGATGGGATTCGCCATCGCCGACGGGCCCGAGATCGAGACCGACTGGTACAGCTTCACGGCGCTGAACAACCCGGAGAACCATCCCGCGCGGTCGATGCAGGACACGTTCTACGTCGACGTGCTGGACGACGAAGGCCGCCCTCTGAACCTGCGCCCGCACACCTCGCCGATGCAGATCCGCTACGCGCAGGCGCACGCACGTCGGTACGCCAGCGCTGCCGGGATGCCCGACGTGCGCGTGATCGCCCCGGGCCGGACCTACCGCGTGGACAGCGATGCGACGCACTCGCCGATGTTCCATCAGGTCGAAGGCCTGTGGCTCGGCGAGAACGTGAGCTTTCGCGACCTGAAGGCGGTCTACCTCGACTTCATGCAGTCGTTCTTCGAGACGACACGGCTCGAGTTGCGCTTTCGTCCCAGCTACTTCCCGTTCACCGAGCCGAGCGCCGAGATCGACGTGCGCTTCGAGCACGGCCCGCTCGCCGGCCGCTGGCTCGAGCTGTCGGGCTCGGGGCAGGTCCATCCGCAGGTGGTCCGGAACATGGGGTTCGACTCGGAGCGAGTCATCGGCTTCGCGTTCGGCACCGGCATCGACCGGCTGGCGATGCTGCGCTACGGCATCGACGACCTGCGCCTTTTCTTCGACGGCGACCTGCGGTTCCTCCGCCAGTTCGCCTGAGATCGCCCGATGCAATTCCCGGAATCCTGGCTGCGCACCTTCTGCGACCCGCCGATCTCGACCGAGGCGCTCGCCGAGCGGCTGACGATGGGCGGGCTCGAGGTCGAGAGCGTGCGGCCGGCTGCGCCACCGTTCCACGGGGTCGTGGTCGCCGAGGTGCTTGCGGTCGAGCCGCACCCGAACGCCGATCGGCTGAAGGTGTGCTCGGTCGACGTCGGCGCGGGCGAGCCGCTGTCCATCGTCTGCGGCGCGCCCAACGTGCGCGCCGGCATCAAGGTTCCATGCGCTCGCGTCGGCGCCGAGCTGCCCCCGGCAGAGGGCAGCGCGAGCGATGAACCATTTCGAATCGGCGCCGGCACGATCCGTGGCGTCGAGAGCCGCGGCATGCTGTGCTCGGCGCGCGAGCTGCACCTGTCGGACGACCACGGCGGCCTGCTCATCCTCGACCCGCAGGCATCCGTCGGTGCCGATTTGCGCGATGCGCTCCGTCTCGACGACACCGTCTTCACGCTCAAGCTCACGCCCAACCTCGGCCACGCCCTCGGCGTCTACGGCGTCGCCCGCGAGCTCGCGGCGATCACCGGGGCACCGCTGAAGACGCCGGACATCGCGCCGGTCGCGCCGACCACCGGCGACATCCTCCCTGTCCGCATCGAGCCGGCCGCGCGCAACCTGTGCGGGCGCTTCTCGGGCCGCGTCGTTCGCGGCGTCGACCCGAAGGCGGCGACGCCGGCGTGGATGGTCGAACGGCTGGCGCGATGCGGCCAGCGATCGGTCGCGGCGCTGGTCGACATCTCGAACTACGTGATGTTCGAGTACGGCCGGCCGACCCACATCTTCGATCTCGACACCATCGAGGGCGGCCTCGTCGTCCGCTGGGCCGAGCCCGGCGAGACGCTCGAGCTGCTCAACGGCAGCACCGTCACGCTGGACGCGGACGTCGGCGTCATCGCCGACCATGCGCGCGTCGAGTCGCTGGCCGGCATCATGGGCGGCGAACGCACCGCGGTGGTCGACACGACGAGAAACGTCTACATCGAGGCCGCGTTCTGGTGGCCCGAGGCGGTCGCGGGCCGGGCGCGGCGCTACCGCTTCTCGACCGATGCGGCGCACCGCTTCGAGCGCGGCGTCGACCCGCAGACGACGGTCGAGCACATCGAACGCATCACCGCGCTCGTGGTCGAGATCTGCGGCACCGCCGAGACCGAGGTCGGCCCGATCGACGACCACGTCGACGGGCTCCCGAATCCGGCGGCGGTCCGGCTGCGCGTCGATCGCGCTGCCAGGGTCATCGGCATCGACGTGTCGCAGGCCGACTGCGAGCGCGTGATGACGCGGCTCGGTTTTCAGTGGACGAGCGGGCCGGGCTGGGTCGACGTGATCCCGCCGTCGTATCGCTTCGATCTGCGTCTCGAGGAGGACCTGATCGAGGAGGTCATCCGCCTCGTCGGCTACGACTCGCTGCCGCCGGGGCCGCCCCGGGGCCGGATCGCGGCGCAGGTGCCGAGCGAGACGCTGCGGCCGCTCGCCCGGCTGCGCCACGCGATGGCCGACCTGGGCTGGCAGGAGACGATCTCGTACAGCTTCGTCGACGAACGCCACGAACGCGACCTTGCCGGCAACGCCGACCCGGTGCGCGTCGTTAACCCCATCGTGAGCACGCAGGGCGTGATGCGGTCGTCGCTGATCGGCAGCCTGATCGACGTGCTGCGCGTCAACCTCGCACGGCGCCAGCCGCGGGTCAAGGTGTTCGAGCTCGGCAAGGTGTACCGCAAGGACGCATCGGTTGCCGCCGCGGACTCGGCCGTCGCTGGGCTTGCGCAGCCACTCCTGCTCGGCGGCCTGTGGTTCGGCCCGGCCCGGCCTCCGCAGTGGGGCGCCGCCGAGAAGGCGGTCGATTTCTACGACGTCAAGGGCGATCTCGAACGGCTGCTCGAGGGCCTCGACGCCCGTTTCGAAGCGACCTCGCATCCGGCGCTGCACCCGGGCCGCAGCGCAGCGATCTGGATCGCCGGTCGGTCGGTCGGGGCGGTCGGCGAGCTTCATCCGCAGTGGCGGCAGTCGTACGAACTGCCGGCCAGCCCGGTCGTCTTCGAGCTCGAAGCCGACGCCTGGCGCGTCCACGCTCTGCCGATCTACACGCCGCTGCCGCGACAGCAGGTGGTCATGCGCGACGTCGCTGTCGTCGTCGGGCCGACGGTGCGCCACGACAGCCTGATCGCCGCGGCGATGTCGTCGGGAGGCGGCACCGTTCGCGAGGCGATGGTGTTCGACATCTACGAGCCGAAGACGCCAGTCGCGGGCATGACGGCGGGCGAACGGAGCGTGGCGATCCGCCTCGCGCTCCGCGACGACACGGCGACGCTGACCGACGAGCGCATCGAGCGCGTCGTCGCCGACGTGCTGGCGTCGCTCGCCGAGCGAACCGGCGCGCGCCGGCGCGCTCAGTAGAAGCCGCCACCGCAGCCGCAACGAGCGCAGCCGTCCATGGCCACCGACGAAGTCCCCGCCGCGCCGCGCTCGCTGCAGCCGACACTCGTCACGCCGACGCTCACCAAGGCCGAGCTCGCGGACTTGCTGTTCCAGCACCTGGGCCTCAACAAGCGCGAGTCCAAGGACATGGTCGAGGCCTTCTTCGACATCATCCACGCGACGCTGCTGACCGGCGACGACGTCAAGCTGTCGGGCTTCGGCAACTTCAACATCCGGCGCAAGGCGCCGCGGCCCGGGCGCAACCCGCGCACCGGCGAGGCGATCCCGATCAAGGCCCGCCACGTGGTCACGTTCCACGCCAGCCACAAACTGAAAGCAGTCGTGCAAGGCGACACGGCGCCCGAAGGGGACTTCGAGTAGAGTCGAGTTTTAGCCCCGAATCTCCTTGATTTCAATGGAGAAAAGTCTTCCGGCCATTCCCGCCAAGCGCTACTTCACGATTGGCGAGGTGAGCGAGCTGTGCGGCGTCAAGCCCTACGTGCTGCGCTATTGGGAGCAGGAGTTCCATCAGCTCAAGCCGATGAAGCGCCGCGGCAACCGGCGCTACTACCAGCACCACGAAGTGCTGCTGATTCGGCGGATCCGCGAGTTGCTGTACGAGCAGGGCTTCACCATCAGTGGCGCGCGAAATCGGCTCGCCGACGCGTCGTCGCGGCATCGGGAGACCTCGGGCGAGGAACTGGCGAACGTGAGCGATCCGGGCACGCACGTCGACGACCCACACCTCGGCGATGCCGCCGCCGCCATCGACGGCTTCGATGCGCTGACCTGGTCAACGGCGCAGGTCCGCGCTGAGCTGCTGTCGATCCGGGGTCTGCTGGCTGTCTAGGCCGGGACGCCGCGAACGGTGACTCTCGAGGATGACCCGCCGCCTATAATCGCACCTCACGGGGCGTAGCGCAGCCTGGTAGCGCACTTGCATGGGGTGCAAGGGGTCGCGAGTTCGAATCCCGCCGTCCCGACCAACAAAGACGAGGCTTAGCAGGTTAGTGCCCGCTAAGCCTTTTGTCTTTTGCAACGCCCGGTCCTAACGCGGTCCTAAAAATCGGACGTCTGTCCGCGCCCGCGGCGGCAGTTTCTCAACCACTACGGCCGCCCGATCAGATGTCGATCACGACATCGTCCAGCAAGTGCGAAATTCGGGCAGGACACCTCTACGACAGAAGCAATGGCTTGAATCCGGTTCGTCTTACAAGGTAAGATTTAGCTTTGGGAGGAGCGAACCATGGCCGCAGTCACCCTCACTGAAAAGGGTCAGATCGTGATCCCGGCTGACATCCGCGCCCGCTACGACTTGACGCCGGGAACGCAGGTCGAGTTTGTCGACGAGGGCGGCGCGATCCGCCTGCTGGTCCGACGCAGGTTGCCGCCATCGGACCCCGGCGCCGGCTATGGCTTGATGAAGATCCAGCGGTCCGACGGTGCTCCGTCTCACAAGCTCTCCGACTTCGACCCGGCGTCCCTCGTACGTCGCAAAGGCGTTTGATGATTGCCGTCGACACCAACGTGCTGGCGCGCTTCTACTGCGACGATCCGTCGGACCCGGAGGCTCGCCGGCAGCGCCCGGCCGCCCGCCGCGTCGTGACGGAGTCGATAGCGCTGTTCGTGCCATTGACGGTCGTCTTGGAGTTGGAATGGGTGTTGCGCGGCTTTTATGAGCTTGAGCCGAGTCAGGTGTGCAGCGTCATGGAGCATCTGCTTGGGATGCCTCATGTCACCGTGGAACGGTGGGAGCTCGTCAAGGACGCCACAGATATGCATGGGGCGGGGATTGACTTCGCGGACGCCTTGCACTGGGCGGCGGGCCGGGGCTGCGAATCTTTTGCCTCTTTCGACAAAGCCCTTGTTCGCGGCAGCGCGAAGATCAAGCAGGGTCCGACCGTGGTCGTTCCGGGCTGAGGTACAGCCATGTGGCAAGTCATGCCCAGGACCGTTGGTTGATGTCGCAGGCACAGTTCGGCGGCACCTAGCAGGGCCCGTCGGCCCGCCATCCGGGGCCGCCCCGCCAAACTCCGCGACGTCGCCGTTCCGAGGCCGGCGTTCTCACGTCACGGCCTCGCTGAAGTGGACGGACGCATGGCTGCCATCGCAGAACGGCTTGTTCTGCGATGCACCGCAGCGACACAGCGTCACCCGGTTTCGCACCTCGTAGGCGAAACCATCCGACGACACCAAGGCAACGCCGCCACGCAGCCAAAGGGGGCCGCCGCAGCCCTCTTGGGGGTCTTCGACGAGGTTGATCGACGGCGGCAACACCGGCTCGATCGCCTTGCCGGTGCGCTTGTCCCAAGCCACCAAGCCACCCGACGGGCAGTTGCCAACCTGCGCTGAGACGAGACCCCGATGACGAAGAGCGACCCGCCTCACCTTCGCCACCCTGCCGATTGGTTTTGGCGGGCGCCCGTACGGGGCTACGCGTTTCGATCTAGCGGTGCGATGGCGACTTCTTTGGATTCGATTCCAAGACAGCTCGCCTGTCTGCTATTCCGCTTCTTGCGTTGCAGCCAGAACAGAGCCACGGCCGCAGACGCAAGTGCTGCGAGGACGATGCCTTGGTCGCCGGCCCCGATGACCGCACCCGCCAGCAGCAGGGCGATAAAGGACATGAGCACACGGGCACCGATCGACAGGCGCACGAGCATGTAACCTTCCAATGCGGCAGCCAAGAAGACGATGGCGATCACGCCGATGGCAATCGCAGTCGCGATCGAGACGGCGTCTCCGACCAACAGCAGTTTCGGCGAATAGACGAACAGAGGTGGCAGCAGGAATGCGGAAAGTCCCAATCGGACCGCCTCCCATCCAGTCCGCATATAAGCGCCACCCGCTATCGCGGCTCCCGCAAAGGCTGCGAGGCAAACCGGCGGCGTGATCATCGAGAGTGCGCCGTAATAAAAAACATACAGATGCGCGGCCATAGGTGCAACGCCAGCGGTAATCAACGCCGGCGCAACCAGCGTTGCGAGAACGATGTAGACCGCAGTGGTCGGCATTCCCATGCCGAGCACAATGGCAGCCCCCGCCACCAGCGCGAGCAGGAGAGGCAAGTTTCCGCCGGCGGCGTCGACAATGCCCAAGCTGAGCGTAAAGCTGAGGCCGGTGACGGACAGGACGCCAATGAACATGTTGGCAAGCGCGACCACCGGAACGATCGAAAGCATGCCCTTGCCTGCATCCTCGAGGATGCCGATCATCTTTCGCCACCCCGGGCGAGTCTCGCGCTTGATGAAGGCCGCGACGACTGTGACGGCCGTCGCGAGCAGGGCCGCCTTGACGGGAGACATGGTGGTTGCGAACAACAGTACAACGAGGAAGACCAGAGGAATCAGGAACGGCCAGCCGGCGACAAGTGTCGGAATCGCCTTGGGGCGTTCCGCCTCGGTCAGCGCGCGCGCATCGCGACGGCCCGCACGCAGTTGACACTGCGTGAAAACGCACAAGTAGAACAGGAGCGCTGGAACCAGTGCAGCTCGTACCACCTCGCTGTACGAGACGCCGAGATTGTTGGCCATGACGAACGCCGCCGCTCCCATGATCGGCGGCAATATCTGGCCCCCGGTGGACGCCACCGCCTCCACCGCTCCCGCCTCCTCGGCGGGATAGCCAGACCTCTTCATCAGTGGAATTGTGATGATCCCAGTGGTGACCACGTTGGCAACGGCGCTTCCGGAAATCGATCCGAACAGAGACGACGCCAGTATCGCGGTCTTCGCGGCACCGCCACGGAATCGACCCATCGCCGAAAGCGCAAGTCCGATAAAAAGATCGCCGCCCCCCAACTTGAATATCGCAGACCCGAACAGAACGAACGCCATGACGGTTGTCACGACGACCGTGAGCGCAGAGCCGAGCATCCCGTTCGGATCGAAGACCATGTAAGGAATCAACTGCTTCACTGGAATCGATCGGCTCTGCAGGAATCCAGCGAACTTGTTGGCCGTCAAACCGTAGGCAATGAACGCCGCCAGCAAGAAAATCATGGGCCACCCGGCGTTGCGCCGAGTCGCTTCGCCCACCAAGCAGATGAGCACGAAGGCCATTGCGAGATTGACCGAATCGCCGAGGTAGCCGCTGCCCACGATGTTCTCGTAACCGAGCACGATATAACCGCACAACCCGAGCGTGACGAACGCAAGGGCGATATCCACAAAAGGTGGTCTGGCCTGGTGCGGGCCGCTTCTTTCCTTCCCGTTGACGGAGGTCGTCAAGAAAATATCGGCGACCGCAAGTCCGACCATGGCAAGCGCGATTTGCTCCTGCCACAGCAGAACCCCGAACCAGTCGACTAAAAAATTCGAAAGGTAAAGAATCCCGAGTGTCGGAATCGCGACGCGAAGCGCGACCGAAAGGGCCGGATACATCAGAACGCTCTTTCGTGGAAAGCGGCGCCGACAGGCGGCAAGCGGGCGGCTATTTGATTTGACTCAACAGCGCGTTGTTCTTTTCCTCCATCTGTGGCGTCCAGACGCCCTTTTTCTTGAAGAAGGCGACGGCGGCAGGGTGATATGGAATCGTCATGCTCGCCGTGGCCATCCGGGCATGCGTCCAGTCGACGAACGTGCGGTTCGCTTCGCGCAGTTCCTTCAGCGAGCCCCACACTGTTTCCAACACCTGGGCAACGAGTTCGTCGCTGAGCTGTGCGCCGCCGACCAGGTAAAAGTCATAGTCGAGAAAACTTGTGTTGGCCAACACTCCTTCGTCAGCGCCCTTCGCAATCTGGATCACCCGACCACCAGGGAACGTGTCCTGCGCCCGCCGTTCGGCCGCCGCCGAACTGTCGAGGCTGACGAATCTCAAAGGCACCTTCGCATTCACCTCCTTGATGACCGACATGCCGATCGCGCCGCAAAGGGCTGCGTCGGCCCTGCCGTCGGCCAGCGCCTGGATCGAGGGCACCGTACTCGTGACGGGCACCACGGTGACATCGTTCCAAGTGAGGCCGGCATTGGCGATCGTGGCTGTCGCGAGCTTGGCACACGTCTTGTGTGCCGAGAAGACACCCGTCACGCGCTTTCCCTTCAGATCGGCCGCGGTGCGGATGTCCGAATCGGCACGAACGAGGATACCGATGGAGTTGCTATAGCCATTCGATATGAGCCGCAGGTTGTGGTGCGCCTTCTTGTATTCTGGCTTTGTTCCACGCATCGCCGACGCCACGTCGTTGGCGTTGAGGAGCGTAAAACTCGCCTTGCCTTCGTCGACGAGCGGAACGAGTATCTGAGGGCCTCCATATCCCGCCGCGATCATGCGGACAGGCGATTTCTCGCTTATGACGCCGGCCAGCGCCACCCCGACCCCGTGGGCAACCGAGCCTTGTGGCAGCGTGACGATGTCGACCTGATCGGCCGCGCGCGCGCCGGATACCAGCGAAGCAAGTGCGAATCCAATCGTGAGCGCCCAACGGGAGCGGTTTCCTGAAACGAGCAAGGATTTTTTCATGATTGAGTGGCCTTTCAAAAATGTTGACTGCCGCACGACGCTGCTCTCCCTAACAGGCGAAGACTTCCAGGCTGACGATTTTCAGCCGCTGCTGATCGTTGATCATCAGGGCACCCGTCGCTTCAGCGTCGTGAGTTCGGGCCGTCCGCCTTCGGCCCGGCCTGTGATCGGTGCGACGGGCAAGGAGTTATCGCCCCGGTCGATCACGAAGTGGTGCTCCAGCGAGTACCAGGTGCCCTCGAAGTCGCCATCGGGCGCCGGTTCATCAGGGTGCCGCACGTAGCTGCCGACCAGAGCTCTCGTCACGCCGAACTGCACGTCTGTCTCGAGATTCGGATCGTCGCTCGAATAGACCTGCGAGAACTGGGTCTTGAAGCCGGCCTTGTGGATCAGGAAGTGGATGTGCGCCGGCCGCATGTTGTGACGGCCCTGCGCGCGCAGCAGGTCGCCGACCGGGCCGTTGACCGGTATGGGGTAGCCGGCCGGCTTGATGCTGCGAAAGGCGATGCGGCCGACGGCGTCGGTCACAAATCGTCCACGCAGGTTCATGTCGGCCTGCGACGGGTCCTGATTCTCGTAGAAGCCTTCCTGCGACGCCTGCCAGACATCGACGTCCGCGCCGGCGACCGCGCGGCCTTCCGCATCGCGCACCCATGCGCTGACGAAGAGCGGCTCGCCCGGTGTGGGCGAGCGCACGATCGAGCCGCCGTTCGGCGTGGGGGGCGAACCCTTGCGCCAGAACGGGCCCATGAGGTTGGCGGTGGTCTCGCGGCCCTGGTTGCCGTTGTTCAGCAGACACACGAGCGACGACACGCCGAGCGAGCCGGCCGCCAGAACCACCTCGTTGTGCGAGGCGGTGGTGGCCTGGCCGGCCCTGGCGATTGCGCTGCAGGCACGGCGGAACTCGGCCTCGGTCAGCTTCGCGTCGCGCACGAAGTTGTGCAGGTGCACGACCGCAGTCGACATGATTTCGCGAAAGCGCGCATCGGGCGCGCGATCGATCTCGTCGAGCACGGCCTGCGTCAGTTCGGCGGAGGATTCAATGATCACGGGGGTGCGGTGCTACATGATGTGCAGGCCACCGTCCACCATCAGGGTGGTGCCGGTGATGAACGACGCTTCGTCCGACGCAAGCCAGAGGATCGGGTGCGCGATCTCGATCGGCTCGGCCCAGCGGCCGATCAGTGACGTGTTCTGGCGCTGCGTCTTGAGGGCCTCGACGCTGCCGACCGCCCGCTCGGTGCGGCCAATGTGGAATTCGGTCAGCGTCGAGCCGGGGCAGATTGCGTTCACACGCACGCCGTGACCGATCTCCTCGAACGCCAGAGTGCGGGTCATCGCCAGCATGGCCGCCTTGCTGGCGTCGTAGAGTCCCATGCCCTTGCGGCCGGTCACCGCGTAGCAGGATGAGACGTTGACGATCGCCGCCTTGCCGGCTCGACGCAGCATCGGCAGTGCAGCGCGACAGTAGTTGGCGTTGCCGAGCAGGTTCACGTCGAGCACAGCTCGCCATTCAACCGCCGTGGCGTCGGCGACTGCGCTGTAGTTGCGCATCGCCGCGTTGTTCACGAGCACGTCGAGACCGCCGAACGCATCGCGGCAGCGCGCCACCGCGCGCTCAGCCGCCTCGCTGTCGGCCACGTCGGCCGCGAAAAGTTCGACGTGTGCCGTCTGCGAGCGCTCGCGCACCGACCGCAGCGTGCGCTCAAGTCCGGGCGCATCCATGTCGACCAGCATCACGGCCGCGCCCTCGGAACAGAACAGAGCGGCGGTTGCAGCGCCGATACCCCCGCCGCCGCCGGTGATCAGAGCGCGCTTGCCGGCTAGCCGCGTTCCGAACGCGGCGCCCGCGAGCGTCGTCACAGCGAGTAGACCGGCTGATCTTTGGCGTTGGCCAAGTGGATGCGCGCCCAGTCCTGTGGCTTGTCCGCGTGCGGGAGCAGCATGCCGGCGGCGCGCACGCGCTGCGTTTCGGAGTCGAGCGCCGGCGGCTCGATTCCGTCCTGCAGGCCGACCGCCGACTCGTAGAGCATGCGCCGCGCCATGACGATCGCGCGGTCGCTGGGCAACAGCTTTTCGATTTCGTGGTTCTGAATGGGCCCCATGCTTTCCTGCAGCGACGCGTCTTGCGCCGAGAAGCCGAACACGCCGCTGAAGGCTCGCTTTTCCTTCTGCGCGACGCGGTCGATCAGATAGTCGTTGTCCTTGTTCTGCTTCGGCCGGAACGTGCCGCCCGCAATGGCAGCGCCGTCTTCGTACTCGCAGTGGATCCCTTTGCCTTCCGCCAGGTGCTCACGCTCTTGGGCGCTGAGCGGCCCCTGCGGCCGGAAGTTGATGCTCCAGGCCCAGCAGTTCTCGTCGTCGATGGGCACCCACACGTGGCCGCCGAGTGCGTGGTCGCCGAACGGCGGGATCAGGTTGTACCAGGGGAAGATCCACTGGGTGACGCGCCAGTAGTACGAATCCGGCTCGCCCTTGCGTCGGCCGAAAAGCGTGAGGCCGCCCTCGTTGCGCTCGATCTCGAAGGTGACGTTGCCATCGGCCTTTATGTAGTCATTGGCCTTGGTGCCCTGGTGGAAGGGGTCGTTGTCGACCTCGAAGCGATGCACGAACGAGACGTGGCTGGTGTCGATGCCGCCTTCCATCGCCTGCAGGTAGTTGCACTCCTGCAGGCGCTTCGACGCGAAGACGTGACTTTCCGGCAGGTTGGCCCATTCCACGCCGGGCGGCGCCGGCTGCCGATCGGCCGGGCCCATGTAGGCCCAGACCATGCCGACGCGCTCGATGCACGGATAGCCGGCGATGGACATTCGCTCGCACACCTGAGGCGCTTGCGGCACGTCGACGCAGTTGCCGCGGATGTCGAATTTGAGGCCGTGGTACGCACAGCGGATGCCGTTGTCCTCGTTGCGACCGAAGTAGAGGGAGACGCCGCGGTGTGAGCAGAACTCGCTGATCAGGCCCGGACGGCCTTCGCTGTCGCGAAAGGCCAGCAGCTTTTCACCCATGATCTGCACGCGCACCTGGGGTCCGTCTGGCTGGCCGATCTCGCTGCTCAGCAGGATAGGCACCCAATAGCGCCGAAGCAGCTCACCAGTGGGCGTGCCCGGGCCAGTGCGGACCAGCGTTCTCATCATGTCCTTCATGTCCATCATCATCGACTGTCCGTTACGTGAGCGGCTTGTCCATTCTAGAGTGCAGCGACGATGGGTCAAGGTCGGGGGGCTTCCCACCGAGCGTCTCGGTCAGACGCCGCGCCGCGCCATGCAGGTAGTGGCCAAATTCGTGAACCCGGGCCTCGGTAAGGCGCACGTCGGGTCCGAACACACCGAGCGAGCCGGCGATCGCGCCTGCCTGGTCAAAAAAGGGCGCGGCGACGGCCCAGGCGCCCTGGATCAGCTCGTTGTGGCCGATCGCGTATCCGCGTTCACGAGTCAGCCGCAGTTCGTCGAGCGTCCACTTGAGGTCGGTTGATGTGCCCGAAGCATAGGCATGCAACTGTCCTGACGAAAGCGGCATGTAGGCAAGGATGGCGCGTCCGCTGGCGCCCCGCACCAGTCTCTCGCTGTATCCGACGCCGCGGCGGAAGCTGAGCGGCTGCGTGCTTGGCATCTCGGCCACGCAAAGGCGCATTTCGCCGCGCGGCACGAAGAGCGCCACCGTTTCGGCGGTGAAGGACCAAGTGTCGAGCATCACGCCCTGGGCCGCGTTGGGGAGATTGAGCGAGGTGCTCCATGCGTGGGCCAATCGCGCCACGGCGGGCCCGAGCCGATAGCGTTGCGGCTCGCCCGACGCCACGACGAAGCCCTTCTTCTCCAGCGTGTGTAGCAGCCGGTAGAGCGTGGGGCGGCTCAGGTCGAGGCGCTTCAGGAGCTCGGCGACAAGCAGGTCATCGTCGCCGGGCGCGAAGGCGGCAAGTACATCCAGCGCTCGATCGACGGCGCGGACCCCGTCGACTGCCTTCGCGACGCGAGTCCGTGCTGGAACCACTGGCTTTGGCGATTGGCGACGCGCACCGACCATGGTGAATTCGATTCTTGTGTCCGCACTGTGGACAGTGTAAGAGGCCCGCATGGATTCTCGGCACGTTGAATTCGGCACGCAGTTGAGCGATCGCCAGCGGACTCCGTGGCGTGAGCAGTGGACGGTGTAGCGCCATGTTTGCTGGTCAGCGACCGAGCACGGCGCGCCGAACCGGAATCGGATCTGTACCGACATTGCGGAGGTCTGCCGCCTGCGACGGTCGCCGGCGCATTGGGTCAGTCGGTCGATCCAGCACCGCCTCGCAGGCGGTTTGCGCGGCGCGCCATCCTGAGGATCGCGGCCTTGGTGAGATCGAGGGCCGCGGACCGCCGAACATTGCCAGCCGGCAGGTGAAGACGGCGCAGAACGCGCTCGTTGAAGCGATGCGCATCGCTCCACACATCCGAGCGGGGGGTTCTGAAGGTGACGGCCAGCGAAATGGAGATCTGGGACAACGTGCGCACGATGTGTGGCGCGATGAACGGATGATGCACGCCGAGTCCCGGTTCCAGCTCGAATCTGTGTGCTTTCGGATCGAGGTCGTCTCGGTATTTGGCGCGTGCGTCCTCCGCATAGGAGAACAGGTGATCGCGTTGCGCCGGGCTCATGACCGCATCGTCATATCCGCTCCACAGCTCGGCGAGCTTCTTTCCGCGGATCTGGAGCAGGAAATTCATCTCGCGGTCCATGTGATAGGGAGTCAGCGACTCCGCCGACGAGATAAATACATAGGTCGAGTACCAGTTGATGCGCCGATCATGGCGACGCACGGCGACGCCGATTTCGCCGAGC
>JBBSPY010000049.1:0-16834 GCA_038258415.1 Burkholderiales bacterium
GACGACGAGGTTGTCGATGTCGAGCAGGGCGGTCATGGCGCGGACGTGTGGGACATGCGTGCCGGCCGCTTGCCGACCACCGAGGCGATAAGCGCCGGATCGGCAAAGAAATCTTCGGGTGCGCGGTCGGCGAGCACCTTGCCAGCCTGCAGCGCGACGATGCGCGTCGAGTACTCGGCGACCAGGTCCATGTCGTGCTCGACGAGCAGGATCGCCTTCACGCCCGCCTGCTTCGCGGCGGCGACGAGCGTCGTCATGATGCCGTGCTTGTCGCCGCTCGAGACGCCGCTGGTGGGCTCGTCGAGCAGGATCACCTCGGGCACGAGCGCGAACGCGCTGGCGATGTCGAGCAGCTTCTTCTCGCCCTGCGAGAGCAGGCGCGACGGCGCGTCGAGCTTGCCGTCGAGGCCGAAGATGGCGGCCACCTCGCGCACGCGCGACCACGTGGCGTGGTCGGCGGCGAGGGTGGCGAACGGGTTCAGGCTCTTGCCAGTCTGCGAGACGACGGCGACGGCGATCGTCTCGCCCACCGTCAGCTCCGGGAACACGTGCACCAGCTGGAAGGCGCGCGCCATGCCGTGCCGGGCCAGCTTCACCGGGCCGATGCCGGCGATGTCGTGGCCCTTGAACTTCACCACGCCCTCGGTCGGCTTGAGCAGTCCGGTCAGCACGTTGACGAGCGTCGTCTTGCCGGCGCCGTTGGGGCCGACGATGGCGACCGTCTCGCCGGCGGCGACCGACAGCGTGACGCCGTCGAGAGCGACGAAGTCGCCGTAGGCCTTGCGCACGCCGGCGGTCTCGAGCAACGGCCCGCTCATGACGCGTCCCTCGGCTGAGCGAAGCGGTTCCACAGGTCGCGCGCGATGCCGACCAGACCGCGCGGGAACGCCACGACGATGACGGCCAGGGTCAGGCCAAGGAAGAAGCGCCAGTACTCGGTGAGGCCCATCAGCCACGACTTCAGGAACACGAACGTGAACGCGCCGACCACCGGCCCGAAGAAGCTCGCGAAGCCACCGAGCACGGTCATGAAGACGAGCTCGCCGGAATGCGTCCAGTAGGCGAGTTCGGGGTCGGCCTGGCCGGTGTTGATGGCCAGGATGGCGCCGCCTACGGCGCAGTAGAAGGCCGAGATCAGGAACGCGAGGAAGCGGAAGAAGCGCACCCGCACGCCGAGGTACTCGGCCTTGCGCGGGTTCTCGCGGATCGCCGTGAGGTGCAGGCCGAACGGCGAGCGGACGATGCGCCACATGACGAAGCCGAGCACCACCGCGAGCAGCAGGCACGCGTAGTAGAACGGGCCGATCAGGAAAGAGGTCTTGTCGAGCGCCTTGAAGTCCATGCCGAGGAGCGTCGGCTTCAGCACGCGGATGCCCGTGTCGCCGCCGGTCAGGTCGTAGAACTTGAACAGGAACGAATGGAACAGCATGCCGAAGGCGAGCGTCAGGATGCCGAAGAAGATGCGCACATAGCGCACGGAGAGCAACGCCACCGGCGCCGCGACGACGACGGCGACCGCGCCGGCCGCGAGCACGATCACCTCGAAGCTCATGATGCCGAGCTTGCTTGTCAGGACCGCCGCCGTGTAGGCGCCGAGGGCGACGAACAGAGCGTGGCCGAACGAGAGCAGGCCGGTGGTGCCGAACAGGAGGTTGAAGCCGAGGAGGGCGATCGCATACGCGAACGCGGGCAGCACGAGCGTGACGTGATACGCCGAGGCGAACTGCGGGACGACGGCCAGCACGGCGAGCGCGACCGCCACCGCGCCGAGCAGCGCCCGCTGGCGGACTCTGGTGCCGATGACCGTGCTCATTCGATCGGCTTTCCGAACAGCCCGGCCGGCCGCGCCACGAGGACGACGATGACGATCACGTAGATCGCCAGCACCTCGAACTCGGCGTAGTAGCGGATCGCGATCGCTCGTGTGAGCCCGACCACCAGCGCACCCGCGAGGGCGCCGCGCATGCTGCCGAGGCCGCCGATGACGACCACCGCGAACGCCTCGACGACGAGCTCGACCGGCATGTCGAGCGAAGCAGCCGAGGTCGGCACGACGAGCGCGCCGCCGACCGTGCCGAGCACGGTGCCGAGCGTGAACACGCAGGCGTAGATGAATCGCACGTCGGCGCCGAGCGCCTCCGCCATTTCGCGGTTCTCGGCGGTGGCGCGCAGGATGCGGCCGTAGCGCGTGCGCTGCAGGAACAGGCCGAGCGAGACCGCGATGGCGACGCTCGCCAGCATGACGAGCACGTTGTACGTGGGAAAGGAGACGTCGCCGATCGCCACCTTGCCGTAGTCCATCGACAAATTGCCGAGCTGCTGCGGATTGGCGCCCCAGAAGAAGCGCAGCACGTCCTGGAACATCAGCACCAGGGCGAAGGTGAGCAGCAGCTGGAAGGCTTCGTCGCGCTTGTAGACGGTGCGAAGCAGCCGCTCGATGAAGGGGCCGATCACGCCGAGCAGGATGCCCGACAGGATCAGCACCGGCAGGAACGACCACTCCGGCGCGCCGAGCGCGGTCGTCCAGTTGACGGCGGTGATGCCGAAGTAGGCGCCGAGCGCGTAGAACGAGCCGCAGGCCAGGTTGACGATCCGCTGCACGCCGAACACCAGCTGCAACCCCGCCGCGACGAGGAACAGCACGGAGGCGTGGAAGACGCCGCCGAGCAGGATGTCGAAGAACGAGGTCATGCGCGACCGGCGGATGTTCGTCGTCGGTCGCGCAACGTCGAGCTCAGAGTTTGATCTGCGCGGTCTCGATCCACTTGAAGAACTCCATGCCCTGCGGCTTCTGCAGCTGGTCGGAGTACATCGTCGTCACGTCCGAGAGGGTCGCGAAGTCGAAGCGGTTCTTGTGCGTCGTCAGGCCTTGGTAGAAGGTCTGGTCGGCGATGTGGTCCTTGCGCATCGAGCCCGGGCCGCCGAGCGACTCGATCTTCAGGCCTTCCATCGCGTTGATGACGTCTTCCTGGCCGGGCCAGGCGTTCTTTGCCTTGTGGGCGGTCTCGACGCCCGCGCGGTACAGCTGCATCGCGAAGTAGGCGCGGTCGGCTTCCCAGTTCGGATAGTCCTTGTACTTCGCCTCGTACTCCTGCACGAACTGCTTCTGGATCGCCGACGGGTTGTCGAGGTTGAAGTAGAGCGTGTTGTGGCCGAAGATCATGCCCTCGGGCGTGAACTCCTTCTTCAGCAGCGTGTGCTGGAAGCCGGCCGCCGGGAACACGAACTTGGTCTTGCCGTCCATGAGGCCGGCGCCGTGCGCGGTCTTCATGAAGACCGGCAGGTCGGCGAACAGCAGCGACGAGAACACCAGGTCGGGCTTGGCCGCCTTCAGCGCCGCCACGTGCGACGTGAGGTCGAGCGTGCCGACCTTGGGCCACTGCTCGGCGACGATCTTGTGTTCGACGCCGAACTTCTTCATCAGCGCCTGGAAGGCGGCGAAGTTGTTGCGTCCGTACGAGTAGTCGGGGTTGATGCCCGCGACGGTCGCGAACTTGCCCTTCCAGTGCTTGATCGCCAGCAGCGACGCCATCACCGCCTCGCACTCGTTGTCGGTGCTGCGGAAGACGTAGCGCGGGTTGGGCATCGTCTCCTTCACGCCGTCCTGCGTGGTGCCGTCCCAGAAGATGAGGGTCGCCTTCATGTCCTCGGCAACGGCGCCCATCGCCAGGCTGACGCCGGATGACACGATGCCCTGCACGCAGTCGACCTTGTCCTGCAGGACGAGCTTTCGCAGCCGCTCGATCGAGTCCTTCGGGTTGGTCTCCTCCTCGACGATGAGCTCGACCTTGCGCCCAGCGATGCCGCCGGCCGCGTTGATGCGCTCCACCGCGTACATCGTCCCGCGCAGCCCGCACTCCCCGATCGTGCCGGCGATGCCGGCCTTCGGCGCGATGATGCCGATCTTGACCGGCTTGTTCTGGGCGATCGCCGGAAAGGCGAGGAACGGCTGCACGGCCGCCGCGGTGCCGATGGCACCGACGCCTTGCAAGATCTTTCTGCGTTGCGTGTTCATGCTTGTCTCCTTGGGGTCGCGGGGTCGAGGCCCCGCCTGTTTGGACGCGGGGTCAGGGGCTCACGGTGCTGCGCGTGAACTTCTCGATCTGGCCGATCAGGCGATCGCTCGCCTTGCCGGCGCGCTCCTCGTCGCCGGCGGCGATGGCCCGGGCGATGTCGGCGTGCAGCTTGGCCGTCTGGGGAAGGCTGGCGGCCTGCTTGTAGTGGCGGTAGAAGAAGCGGCGGGACAGCGAGTGCAGCAGGCTCATCGTGCCTGACGCGAATTCGTTGTGCGAGGCCTGCGAGCAGAGGACATTGAAGTCGCGGTCGATGCGCATGAAGGTGACGTCGTCGTTGGCTTTCGCAGTGGACTCGAAGTCGCTGGCCATGGCGCGAAAGGTCGCGCGCTCCTCCTCCGTGGCGCGGCGCGCGGCGGTGCGCGCGATCAGTCGCTCGAGCTCGCGACGAACCTCGATGAGCCGCAACTGCCCGGCGACGTCGATCGCGGACACGAGCATGCCGCGGCGGGGAAAGATCGACACCAACCGCTCGCGGGCCAGCCGTTGCAGCGCTTCGCGGATCGGCGTGCGGCCGATGCCGAGCCGCAATGACAGGTCGGACTCGGAGATGGCACTTCCTGGGGCCAGTTTCAGCGTGACGATCATCTCCTCGATCTCGGCGTAGGCGCGGTCCGTCAGGCTCGACGTCAGGCGGTTCGAGCCCTCGTCGCGGTCGGGGGCGTTCATCTGCGCAATTGACAACTCGGCTGATCGACCACTAATATATCAGCTGACGATCTGACAGGAAACGGGGGCAAACCATGATGACCGAGCGTCAGCGCAAGTTCAGAGACCAGTACGTTGCCAACATCAGCCCCTGGTACAACGGCCTCGTCCACATCGGCGTGATGTACGCGGTCGGCATTGCCGCCGTGGCGTGGTGCATCTCGCAGATTCACGCGGCGACGTGGGAATGGGCTTTGATCCTGCCGGTCGCGATCGCCGGCAACTTCGCCGAGTGGGCGATGCACAAGTACGTGATGCACCGGCTGATCGACGTGTTCGCGCTGCGCGCGATCTACGACCGGCATACGCGCCAGCACCACCAGTACTTCACCGACGGCGATCCCACCATCTCAACGGTGAAGGAGTTCCGCATCGTCTTCTTCCCGTGGCGCGTTCTCGCGGCGCTGGCGGCGATGGGCCTGCTGTTCGGCTGGATCGCGTCGGTGCTGATCAATCCGAACGCCGGCTATGTGGTCTTCCTGACGATGATCGGCCAGTACATCCTGTACGAGACCTTCCACGTGTGCTGCCACGTGCAGGAGAACGGCTTCGTACGCAGCATGCCGTTCATCAACACGATTCGCCGCCACCACGCGGCGCATCACAACATGGGGATCATGATGCACGTCAACATGAACCTCACGTTCCCGATCGCCGACTGGGCGATGAACACGAGCGACCTGAAGCGGGGCCTGATCGGTCATCTGTTCAACGGCTACGACGAGTCGCATATCAAGGAAGAGCTCAAGCCGGTGATCGCCCGCTTCCGCAAAGGCGAGACGCAGGCGCAGCGCGTCACGCTCGACGGGCCGAAGCTCGATGCCGACGAGCTCGACGCGCTGGGCCGCGCCGTGAGCCACGCTTGAGCGCGACTGGCCGCTAGCAGCGAGCGCCGAGGAACGCGGCCATGCGCTCGCGCTCGTTGGCGAAGGCATCGCGGAAGGCCGCGCCGGGTGGCGCGCGTCCGCCGGCGTATCCCGGCGACACGATCAGGCGACCGTCGCGTGCCGACGCCGTGGCCCAGCCGACCACGCGGTCGCCCCACAACATCGGCAGCGCGTAGTAGCCGAGCTTGCGTTTCGCTGGCGGCGTGTACGCCTCGAAGCGGTACGCCCATCCCCACAAGAGCTCGAAGCGGCGGCGATCCCAGACGATCGGGTCGAACGGCGCGAGCAGCCGCACCGCCTCGTCGGGCGCGTGACGTGCTGAGCGAGGGTTTTCGCCGTCGGGCCAGAGCCAGGCGATGCCGTCGATGCTGGCGCTCGGGAGCGCCTTGCGGGCGACGGCGAGCGCCGCGCGGAGTTCCGCCGCGAGCTGTGGCGCGCCGCCGGTCAGCAGCAGCGACACAAGGCCGCCGAGGCTCGCCGACGGCAGCGGTGCGTAGGCACGCACGACGAGCGCGACGAGCGCCGAGGCACGCTCGGCCCTCGCCGTCGGCGACGGGTCGCTCGGGGGATGGACGACGGCTGCGTAGACGCGCGTGCCGCTGTCGCGCCGCACCACCCGCAGCAGCCCGCGGTGGTGCATGCCGTCGAGCAGCTGTGTGGCGGCGTTGCCAGTGCCGCCGAACCAGTTGGTGGCGCGGCCGTGCGCGAAGCGCGCCTCGACGTCGCGCGGATGCGTGGCGTCGCGCTCGCGCACGAACGCGAGCACCTCGGCCGCCTTGCGCTCGGTCTCGGCCGTCCAGGCACGGCGTGCGCTGCGCGGGTGAAGAAGCGCCAGGCGGTCGCGCGGCAGGAAACCGTAGTTGACGAGGAAGTCCTCGTCGATGGCCAGGCGCGGGTAGCGCCGCTCGAGGTCGCCGGCGCGGTAGTCGACGACGCGGTGTCGGAGGATCAGGTCCTGCGCGCGGGCCGGCGCGCGGATCGGGTCGGCCTGCACGAAACCGAGCTTTCCGATCGCCCGCAAGAGGGTGGTCGGCTTGAACAGCGTGCGCCGCACCGCATATCGGCGCAGGTCGTCGAGCGTCGGCGCCTTCGGGTTCGGGCTCGGCATCCGTCGATCATGCCGCGCCGGGCGGTGTCGATGGCAGGGGAGGCGACGGGTACAGTCCGCGCCGGAGCGCGCTCCGAGGGAGAACCGAACGATGTCGAAGACGGTCAAGGTCGCCCTGACGATGGTGCTGCTCGCGGGCTTCGCCGCCGCGCTGTGGTTCGCGCTGCGTGGCCAGCGCGCCGACCTCGCGGCGCGTGAAGAAGCGGTCGCGGTCTCGTCGGCCACCGAGCTCAAGGGCGTGATCGCGCTCGACGTCGAGCCGTTCTTCGCCGACCCGCGCGTGAAGCGCATCCTCGCCGAGAAGAAGCTGCCGGTGTCGGTGACGCGGATCGGCAGCCGCGAGATGGCGGCGCGGGTGGTGCCCGGCGCGATGCCCGACTTCCTGTTTCCGTCGGGCGTGGTCGCGGCCAACCAGATCGCCGACGCGGCACGCAGTGCAAAGATCGCGATCGCCCAGTCGTCGCCGTTCTACACGCCGATGGTGATCGCCAGCTGGCAGCCGATCGCGAAGATCCTGGTCGCCAACGGCATGGCGAAGGCGACCGGCGAGCGCGTGTACGGCGTCGATATGGCCAAGCTCGTCGACACGATGCTGGCGAGGAAGCGCTGGAAGGACCTGAAAGGCGCCGAGGCCTACGACGTCTCGCGCGGCGTGCTCGTGTCGACGACCGACGTGCGGCGCAGCAACTCGGCCGCGATGTACCTTGCGCTCACCAGCTACGCCAAGACCGGCGACGTCGTCACCGACCGCGCCGCGGCCGACGCCAACGCGCGGCAGCTCGCCGAGCTGTTCAAGCGCCAGGGCTACCAGGAGAACTACGTCAACGGCAACTTCGACGACTACGTCGCGATCGGCATCGGCAAGGCGCCGATGGCCTTCATCTACGAGAACCAGCTCGTGTCTTATGCCCTCGCGAAGAAGGGTGTCGCCGATGGCATGGTGCTCATCTACCCACAGCCGACGATCGTCAACAAGGTCGTCTTCATCGCCACCAACGAACGCTCGCGCGCGCTCGCCGACCTGCTCGCCAACGACGCCGAACTGCAGCGCATCGGTGTCGAGTATGGCTTTCGCATCGCCGACACGCCGACGTTCATGCGGGCCGTGACGCCGACCGGGCTCGCGGTCGAAGAACGCCTGTCGCAGGTCGTCGACCCGCCGTCGTACGACCTGATGGCGGCCATGATCGACGCGGTCACCGAGGAGATGGCGAAATGACGATGACGACGACGACGACCCGCTGGACCCGCGCGATCGCGCCGGCTGCACTGGCCTCCGTGCTCGCGGTCCTGCTCGCGGCGTGCGGCCGCGACGAGCCCGCTCCCGCCGCGCCGCCGCCCGCGCCTGCGGTCGTCGCGCCGCAACCCGTGTTCTCCGTCCTCGCCACCACCGACCTGAAGGACGCTCAGGCGCTCGAGGGCATGGTCGAGAAGGCGACCGGCGTGAGGCTGCGCTTCGCCTGGGGCGGCACGATGGAGAGCACCGAGGCCGTGCTGACCGGCGCGACGCAGGCCGACGCGGCCTGGTTCGCGAACGCGAAGTACCTGCTGTCCGACCCGCAGGGCCAGGCCAAGGTGAAGCTGCAGGAGAAGATCATGCTGTCGCCGATCACGGTCGGCGTGAGCGAGTCGGCGGCGAAGCGGCTCGGCTGGAACGACCCGGCGGTCGCGGCGAAGGTGACGTGGAAGACGATCACCAAGGCCGCCGCCGACGGCAAGCTGACGTACGCGCTGTCGAACCCCGCGACCTCGAACCAGGGCTTCATGGCGCTGATGGGCGTGGTGGCCGCGGCGAGCGACAAGGCCGACGCGCTCTCGCCGGCCGACGTCGACCGCGGCGCGATCGCGTCGTTCCTCAAGGGCTACCGCCTCGCCGGCGACAACTCCACCTACCTCGCCGAGAAGTTCATCGAGCAGCAGGGCACCAAGGTCAACACTTTCATCAACTACGAGAGCTGGCTGCTCACGCTCAACAACTCCGGCAAGCTCAAGGAAAGGCTCGTCCTCGTCTATCCGAAAGAAGGCGTGTCGACGGCCGACTATCCATTCATGCTGCTCAACGACGCGCGTCGGGCCGACTACCTGAAGGTCACCGGCTACCTGAAAGGCGGCGAGGCGCAGTCATGGCTCGCGCGGCAGACGCTGCGCCGGCCCATCGTCCCCGAGGTCGCGGCGCAGGTCGCCGACCTGTTCCCGAGCGAAGGCGGCGTGCGCGTCGAGCTCGCCTTCTCGCCCGACCGCGCGCTCTCCGACGGGCTGGTCGACGCCTACCTCAACGAGTTCCGCCGGCCAATCGCATCGACGTTCGTGCTCGACACGAGCGGCAGCATGGAGGGGCAGGGCCGGCGCCAGCAGCTGGTCGAGGCGATCCACTACATCGCCGGCGCCGATGCGTCGCTCACCGGACGGCTCGCGCGCCTGACCGACCGCGAGAAGGTGTGGATGCTGCCGTTCTCCGACCGCCCGCGCGAGGCGACCTTCTTCGAACTGCCAGCTGCGCGCGGGGCGGCGCGCGGCGTGGCGCCACGTGCCGATTCCGAGGCCAAGCAGCAGGTGCTCGCCGACGTGCGCGACTACGCAGACCAGCTGCGCATGACCGGCGGCACCGCGCTCTACGACAGCGTGCTCGTCGCGCTCCAGAACATGCTCGCCGAAAAGCAGAAGAACCCGAATTACCAGTATTCCGTCGTCGCCTTCACCGACGGCGAGACCAACAAGGGCAGGAGCCTGCAGCAGTTCCAGCAGGCATATGCGCAGCTGCCGGAAGACGTGCGCGGGATTCCGGTCTTCATGGTGCTGTTCGGCGAGGCCAGGGAGTCCGATCTGAAAGCACTCGTGCAGACGACAGGCGGCCGCGTGTTCGACGCGCGCAGGACGCCGCTCTACGCGGTGTTCAAGGACATCAGAGCCTATCAATGACCCGCTGTTGCCCGCTGTGTTGATGGACAAGTTGTTCCGAATCCTCGCAAGCCCCGCCAACTGGGTCGGCCTCGCGATCGCCACCCTGGTGCTCGTGCTCAAGGCGCTCGGCCTGGTCGGCATCGCCGGCCTGCCGCTGGCGTTGCTCGGCTACGTGGCCGGCTTCGTGCTCGGTGGGCTTTGGCTCGGCTTTCCGAAGCTCGAGGGCCCGGCGTGGGACGGTGAAGAGCTCGAGTTCAACGACGACGGCAACGCCCGGGAAGCGATGGGTCGGGCGCTGCGCGGCGTCCGAGGCATCGTCCAGATGAACCCCGAGAACCGCCTTCCCGCGAGCCTGCAGGCGAAGGTGCTCGAACTCTGCACCGCGCTCGAGCAGCTGCTCGCGCAGTGGGAGCGCAGCAAGGGCGTGCTGTCGCTGCAGGAAGGTTTCCATGCGCGCCACCTCGCCATCTCCTACCTGCCCGACGCGCTGAAGACCTACCTCTCGATCCCCGCCGCGTATGCCAACTCGCGCAAGCTCCAGAACGGCAAGACCGCCGTCGAGACCTTTCGTGCCACGATCGACGAGCTCGAAGGCAAGGTCGTGCAGCTCGCCGACGACCTCGCCGGCCAGGACGCGCACGCCTTTCTCGCGCACTCGCAGTTCCTGCACGAGAAGTTCGGCAGCGGCAGCACCGTGCTGCCCGCGCCGGACCCTGCACCGAAATCACGTTAGGAGCCGACATGGCCGACCCGCAAGTCACCACCACCACCGCCGATGCGGCCCAGACCTTCCAGCTCACGCCGCCCGAGGTCATCGTGCCGGTGCCGGTGGAGACGCTGCCGCAGGTGGTTCCGCTCGCCGACGCGACGAAGACCGCCGTCGACGACCAGGTCGCGCGCTTCATCGATGCGCTGATGACCGAGAACGTCCATTCCCCCGAGTTCAAGCAGAAGCTCGACAGTGCCTTCGCGCTCGGTCGCGAGGAGATCTCGAGCGCCGCCTCGCTGATGCAGGGCCGATTCCTGCAGCGCAATTTCGTCGGCGCCGAAGACACGCCCGCCTACCGTGCGATCGGCGAGATCCGCGGCCTGCTCGACGAGCTGAACCCGGGCAAGGAAGGCGACTTGCTGCAGCCGAACAAGCTGCTCGGCGTCATCCCGTACGGCAACAAGCTGAAGGCCTACTTCCGCAAGTTCGAATCGGCCGGCAACCAGCTGCAGAAGGCGATCGAGCAGCTCTACGCCGCGAAAGACGACGTGCAGCTCGACATCGCCGACATCGAGGCCACGCGCGGCAAGCTGTGGGAGTCGATGCAGAAGCTGGCCGCGGCGGCGCAGTTCGCCACCACGATCGACCGGCAACTGGCCGACCGCGTGCAGCAGTTGAAGGCGACCGATCCCGAACGCGCCAAGGCGCTGGAGCAGGAGGTGCTCTTCTACGCGCGGCAGAACCTGCAGGACATCCTGACCCAGCAGGCCGTGTGCGTGAACGGCTACCTCGCGCTCGACGTGCTGAAGAAGACCGGCCGCGAGATGATGAATGGCTGCAACCGAGTCGCGACGACCGGCATGAGCGCGCTCGCTGTCGCGCAGACCGTGGCCCGCGCGACCGGCAACCAGGTGCAGGTGATGGGCATGCTCAAGGGCGTGAACGCGACGATCGGCACCCTGATCGACCAGACCGGCAAGCAGCTCAACCAGCACGTCGACCGCACCGCCGAGTTCGCGACCAATCCGATGATCGGCCTGGAGACGATGCAGTCGATGTTCGACCAGACCTTCCGCGCGATGGACGCGATGGACGCGTTCCGCTCCAAGGCGATCGACGTGATGGGCCGCAACAACGAGATCATCCGTGGCCAGATCGAGAAGAGCGAGGGCTACGTCGACCGGGTGCGCCAGCAGCGCGCCAAGGAGGCCGGCGGCAGCAGCGCGATCGCGGGGCCGGTCGCGCTCTGAGCCCGGTGATCCACGCAGCGCTCAGCGCTGCATCCGCATCATCTGGTCCATCGGCATCATGTTGTGGTTCAGGTTCGACATGATCCAGAGCGACCCGAACACCAGCAGCATGACGATGAGCAGGCCGAAGGCGAGCGCCATCACGTTGTTGACGCTGTCCGAGCCGGTCGTGATGTGCAGAAAGAACACGAGATGGATGCCCATCTGCGCGACGGCCAGAACCGAGAGCGCGATCGGAATGCTCGGCGCCCAGACCAGCGAGCTCCTGGCCATGAAGAACGACACGCCGGTCAGGGCGATCGCCATCGCGAATCCGACCGCATAGCCCTTCAGGCCGTGCGCGAAGTCGTCGCTGTCGGCGGTCTCGTCGCCGGGGGCGATGTCGCCATGGGACGTGGCCTGGCCGTTGACGCGCGCGTCGTGCGGTTCGTCGATCGCCGTGTCGTTCACTTGGACACCCCCACGAGATAGACGAGGCTGAAGAGCGCCACCCAGATGATGTCGAGGGTGTGCCAGAAGAGGCTGAAGCAGAGCATCCGGCGGCCGACGTCGTCGCGGAAGCCCTTGGCGAAGAGCTGCGCCATCATCGTCAGGCCGAACAGGATGCCCGCGCCGACGTGCAGCCCGTGGCAGCCGATCAGCGCGAAGAACGCCGAGAGGAAGGCGCTGCGTGTCGGCGCCGCGTTCTCGCCCACCATGCCCGCGAACTCGTGGACCTCGATGCCGAGGAACGCGACGCCGAGCAGCAGCGTGACCGCCATGGCGGCGTAGTACACGGGCCGGTTCTTCGCGGTCCAGGCGAGGCCGGCGATGCCGCAGGTGAAGCTCGACGTGAGCAGGCAGGCGGTCTCGATCGCGACGGTGGTCGTGTCGAACAGGTCCCTGCCACTGGGCCCCCCGGCGGTCGAGTCGGTGAGGACCGCGTAGGTCGCGAAGAACGCGGCGAACAGGATGATGTCGCTGATGAGGAAGATCCAGAAGCCGTACGCGGCGACGATCCGCTTCGACTCCGGGTCGTGCGCGGCCGGATCGTGGCCTTGCACGACGGCCCGCCCGTCGCCGTGACCGTGGCCGTGGCCGCCGCCGCGCACCGGCTGGCCGGGTGCAGCGCTCGGTGATGGGCCGGCGGTCGTCGCGGCGGCTGTCATGCGCCCGCTCCTGCGGGCGTGCTCAGTGCCGCCTCGAGCGTCTGCCGGTGCTCGGCCCGGCTGGCGCGGTCGACCTTCGCGATCGCGGCGGCCGGGATGCGGTCTTCGCTCCGGTCACGCCAGGCGAACACGACGAAGGTCGCGTACGCGCCCACGAAGGCGACGGCGACGAGCCACCAGATGTGCCAGATCAGCGCGAACCCCATCACCGTCGCGAAGAACGCGCAGACGAAGCCGGTGGCGGTGTTGCGCGGCATCTCGATGTCCTCGTATCGCGGCTCGGCGCCGAAGCCGCCCTCCTTCAGGGCCCGACGCTTCGCGTGCCACCAGGCGTCTTCGCCCTCGACCTCGGGCAGCACCGCGAAGTTGAAGACCGGCGGTGGCGACGGCGTCGACCATTCGAGCGAACGCGCGTCCCACGGGTCGGCGGCGTTGGTGCGCAGCGCGTCGCGGTGACGGATGCTGTGGACGAGCTGCCAGATCTGCAGGCCGATGCCGCTCGCGATGAGAACCGCGCCCCCGGCCGCGGCGAGCAGCCACGGATGCCAGCCCGGCACGTCGTAGTGCGCCATGCGCCGCGTCATGCCCATCAGGCCTAGCACGTACAGCGGCATGAAGGCGAGGTAGAAGCCGGCCGTCCAGAACCAGAACGCGGCCTTGCCGAGGCCCTCGTGCAGGCGGAAGCCGAACGCCTTGGGGAACCAGTAGGTGTAGCCGGCGAATGCGCCGAACAGCACGCCGCCGATGATGACGTTGTGGAAGTGGGCGACCAGGAACACGCTGTTGTGCAGCACGAAGTCGGCCGGCGGCACCGCGAGCAGCACGCCGGTCATGCCGCCGACGAGGAAGGTGACGACGAAGCCGAGCGCCCACAGGAGCGGCGTCGAGAACACGATCCGCCCGCCGTACATGGTGAACAGCCAGTTGAAGATCTTCACGCCCGTCGGCACCGCGATGATCATGGTCGCGATGCCGAAGATCGCGTTGACGTTCGCCCCGGCACCCATGGTGAAGAAGTGGTGCAGCCAGACCATGAAGGCGAGGATGCAGATCGCCATCGTCGCCGCGACCATCGAGCGGTAGCCGAACAGCGGCTTGCGCGAGAAGGTGGCGAACACCTCCGAGAACACGCCGAATGCCGGCAGGACGAGGATGTAGACCTCCGGGTGCCCCCAGGCCCAGATGAGGTTCATGAACATCATCATGTTGCCGCCGGCCTCGTTGGTGAAGAAGTGGAAGCCGAGGTAGCGGTCGAGCAGGAGCATCGCGAAGGTCGCGGTGAGGATCGGGAACGCGGCGACGATGAGCAGGTTCGTGGCGAGCGTCGTCCAGCAGAACATCGGCATCCGCAGGTAGCTCATGCCGGGCGCGCGGATCTTCAGCACGGTGGTGACGAGGTTGATCCCCGCCAACAGCGTGCCGACGCCCGAGATCTGCAGCGCCCACAGGTAGTAGTCGACGCCCACGCCGGGCGAGTACGCGAGCTCCGATAGCGGCGGGTACGGCAGCCAGCCGGTGTGCGCGAACTCGCCGATCACGAGCGAGATGTTGACCAGCAGCGCGCCGGTGGCGGTGAGCCAGAAGCCGACGGAGTTGAGCGTGGGGAAGGCCACGTCGCGCGCGCCGAGCTGCAGCGGGACGACGAAGTTCATCAGCCCGATGACGAACGGCATCGCCACGAAGAAGATCATCATCGTGCCGTGGGCCGTGAAGACCTGGCTGTAGTGGTCGGGCGTCAGGAAGCCCGGCGCATTGAGCGCGATCGACTGCTGGGCACGCATCAGCAGGGCATCGGAGAAGCCGCGCAGCAGCATCACCATCGCCAGGATGATGTACATCACGCCGATGCGCTTGTGGTCGACGCTGGTGATCCACTCCTTCCAGACGTAGGGGAAGTGGCCCTTCGCGAAGGTCCACCCCAGCACGGCGAGGATCACCACGGCGACCACGGCCGAGGCCATCATCGGCAGCGGCTCGTGGATCGGGATCGAGTCCCAGCTCAGGCGGCCGAATAACGCGTTCAAGGGGTGCTCATTTCCGGGGCGTGACCGCAGCGTCGGTCGTTCGTTCGGTCCGGGTCCGGTCGAAGCCGCCGGCGCCGGGTACCGGTCCAGGGCCGGGCTCAATGTGCAGCGAGACGATCTTCCGGAACAGGTCGGGGTCGACCGAGCCGAAGGTCGCAGGCGGGTCGCCGACGGTCTGCGGCAGGAGCGCGCGGTAGCGGGCGTCGTCGAGCGCCGGGCCTTGGCCGAGCGCACCGGCGGCCCACGCGGCGAACTGCGCCGCCGGCATCGCCTCGACGTCGAAGTGCATGTCGGGGAAGCCGTCGCCGCTGAAGTGGCCCGAAATGCCTCGGTAGGTGCCTGGATGATCGGCCTGCAGGTGCAGCGTCGTCGTCATCCCGTTCATCGTGTAGATCATGCTGCCGAGCTGCGGCACGAAGAAGGTGTTCATCACGCTCGCCGAAGTGAGGCTGAAACGCACCTGCGAGCCCACTGGAATCACGAGCCGGTTCAGCGTCGCGACCTGCTGTTTCGGGTAGATGAAGAGCCACTTCCAGTCGAGCGACACGACCTCGACGTCGAGCGGCTCGGTCGTCTCGTCGATCGGCCGCCCGGGGTCGAGCATGTGGGCGCCGATCCACGTGACGCCGCCGAGCAGCAGGATGACCATGACCGGGATCGACCAGACCACCATCTCGATCCGCGCCGAGAACTCCCAGTCGGGCCGGTAGGTGGCCTTGCGGTTGGAGGCGCGGAACCACCACGCGAAGGCGAAGGTGGCGAGGATCGTCGGCACGACGATCGCCAGCATGATCACGAGCGAGTCGATCAGGATCGTCCGGTTGGCCTCGCCGATCGGGCCCTTCGGGTCGAGGATCGCAGCCTGGCAGCCCGCCAGCAGCACGCCGGCGGCGCTGCAGACGGCTGCACGAGCAGCGGCTTGCGGTCGCATTCGTGCAATGTAGCGAAGAGCGGGACCCCTTGTCGCCAAGGCGGTCGCTCGTCGGTCCCGGCTACAGCCCGGCGGCCGCCTTCAGCGCCTCGACCTTGTCCGTGCGCTCCCACGAGAACTCCGGCTCGTCACGGCCGAAGTGGCCATAGGCGGCGGTCTTCTCGTAGATCGGGCGCAGAAGGTCGAGCATCTGGATGATGCCCTTCGGTCGGAGGTCGAAGAACTCGGTGATCAGCGCGGCGATCTTCTCGTCGGAGATCCTGCCGGTGCCTTCGGTGTAGACCGTGACGTTCATCGGCTTGGCCACGCCGATCGCATACGCGACCTGGATCTGGCACTGTCGCGCGATGCCTGCGGCGACGATGTTCTTCGCCACGTAGCGCGCGGCATAGGCAGCCGAGCGGTCGACCTTCGACGGGTCTTTCCCGGAGAACGCGCCGCCGCCGTGCGGGCAGGCGCCGCCGTAGGTGTCGACGATGATCTTGCGGCCCGTCAGGCCGCAGTCGCCTTGCGGGCCGCCGATGACGAATCGGCCGGTCGGGTTGACGAGGTACTTCGTGTCCTTGAGCCACTCCTTCGGCAGCACCGGCTTGATGATCTCCTCGATCACCGCCTCGATGAACGAGCCCTTCATCTTCGTCGCCGTCTCGCTCTGGCTCGGGTCGTGCTGGCTCGACAGCACGACGGTGTCGATCGAGTGCGGCTTGCCGTCGACGTAGCGCATCGTCACCTGGCTCTTCGCGTCGGGGCGGAGGAACGGCATGCGGCCGTCCTTGCGCAACTGCGCCTGGCGCTCGACGAGCCGGTGCGCATAGTAGATCGGCGCCGGCATCAGCTCGGGCGTCTCGTCGCAGGCGTAGCCGAACATCAGGCCCTGGTCGCCGGCGCCGGTGTTCAAGTGGTCGTCGCTGGCATGGTCGACGCCCTGGGCGATGTCGTTGCTCTGCTTGTCGTAGCAGACCATGACGGCGCAACCCTTGTAGTCGATGCCGTAGTCGGTGTTGTCGTAGCCGATGCGCGTGATCGTGTCGCGCGAGACCTGGATGTAGTCGACGTGCGCGTTGGTCGTGATCTCGCCGGCGAGCACCACGAGGC
>JBBSPY010000050.1:0-16712 GCA_038258415.1 Burkholderiales bacterium
CCGCCGGCACCGTCGACCAGATCGACCTCGACGTGGTGATTTCGGGCGTCGCCTCCGAGCCGGTGGGAAGCGCCAAGACCAAGGTCTACATCACCGGTGTGACCGTCACGCCGGCCGAGAAGAAGAAACTCAAGGCGAACGAGTCGGTGACGTTGACGGCGGCGACCGTCGGCATGCGGCCGCTGGTCGCCGGCGAAAGAATCGTCTACAAGTGGGTGCTGGGCGGAACCCCCGGCACCCTGACCGCCACGGACACCGAAACCGCCACCTTCAAGGCCGACGCGACGAAAGAAGGGCTCGCCGTCGTGACGGTCGAAGCCTTTCTCGGCGACCGGCGGATCGGCAAGGCGGAGTCGAACCTCACCGTCGGCGACAAGCTGGTCGTCGCGGGTCGTGTCTTCGAAGAACACTACAAGGACGAGAACTGCCACGCCGGCATTCTTGTGGGCTTCCCGAAGATCGAGGGCGGGTCCCAGTATTCGGTGTTCGTCTCGGGAATGCGCGGTCCCGTGTTCGGAACCGAGTACACGTGGAATGTCTTCGTCTATCCGAACGGCGTGATCTACCCCATAGGGACGCGTCTTGTCGGCAACGAGATCGCCTTCGGCATCGGCGGCAGCAATGGCGGTGGCGCAGACTGTGTCGACGGCCCCGATCCGCGCTGGGCGGCGTGGTACGAGGGCGCGACGGTGGAGGTGACCGTCACGGTCTAGCGCGCATCGCCGGCTCGCCGACAATGGTGCGATGTCGATCGCCGGCGAGGTCTCGAGGCTGCTCGAACGGGTGCGCGAGGCCGGCGACGCGCGGCGACTGGCGCGCCACGTGCGCTTCGAGCGGCCGACGCTGGTGTTCGGCTCGGCACCTCGCTCGACGCTGCCGCCCGGTTGGCGGGTCGACGATCCGCTCGTCACGATCAACGCCTCCCAGGTGCCGGCAGAAGCACTCGGCCTGCCGCTTCCGACGCTGACCGTGCTCTCGGTCGACACGCTCGGCGAGCTCGATTCGAACCGCGAGGCGCAGCGCGTGCTCGCAGGCCGCGGCACGCAAAACCTGCTCGTCGTCTCGAACCCGGCGGAGTGGGTCGAACGGTCGCCGAAGCTGCAGTCCCTGGGCTACGCCGCCACGCGGCTGTACCGCGTGACGCCGCGCTTTCGCAGCCGGGTCGTTTGCGCCGCCACCGGTGACGACGCCGGGCGCGGCGACGCCGAGAGCGTGAAGGTCTCCAACGGCGTCTACGCGATCTGCCAGGCGCTCGCGCTCGGCGCACCCGAGGTCGTCGTCGCCGGCTTTTCGCTCACCTCGGGCGGCCACGCCTACAACGCGCTCGGGCACAAGCGGCTGCACGTGGCACCCGATGCCCGCGCCTTCGCCGCCCTGGCCACGCGGGCGCCGAACGTGTACGCCGCCACCGACGCGCTGGCCGTCGAGCTCGGGTTGCCTGCCTGGCGAGGTCGCTGAACTGGCGCCGCGTCGGCGGGCTCGCGTCAGCGGCCGATGCGGACGATGCGGCCGGCGCTGCTGTCGGTCAGCACGTAGAGCGCACCGTCGGGACCCTGTCGCACGTCGCGCATGCGTTCACCGAGGCTGGTGTACAGCGCTTCGCGCGAGACCACGCTGTCACCCGAGAGCGTCATCCGCCACAGCGCCTGGCCGGCCAGCGCGCCCATGAAGAGATTGCCCTGCCATTCCGGCATGAGCGTGCCGGTGTAGAACGCCAGGCCGCTCGGGGCGATGGACGTCGGCGTCCAGGTGGTCAAAGGCTCGACGTAGCCGGGAGCGTGCGTGCCGCCGCCGATCCGGCAGGCGTCGCCGATCGGATCGCCGTAGTTGCAACCGTAGCTCTTGATGGGCCAGCCGTAGTTGGCACCCGCACGGCTGACGTTGATCTCGTCGCCGCCTTGCGGCCCGTGCTCGCATTCCCACAGTTCGTCGGTCGTCGGGTGGATCGCCGCGCCCTGCGGGTTGCGATGCCCGTAGCTCCAGATCCCGGGAAGCGCGCCGGCGCCCAGGCTCGGATTGCCGGCGGGAACCGAGCCGTCGCGGTTGATCCGGACGACCTTGCCGAGGTGCATGCCGAGGTCCTGCGCGGGGCTGCCGAGCTGGCGTTCGCCGAGCGTGACGAACAGCGTCTTGTCGGCGCGAAACGCGAGACGCGACCCGTAGTGCCCGTCGCCGTTGACCTTCGGCAGCTGGCGGAAGATGACGGCGACGTTGGTGAGCGACCCGCCGGACAGGCGACCGCGAGCGACTGCCGTTCCCGACTTGCCGGCCTCGGCGCCGCTGCCGGGCTCGCTGTACGTCCAGTACACCCACGGCGTGGTCGCGAAATCGGGGTCGATGGCGACGTCGAGCAGGCCGGCCTGGCCGGCCGTCTGCACGGTCGGCACGCCCGAGAGCGGCGCACCGACCGACGAGCCGTCGGCGGCGACGACCACCATGGCGCCGCCCTTCTGGGTGACGAGCGCGCGCCCGTCGGGGAGGAACGCGAGGCCCCATGGTGACGCCAGTCCGCTCGCCCAGGTGCGCGCGATGATGGGCCCGGTGGGCGGAGGCGGTGCCGGCGGGGGCGGCGCCGCAGGTGGTGGTGGGGCGGGCGGCGGAGGCGCGGCAGGCGGCGGCGCACCGGCCGACGGAGGCGGCGAGGCGCCGCCACCGCCACCGCCGCACGCGCCGAGCAGCGTGGCCGAGCCCGCGGTGCCGCCAAGCAGCGCACCGTTCCACAGCGCGATCAGCGCGCGGCGCCGCGCGTCTTGCGAACCGGTCGTTTCGGGAGCAGGGGGAGGGTGCTTCATGCCCGCACCCTAGCGCGAACGAAAGCCCCTGCTGCTACGAAATGAAACCCGTGCGTCCTGATGGGGCCGCTTCAGCGCAGCGGCTCGACCACGACCACCGTCATCTGCAGCCGCTCCTGGCCGTCGTAGCGGTCGAGGCCGAGCCGGTAGGCAACCCGGATCCTCGCGTCGTCGACGGGATCGACGCGGCCGAACCAGATCGCGTCGCGAACCACGCCGCGGCCGCCGTCGGCAACGCGCAGTGCGAGCTTGAGATGCTTGTCGCCGACGAGGCGCTGCGACACAACCTCGGCCTCGTCGGACCAGACGGGCGGCTCGAACGCGGCGCCCCAGACGTGCGCGTCGAGTTCGCGCACCGTTGCCGCGTTCCAGTGTTCCGCGCGCAGCGGCCCGTCGCTCGCGACCAGCCGCTCCGCCGGCCGTGTCGAGAGCTTCCGCGTCGCGGTCCTGAAGGCGTCGCGGAACGCGTCGAGCCCGTCGGCAGCGATCGTGCAACCGGCCGCCATGGCGTGCCCGCCGAAGCGCACGAGCAGCGTCGGCAGGGCCTTGCTGACGAGGTCCAGCGCGTCGCGGAGGTGCACGCCCTCGACCGAGCGGCCCGAGCCCTTGAGCAGGCCGTCGGCGCCGCGCGCGAAGACGAACACGGGGCGCTGCAGCCGATCCTTGAGCCGCGACGCGACGATGCCGACGACGCCTTCGTGGAAGCCGTCGTCGTGAATGGCGTAGGCGTCATCGACACGGTCGGCGGCGGCGATGGCGCGAGAGACGAGCGCTTCGGCCTGCTCGCGCATGCCGGCCTCGACGTTGCGGCGTTCGCGGTTGATCGCGTCGAGCGTGGCGGCGAGGTCGTGGGCCCGGGCGTGGTCGTCGGCCAGGAGGCACTCGATGCCGATCGTCATGTCGGCGAGCCGGCCGGCGGCGTTGAGGCGCGGGCCGATCGCGAAGCCGAAGTCGGCGGCGCTCGCGCTGCCGGGGTCGCGTCCGGCGACCGCGAACAGCGCGGCGACGCCGGGCTGCATGCGCCCGGCTCGCACCCGTCGCAGGCCCTGGGCGACGAGCACGCGGTTGTTGCGGTCGAGTCGGACGACGTCGGCGACGGTTCCGAGCGCGACCAGGTCGAGGAGCGCGTCGAGTCGAGGCTGCCCGGCCGTGTCGAAGGCATCCCGCTCGCGCAACTCGGCGCGCAGCGCCAGCAGCACGTAGAAGGCGACGCCGACCCCGGCGATGCTCTTGCTCGCGAAGTCGCAGCCGGGCTGGTTGGGGTCAACGATGACGTCGGCCGGCGGCAGCACGATCCGCTCGCCGTCTCGCGCCGGCAGGTGATGGTCGGTGACGACGACCGCGAGCCCTCGCGCCGCGGCATGGGCGATGCCCTCGGCGCTGGCGATGCCGTTGTCGACGGTCACCAGCACGTCGGGTGCGACGGTGGCGATCGCGAGGTCGACGATCGACGGCGTAAGGCCGTAGCCGTGGAGGCGCCGGTCAGGCACGACATAGCCGAGGTCGGACCGGTCGGCGCCGAGCATCTGCAAGCCGCGCAGCATGACGGCGCAGGCGGTGGCGCCGTCGCAGTCGTAGTCGGCGACGACGCAGATCCGGCTGCCGGACTCGATCGCGTCGGCGAGCAGCGCAGCCGCTTCGGCGGCACCGAGCAGCGTCGATGGCGGCAGCAGGCGCGACAACGCGTGGTCGAGCTCACCGGCGTCGGCGACGCCGCGCGCCGCGAACAGGCGCGCCAGCAGCGGCTGCACGCCGGCCTGCTCGAGCGCCCATGCCGCGCGCGGCGGCACGTCGCGAACGGCGATGCGAAGGGGCTCGGGGGTCATCGGGCCGATCTCACAGGCCGACGAGCAACGCGTGCGCCGCGCTCGCCGATGCCCGCCGCCGCCACCGTTGCCATGCCGACAGGCGACGCGACGACAGCCGTTGCCAGGCGCGTTCGCCGCACAGCGTGATCGATGCGGCGCCGTCGCTGTCGGCTTCGGCGGCGCGCTGAGCGAGCGCCCGCAGCGGCCCGTCGTCGAGTGCGCGCCAGGCGTCGGCGTAGGCCACCCAGTCGGCCGCGAGAGCCGGCGTGCGGAGGCGATCGTCGACATCCGGTCGAAGTGCATCGGCAGCGCTGCCCGCTTGCGCCCGCCCGCAGCCGCTCAGCCAGAACGAGTTGATCGACGCGAGGCCGTCGGCTTCGCGGGCGTCGTTGACGTCGTGCGTGTGCCAGAGGATCTGGACTTCGCTCTGCAGGCGACGAACGACGCGACGCGCCACCTCGCGAGCGGCGTCGTCGTGGCCGATCCAGGCCTCGACGTCGCGGCCGATCACACGGTCGAGCGACGCCGTGGGAAAGCCGTCGAGATCGTCGCGCGCGACGTACCAACGCGTCGGCGCGCCCCATTCGGCGGTGAAGCCGTCGTCCTCGAACAAGGGGCGGGCGGCAGCGAACAGCGCCCGCGAGGCCGCCTCGTCGAGGTCGAGCGACGCCGGGTCGGTCATCACGACGTGGTCGCGGCCGAGCAGCCAGTGGCAGGGCGTGAGGAGACCCCAGGCGAGGCCGCCGGCGTCGACGCCGTCGCGCATCGCGCACTCCGCAGCGAACGGCCAGGTGCCGTCTTCGCCTCGCCAGTGCCGGCTCGCTGCGATTGCGCGTTCGTGCGGCGGCGAATAGGTGTGCGGGTCGGCGTCGTCCCGGGCGTCGGCTTCGAACGTCGCCACGATGGCGGCGAGTTGGGGCAGTTCGAGGTCGTGCAGCACGTGCCGTGATGCCTCGGACATGCCGGAGGCGAAAGGAACGATCACGTGCATGGCGGCCCGATTATCCCGTGCGCATCGCGCCGTCGCGCCCCGCGTTAGCATCGCGCCGGCATGAACTGGCCCTACGAACTGCAGATCGGCTGGCGCTACACGCGAGCCGGCAGGGCTGGCCGCAAGAACGGCTTCATCTCGTTCATATCCGGCGTGTCGATGCTCGGCATCGCGCTCGGCGTCGCGGCGCTCATCATCGTGCTGTCGGTGATGAACGGCTTCCAGAAGGAAGTGCGCGACCGGATGCTGTCGGTGATTCCGCACATCGAGGTCACCGACGGCGCCGGTGGCTCGTTGCCCGACTGGCGCGCGACGGTCGAGCAGGCGCGACGCAACCCGGAAGTCGTCGGCGCGGCGCCGTTCGTCGCAGCCCAGGCGCTCGTGGCACGTGGCGACGACATGCGCGGCGTGATTCTTCGCGGCATCGAGCCAAAGGAGGAGGCGACCGTGACCGAGCTCGCCGCGAGGCTGCGCGACACCACCTTCGCTCGGCTCGTGCCGGGCGAATGGAACGTCGTGCTCGGCGCCGAGCTGGCGCGCTCGCTCGGCGTTCGCGAGGGCGACAAGGTCACCATGGTGCTGCCCGGCGGGCAGGTCACGCCGGCGGGCGTGGTGCCGCGGCTGCGCCAGCTCAACGTCGTCGGTACCTTCGACGCAGGTCACTACGAATACGACAGCACGCTGGCGATGGTGAACCTCGAGGACGCCGAGAAGCTCCTGCGGCTCGACGCGCCCGGCGGCATCCAGCTGCGCCTGAAGGACCTGCAGGATGCGCCCCTGGTGGCCGCCGAACTGGCCGTGTCGCTCGGGCCGCGCGTGGCGGTGCGCGACTGGACGAGCACCAACCGCAACTGGTTCGCGGCCGTGCAGGTCGAGAAGCGCCTGATGTTCATCATCCTCACGCTGATCGTCGCCGTCGCGGCCTTCAACCTCGTCTCGACGCTGGTGATGACCGTCACCGACAAGCGCGCCGACATCGCGATCCTGCGCACCCTCGGCGCGACGCCGCGCTCGATCATGGGCATCTTCATCGTCCAGGGGGCGGCGTCGGGGATCATCGGCACGGTCGTGGGTGTCGCGCTCGGGCTCGTCGTGGCGTTCAACATCGACGTCATCGTCCCGGCGATCGAGCGGCTGCTGCACACCAGCTTCCTGCCGTCGAGCGTGTACCTCATCAGCCGCATGCCGAGCGACCCCCAGCGCGGCGACATCGTGCCGATCGCGGTGATCTCGCTCGTGCTCGCCTTCCTCGCCACGCTGTATCCGAGCTGGCGCGCGAGTCGGCTGCTGCCGGCCGAAGCGCTGCGCTACGAATGACGCGAGCCGCGACCACGCGCGGCGCAGCGCCCGGCGAGTCGTCTCCCGTCGTCGAGGCGCGGGGCCTGTGCAAGCGCTTCGTCGAAGGCACGGGCGCCGATCGACTCGATGTCCAGGTGCTGCGCGGCATCGACCTCGCGGTCGCGCCCGGCGAGACGCTCGCGATCGTCGGCGCATCGGGTTCGGGCAAGAGCACCCTGCTGCACCTGCTCGGGGGCCTCGAAACACCGTCGAGCGGCCAGGTGCTGCTGTGCGGACGCGACTTCACGACGCTCGACGCAGCGGAGCAGGGGGCGTGGCGCAACCGTCATCTTGGCTTCGTCTACCAGTTCCATCACCTGCTGCCCGAATTCACGGCGCTCGACAACGTTGCGATGCCGCTGCGCATCCGTCGGCGGCCGATCCCCGAGGCGCAGGAGAGCGCCGCCGACGCACTGCGCCAGGTCGGACTCGGCGAGCGGCTGGCGCACCGACCGTCGCAGCTTTCCGGAGGCGAGCGCCAGCGGGTCGCCATCGCCCGGGCGCTAGCCGGCGGGCCCGACTGCGTGCTCGCCGACGAGCCTACGGGCAACCTCGACCGTGCGACGTCAGAGAACGTCTTCGCGCTGATGCTGTCGCTGGCCCGCGATCGGCGCACGGCTTTCGTCCTCGTCACCCACGACGAGTCGCTCGCCGCCCGATGCGACCGAACGCTCCGCATCGTCCAGGGCCTGCTGGTTGCCTAACGCGCAACGGCCTCGGCGACGAGCCCGGATAGCGCCTTTGCGATGGGCGCCACCGCGGGGCAGCCCCCGATGCCGTGGCGCTTGGCCACGTACTCGGGGTCGTTGTATCCGAGCCAGACCTGGCCTTGGTCGTCTTGCCACGCCAACGCCTTGAGTGGCAGATCGACGCCGGCGGTCTGCGCACACTCCATGAGTGGCGTTCCGCCCTGCGGATTGCCGAAGATGAGCAACTCGGTGGGCCGCAGGATCTTTCCGACCGACGCGGCACCCGCCGCATGGTCTATGCGCGCGAACACCTTCAGGCCGCGCTGCTTGGCGCCCGCCTCCAGCCGATCGAGCGTTTGCCCGACGGGATGGGGACTCTTGACCGAGATGAGCCCTTCTGCCGCGAAAGAAACGCAGGCAACGCTCAAGAGCGCGGCGAGGGCGAAGGCAGGAAGGTGTTTCATGGGCCGCTCCGGGCGAGTTGACGCTTCAGGTGCCTGCACTCGGCACCGCCTTGAACAAGTTCACATTGGTCACGCCATGGCCAAGCTCGGAGATGCCATCTTGCACCGGCAGCAAGTAGTTCGCCACCGGTTCGAGAATGATTTCGGGAAGCCGCTCGGCGACGGCTTCCTGCATTTGCCGCTCGGCGTCGACGTCGACGGGCCCGAGTGCGAAAGCTTCGCTTCTGGCTTCTGCACTGGGCCACTGTGCATACGCGTACCAGATGCCGTCGGGTCCGCGATGCAAGCGCGAACCCAGGCCTCCGCGCTCAGCGCGCAGACGCTTGGTCACAGTCGACCAAGCGCTGACGTACTGCAATTCCTTCCCGGCATGGAGTCTTGCCCGGTAGATGACGACAAAGCCCAACGGGGTTGACATAGGACGACCCGATTCAGTGATGGCGTTCGGAAGGCCGAGGCCTCATGGTGCGCGATGCCAGGCAGGGAGCCGACGCAGCATCGACTGTGGCTCCCCTTACGTTCGGTCCTCTTCGTACTGCTCGGCTCCCTCGATCGGTCGTAGCCAGGGCTCGCGGCGTTTGATCCAGAGCTCATAGCTCGGCACCAGAGGGGTAGGAACTCCCGAGAGGATTCCGAGCTTGATCTCCGCCTCTTGGTCATCGGCCGAGAACAGCCGCGACCCGCAGCGAGGACAGAAGTGTTGGCCATGAAACTCGGACGTTGGGCCCGTGTGTTCGAACTGGTGCGCAGGCCAGATCGCATAGAAGGTAAAGGCCGAACCGCTTTCTTGCCGACAGTTCGTGCAATGGCAGATGCCGATGCGAAGTGGCGCACCGCGAACCGAGATCCGCACCTGGCCGCAAAGGCACCGTCCTGAAAGCACTGTCATCCGCCGCGCCTTCTTTGAACGGAACACGGCCCAGGCGATGAGAAGGAGCGCAAGGCCCACATACATGGGGTGATTCGGTAGATGCCGGAGCGGACCAGAGAGGACGCCGCCTTCGGCGTCGTGGGGTTGACCGTTGACGAAATGCCCCACATGACGGCGAGGCTGGCGAGCGCTACCGAAGGCAGATGGAATCCGAAACCCGTATGGTGCCACCGACCACGACGCGGGCCGTCGCACCGCCGTGGCCTCGCATGGCGTTGTAGCCGCCTTCGCCAAGCTCTGACTCCATCCGTGAGCAAGGATGACAGCTTCCAGTGACCTCCAGAACCACCTCGTCGCCGAACCGCCACTCCAACCGGACGTCCGCGAACAGCGACCGCATGGATACGAGATTGATGCCAGAGACCACGAGATTGCGCCTCAGCCGGGCGGGATTGACCGACGGCAGGCCAAGCCAGGCCGCGACGAGCGGCAGATGCTCGGCCTGAAAGAGGGTGACCTCCCTTTTCTGAGCAAGCTCGCCGGTCCGAAGAGCGAGCGATCGGCGATCTCCGATGAGACCACGACCCGGCTCGGCCACCGCTTCTGACACCGGCGCCATCGGCGCGAGCCGATCAGGACGCAGGAGGATCGCCTCCACCCGGCCTCGAGCTGCGAAGCGCTGCGTCAGTTCGCGCAGACCTTGGCTGGACATCTCCCGTTGACTCTCTTCGTGTGGTCCGGTGTTTGGCAAGGTCGGCGGACAAAGGTTGCGAAGCAGGCTTTGGCCGTCCACTCGGCGGGAGGCTCAGGCGTCGCTTGCTGCTTGCGGATCGACCACGTGACGTTCGATTGCGCTCAGCGATGGGAGCCGGCATCCAGCGACGGTGGCCGAGTCTTGCGCATGGCGACGCCTAACGCTGCCTTGCCGGTGCGCGGGCAAGGATGGCCTTGGAGTCTTCGAAGCCGACGGGCGCCGAAGTGTGTTCGTGCACGATGCGAAGGACGTGACCGCTTTCCTGGAGCCCCCAGGTGATTCGGTTCTGCATGGTGCGCAGCGGCTGACCCTGCGCCGACTCGGCGGCATAGCTGACGATGGCACTGAGGATGGCCATCCGCTGGTCGCCAAGAACTTGCACGTCGGAGAAACTCACCCTGACCTTCTCGCTACCCAAGGATGTAAACCAACCCTCGACCGCGCGCTGCCAGGCGGGGGCGCCCTCGTACAGCCATACACCCCAGGCGTCGAAGACGCGAGCGGCGGGGTGATACAGACGCATCAAGGCCGCTGCGTCAGCTGCGAGAACCGCTGCCTTGTACGAGTCGAGGACTTGATGCGCTTGCTTCTCGATGTCACTCAAAACGCTCTCCCGTTGCGCAAACACGCGCCGCTTGCCAGGTCGAGCCCGGGTATGACAAGGAATGACGAGATGTACTGCCCATATGTGCGCTAAGGCAGGCTTGGCCACGCTGAGATTGACAGACCAGGCCGTTCGTCGTCCCAGGCCATGGCGCTCACTCTCCGGCCGACCGGAGTGGTGATGAATTGAGTGGTGATCACTCCTTGTGATTCGAACGGCACTCCGTTTGATGTGCGCACCGATGAGATCTCAGGCGTTGAGCTTGAGTTCTTGAATAGGAGTCCGCGCTCGATAGAGAGCGCGGCGATATCGCCGTACGAGGGAACACCGCCGTTCTCAAAAGAGACCGCTCGAAAGAACTCAGATGACAGACGATCCAGTTCTGCTTTTGCCGAACGATCAGGTTGGTTCATATGCTTGCCTCTGCAAGGTGCGGTGAGTGCGCTTGGACTCTCTTGTCGCGGAGCTGAGGTTGCTACTGAGCGGGCACCGCCATGAAGCTTTGCTGCTCAGGCGAGCCAGTTACGGCGGATAGTTCCGACAACCAAGGCAACGCGGAATGCTGCCAGATCTGGGCGGCGGGCCGCAGCAGCGATCGCTCTGCGACGCAGCCAAGGCGGATGACGACCGAGGTCGCATTCTCGGGCGCGGTGGCAAAAAGGGGCGTGCCGCACTCCGTGCAGAACGCTTGGGCCCGTCGATTCCCGCTCTGCGCAATCTTGACGTAGCTCTTCGGAGTGCCGCGGAGATTGAACTTCTCGATAGAGGAGACGACGACGGCACGGAACGGTGCACCGGACAGAACCTGACAGTCCGTGCAGTGGCACACCATCACACGCGAGGGATCGATCTCCGCCGTGAACGATATGGCGCCGCAGTGACACTCGCCGTTGATTTGCATGACGGAACTCCGTGGATTTCGGCGCCTGTTCGTGGCGCCTGACTTCTGACTTTGACACGAGAGGCGGTCCAAAGGCTGCGAAGCAGGCTTTAGGACGTCGCCTCGATGGAAGGGTTAGGCGACCGCGAGTGCGGAGGCGACGAATTCGGCTTTGGCATCGGTGTATGCCTCGCGGTCGTGCTGAAAGCGACCTGCCAACTCTGCCTTGAGCTGAGAGTATGAGTGCGCCAGGCGCGGATTGCTCCGCAGCAGGTCGCGGAACCGCAGCCGATCTGCCCAAACCCGGCCACGGTGGACGACCACATGAAGGTGATGAGTGCGCTGACCGTCAGCCGAGCGCATGAACCACCGCCGGTCTGCAAGTGCTGCGTTGAACTCGCGCAGGGTGGTGTAGCCGGCAGAAAGTACGCGCTCGAATACAGCATCGGCGGCTTCCATGGACGCCACTCCGGCCAGGATGTCGATGATCGGCTTGGCTGCCATGCCCGGGACGGCAGTGCTCCCAAAGTGCTCGACTGCGAGTAGTTGCGGAAACAGCGACAGAAGGCGCTCTCTTTCCTGCCAGAACAGCTCCGGCCAGGCAGGTTCGTAGGGAGCGATGTGGACCTGCTCGTGGATGGCCGCTTCTTGTGACGATAGATCGGACACGGCTTCCGGTCGCCTAACGTTTGCCATGAGCAGCAGGCCAAAGGCCACGAAGCGACCTTTGGTACGTCCGCTCGATGGAATGGCTAGGCGTCACGAGGGCACGCTTTCCAAGACTTGGACGACGCTTTGCCACGGACCGGCAAGTACTTCGTGTTCGTGGCGATCGAGTTCTTGGTCCCAGATGTCCGAGAGGTCGTGTCGGTAGAGCTCGAGCATCCGATAGATCGGCAGTCGATCCACTGTTAGTGCTGCGCGAATCTGGAGGTTACTCATCGGAGGCTGCTAGGGGTCGGTGTAAATGGCGCCTGACGTTTGACTCAAGCGACTGGCCGCAGGCCAGTCCGCTTGAAGGAAGGGTTGGGCGGCAATGGCATCCGCTCAGAAATGGCCCGTTTTGAAGACTGCTCCATCTGACTCCAGGAGACGCCAAGTCTGGCCTTCGGAATAGAGCGTTCTTCCAGCGTCAGGGTAGTGATAAACGTCGTGGGTCAGTCGGGTACCCACGATCAAATACGAGCAGGGTTCATTCGTTTGATTGGTGACGTGATGTGCGTTCGGCACACCTGCAGGCCAGGAGGCGCTGTCACCCGGGTACAAGGTATGCGGTCCATCGTCTTCGGTAACTGTCACTTCACCCGAGAAAACGTAGAGAAGTTCATCTTCCCCTTCGTGCCAGTGCCGATTGGAAGAGCGCGCTCCAGCCTGCAGCGTCTGCAGGTACAGCGCCAAATTGCGTGAGGCCACCGGCATCGGACAGCCTCACGGTATCGTTAGTGCCAAAACCTTCGCTGGTTCGGCGTTCAGCGTCTGGCTGACCTTTTCGGACGATCATCCGCGTTCCTGAGAGGCGTTGTTGGCCGACGACTGTAGCGGTAGAGAGCGCGAGCTGGATGTCGACCGCTGACCTGCTTGCCCATCTCCGAGTCAGTTCGCGCGCCGGTAGTGCACGGCGACCGCGCCGCTGCGGAGCGGCTTAGCCGAGATCAACTCGAGGCGTCGCGTACTGGGCAGCCCGCTCTCGTACAGGGTCGGGCCGTGGCCAGCGATCCTGGGGTGTACGAGGAACTTGTACTCATCGATCAGATCCAGCCGGTCCAGCGCGGTCGCGAGCTTGCCGCTACCGAGGAGTACGCCGTCCGGTGTCGCGTCCTTGAGCTTCTGTACGCCTGTTCGCAGGTCGTCGGTGATGTGGTGGCTGTTGGTCCAACGGAAGTCCTTTCGTGTTGAGGACACCACGTACTTCGGCTTGGCCTCCAGCTTGACGGCCCACTCGCGCATCGCCGGTGGTGCCTCCACGTCGCCGCGGGCGACCGCTGGCCAGTAGCTCTCCATCATCTCGTAGGTGACGCGGCCCCAAAGCATAGCCTCGCCCTCGTCCATGAGGCGGGTGAAGAAAGCGTGCGTCTCGTCGTCGGCAATTCCTTCCTGGTGGTCGACGCAGCCGTCCAGGGTGACGTTGATACTGAAGGTCAAGAGTCCCATGGTGTCCTCCGCTCGAGATACGCGACGAGCCGCTCTCCGTCCGGCTCCAAGGGTACGCTCCCAATTCGCGAGGTACTCAACCAATGTCGCCCAACGTTTGACATGAGGTGCAGCGCAAAGACCGCGAAGCGGCCTTTGGGATGTCGCCTCGATGGAAGGGCTAGATCATTCGCCCCAACGCCAACGCGTTGGCTCGCCCTTGGCGAAGCAGACTGCGCTGAAGACGACACAGAGCACGATGACTGCCCCCGTGAACGCAAGCGGACTAGCGCGTGGCGGGAACGCTAGAGCACTTAGGGTTAGCAGTGCTGCGAATGTCGCAAGGACTGCCCAGCCCTGCCATGTGTTCGGAAGACCCCAACCCCAGCCATACCGTTTGGCCGGGAACCAGTACGAAGACGCCGGTTTCTGCATGACTCTCCCCCTATCAGACTAGTTCACAACGGTCTACAACGCAGCGTGCCACTTTCGCCGGTCGGCTGGAAGTAGTTCCACGCGGCCTGGGCGGCGCTGGATCTGGGCTCCGGTCAGGCCGACGGCCTCATCTCCGAGACCGGCTTCCACGCCGCTTTGCGCGAAGACAGAAAACTGTTGGCGGGCTCTAACGTTTGACGTGAGCGGCAGGCCAAAGGGCGCGAAGCGGCCTTTGGGACGTCGCCTCGATGGAGGGGTTAGGTGTCACTTTCGAGCTATACCTGTGGCGTGCCAGTGTCGCTGAACCCGCTCCCAAGCTCGACTCTTGCCGACGCAGCGAGTGCTTGATACTTCGTGCGAAACGCTTCGAGATTTCCTTCTTCGAGTTCCTCGAGGTCGAGAAGGGCGTTGTGCGCGCCCTTTGTGGCCCGAATGAGTTCGTCGAGTTTCACTTGAATTGCCTCAGTGTCTCGATTCTGGGTGTTTTGAATCAGGAACACCATGAGGAACGTGATGATCGTGGTTCCAGTGTTGATGACCAACTGCCATGTGTCACTGAAGCCGAAGATCGGTCCGGTGACGACCCAGACCATGATGATGCCGACTGCAATTGCAAACACACGGGGTCGACCGCAGAAGTGTGCGGCAGCTTTTGCGAAGCGCGAGTACCAATTGGATGGGCGCATGTTGAATGCCTTTGTCTGTAGCACCTAACGTTTGACATGAGGGGTTAGGTGCCATGCTTCGGTGAAGCGCTTGCGCCTGACGCGCCTTGCGGCGGTGAATCGTTGCACTGGGTACTCAATGGTAGAGGTCCATAGACCTTGCGAGAAGCTGCAAAGCCACCAAGCTGCACTACGAATGCGGAGTTCGACGGGCCGTGCACCAAGAGCATGTAGTTGTAGCCATCGCTGACTCGCGGACCACTGGCTCCCATGAGCACCGCAGCCATAAGCTCACCTTGGGGCGGGGCAGAAGCAACACTGGGAAACGCCCGTTTTGGACCGAGTGCGGTAAAGCACGAGGACATGCTCTTGGCAACAGCCTCCACCAGAGCGCGCTGATTTGCCGTCCGAGGCTCCACGAGCTGGGCGGACGCGACCAAGCAACCGCCCAGGGCAGCGACTATGAGAGCCGAGCGTGTTGCTCCATGCATGAGATGGGACCTAACGTTTGGCATGGCGCGGCGCAAAGGGCGCGAAGCGGCCTTTCCGCCGTCGCCTCGATCGAAGGGTTAGGCGCCGCGCTCGGTGGTGGCTACCGAGTTACATGACCCGTCTTACTTGCTCGGTAGAGAGAGCACTGTCGTGCAGTTCGTTGATCGAGTGAAAGATCGGCGCCTCGTGTTCGCCATAAAAAAACTGGTCGAGCAACGCGAATGCGTCAATCTTGTCGTTGATTCGCGCATGAAGTTCCGAGTCGTTTGGGTCTTCTAGCCTTCTCTCGATGAAGGATAGACGTTCGCCCTCGTCAATTGGCATGTCATCGGGGAAAAATCTTGCGAACTCCGCTGCGAGCTCCGACAAGTCTGAAGGCGCCACCTTAGCCAAGAGGCGAGCTATTGGGCTGGGTTTGGCGCCTGGCGTGTCAGTAAAGTACGCCACGCTTCCCGAGTTGCCGAGCTTGCAACGAAACGACTCAAACTCAAGAACCTCCAACTCAAACGGCGTAACTGTTGATGCGTGCTTGCTCCGGATTTGTTGGCAAAGTCCCAGAACTTGCGGACTGCCTTGGGCTCGGTGTAGGGCATTGGAGGGGCCAACGCCGGAGTTAAGGCGCGTGCGGTACGCACGTCGCCTTGAACGAATTGTCAGGCCGCCCCGGCTTGCGGAAGGCCCCACGCCGTCGTGCCGCGCACAGCAACAGCACAACCACGACTGTGGCCGACATGATCACCAGCAGCGAACTTTCCGGACCGAACATTCCGCCGGTCAGCCAGTCGGGTCCGGCATAGCGGCTTTCGAGCGGCGCTACGGCGCGCCAGTCCTCGATGCCGGAAAGCGGCACGCCACTGAGCAAGATGGTGAAGTTCCATGCCGCGTGATTGGCGGCCACCACCCACAGGTTGCGCGTCAGGACGAACAGCCCGCCCCACAGCAGGCCCAGCACTGTCACCGACATCAGCATGGCCACGATATCGCCGGGTCCACCGTGCGCCACGTTATCCAAGTGCGGCAGGGCGAACAGCACCGTTTGCACCGCCAATGCCACCACCGTTCCCCAGGCCCGCTCCAGCAGCCGAAACAACAGGCAGCGGTGGACCAGCTCTTCCAGGGTGGCCGCAATTCCGATGAGGGCCGCCACGCCCAACAGCGCCGGCGAGGCGCCGCGGAAAAGCACCAGTTCGTAGGCGCCGCACGCGAACAGCATGGCGATCGGCAACGCCACCAGGGCGGCGCCGCCTACACCGCCAAGTATCAGGGGAACCGGCTGCAGCTGCAGCTCGGTCGCTTTGCGCTTTTCATGCCAGTGCACATAGGCCCAGTAGCCCGCCATGGCCACCAGGATGATGCCGGCACGTCTGAACACGCTGAGCCATGCGGGCCCAGGCTGGAACACCGTATCGATCAGCGGCAGCAGGCATTGCCGAAAGACCAGTACCGAACCCATGATTGCCACCCCGCCCAGCAGGAGCGAGCCCAGCATCCGGAGGGTGACGCGTATGCGCTGGCGAGCGATGCCTTCCGGTTCCGCAGGAACGGTGCGGCTCGGGTCGAAACGATCAGAAGACATGGCATCTTTGCTGGATAGTGGTGAGTCAGGGAGCAGAGAATTTGCAACTGGGTCATGACTTTCATGTCGGCCTAACGTTTGCCATGAGGCGCGGCGCAAAGGGCGCGAAGCGGCCTTTGGGACGTCGCCTCGATGGAAGGGTTAGGCGCCTGGCCCATGACTGACTACGGACAGCAGTGTTTCACCCGTGGCCACAAGCTTCTCCTCGCCAGCCGTTACTGCG